>DASRDW010000234.1:0-18568 GCA_035652415.1 Candidatus Angelobacter sp. | reverse complement strand
TGGCCTTCAAAGCGGAAGATGGATCCATACACATTCGGCTTGCCGGTAAAAACGCAGGCATCGTTCACCAGAAAGCGCGTGGGGAAATTGTCTGTGCCGTCAACAATGATGTCGAAGCCGGCAAAGATTTCCAGCGCGTTCTGGCTGGTCAGCTTTGTCTCAAACTTCTTGACATTGACGAACGGATTAATGGCCGCAATCTTTTCCTGCGCCGACTCCAGCTTGGGCCGACCTACGTCGCCGGTGAAGTGGATCACCTGGCGCTGCAGGTTGGTGAAGTCCACTTTGTCAAAATCCACCAGCCCGATTGTCCCAACGCCAGCGGCGGAAAGATACAACGCCAGCGGCGACCCAAGACCGCCTGTCCCAATGCAGAGCACGCGGGCGGCTTTGAGCTTCTGCTGGCCCTCCATGCCTACCTCCGGCATGATCAGGTGCCGGGAATAGCGAAGCACTTCTTCATTGTTCAATGAGGGCAATTCATGAGGCGCCAGCGTGGTGGCCATGGGAAATTCCTTTCGGCTAATGAAATTTTAAATGAATACAGGACTGGATTCAGTGTTTGAGCTTGAAGGCCCGGCAAGCTTGCGATCAGAGGCCGGAGGTCCGCATCAGACATCGGGCCATTCGAGGCATGGCCATGGGCAGAAATGATGCGGAGGAAATCACGGGAACATTATATCGCTAAGTGGCATACAGCAGAGAGCTTTGATTGGCCACAATCTCAATGCTCTCCGGCTCAAAGCTTTTTTCATTCTCTGACCCGGTTAGGACATAAGAAGCGGTCAAAGTAGGGCTACCCATCTCAACGCTGGTAATCACATAAGAACAATCAAACCAGTGTGCCTCTGCCAGATCAGTAGAAGAATAATTTGGAGAATGGTCAGGATGAGAATGATAAAAGCCGATAATGCCTTCGCCGCGGTTCCGTGCCAGCTTAAGCGCAGCTATAACCTGTTCAGGATTAATGCTGTAGCGGTCCGCCGGGGAATCCGTGCGCATGTTCTCACAGGTCAACGTCATGGTGACCCAGCGATGGCCGCCTGAAACATTTCCCAGCAAAATGCCACAGCATTCGTGAGGATAACTACGTTTGGCTTCCCAGCGGATCAGATCATAGTCAGCCTTAGTGATCTTTAACATTGAGGGTTCTCCTGGGAAGTGGCGGCTTCTCAGTTAGATCAATCGGCCAGATGATCGGTGACGAAGTAGCTCCAAACTTAGTGCAGCGAAAGGAGCACCATAATAGTTGATCCAGAGCAGAATTGCATCAACCCTGCAACATTTTTTGTCATTTACGACCGGATTCTTACATTAGTTGCACCATTGCCTGTGCAAAAAAAGCCGCTCCAGTGACAGATGGTTGTACTACTTGCGACCGTAGTCGTTACAGATAAAACCAGCTTGTTCCTGAAAAGTTGCTGATCTGGCCTCCTGAATCTTTTTCTTGTTGACATCCGACAAGTGCGTTCGTCTATCCTGTCGACATCCGAGAGGTGAGCTAATGGGTAACCAAATTGATCTTTTGCAGGGCACGCTGGATCTTTTGATCCTGAAAACGCTGGCCCTGGAACCAATGCACGGCTGGGGTATCGCCCAGCGTATCCAGCAGATTTCAAAGGATGTTCTGCAGGTGGGCCAAGGATCGCTCTATCCTGCGCTGCATCGGCTGGAGCAGCGCGGGTGGATTGGTTCTGAATGGAGCACCTCTGACAATAATCGCCGGGCCAAGTTTTACTCGCTCACCCGTACTGGACGCAGCCAGTTGGAGAAGGAGATGGGCGAATGGGAACGGCTATCGGCTGCCATTGCACTGGTTTTACAACAGAACTGACCTGGAACAAGCTGAAGAGAGACTGCCATGCTGAAAAAATTACGTGCCGTCCTGACCCACAAGCGCCAGGAAAATGATGTAAATGACGAACTTCGTTTCCATTTGGAGCGGGAAATTGAGCAGAACATCGCAAAGGGCATGTTCCCTGATGAAGCGCGGCGGCAGGCTTTGATCGCTTTTGGTGGAGTCGCCCAGACTCGGGAATCGCTGCGCGAGGTGCATCGTGGCCGTTTTTTTGATGCAATAGCACAGGACTCGCGTTATGCCTGGCGCATGCTGCGTAAATCACCCCCCTTCACCATCATTGCCGTAGTAACGCTGGCATTGGGGATCGGGGCCAACACAGCGATCTTTAGCTTGATCGATGCTGTGATTTTCCGTTCCCTGCCAATCGCGGATCCGCAGAGCCTGCTCGTCTTTCAGTGGCAGTCGCATAAAGGCCCAGGGAACATGAGCTACCGCAATTTTGGCGAATGCGACGAGTCCCACGATGGTGCGACTGCTAGCGGCTGCTCGTTGTCATTGCCGTTCTTCAAGCAGGTACAGGCGCAGTCCGGTCTCTTCTCCCATGTTGCGGCATACACCGAGGCAGGACAGGTCGATATGAGTGGCAATGGTCCCGCGCGAATGGTGAAAGGCGAATTCGTGACGGGCGACTACTTCCAGACGCTTGGCGTGCGCGCTCATCTGGGCCGGCTCATCAACGCGGGCGAAGACAGCGCAAGTGCCCAGGCGGCTGCGGTGCTGGACTACAGCTTCTGGCAGACTGAGTTTGGCGGTTCGGAATCAGCGATCGGAAAAACGATCCGTTTGAATGGAATACCGTTCACGATTATCGGCATCACTGAGCCACGATTTGACGCCCTGACCTTGTCCAACAAATATGACGTGATCATCCCCATGGCGCAACGCCCCGTGGTGGTTCCTAACTGGAAGCCCAGAGATGATGAGGCCGACCACTGGTGGCTTGTCATGATTGGGCGTCTAAAATCCGGTATTGCCGTGAATCAGGCCCAAGCCGGCCTCAGTCTGCTGTTTCGCAACTCCGTAAATTCTGTGGGCAAGCCTCTTTTCAAGCCAGACAGCGATCCTAAAATCAAGCTCGCTCAAGCCAGCCAAGTGCTGGGAGGCAGCCAGAAAAGGACTTTGCAGCCACTTTACGTCTTGATGCTCTGCGTGGGAGCGGTGCTTCTGATTGCCTGCGCCAACATCGCGGGATTGCTGCTGGCCCGCTCGGCTTCCCGGCAACGCGAAATTGCCGTGCGCCTTGCGCTGGGCGCGAAGCGGAGCAGGATCATCCTGCAAGTGCTGACAGAAAGCGTAATGCTTGCCTTTGCTGGAGGGGCTCTCGGCATGCTTGTGGCAGTTTGGGGTTCACGGACGCTGATGGCTATGGTTTCCGCAGGATCTGTGAACCCGCCGATCTTCTCGCCACAACTTGACTGGCGCGTGCTGGGGTTCACTGCCGGGGTTTCGCTGCTCACGGGAATTCTCTTTGGACTGGCTCCCGCGCTACGTGGTTCAGACGTCAATCTCACCTCTTCACTCAAGGCGGCGACGGGCAGCGGCACAACAGTTTCCGAGGACAAGCGACGCCGGTTCTCTGCAGGTGGAATGCTTGTTGCGGTGCAGATAGCACTGGCAATCGTGGTGCTGGTGGTTGCTGGGCTGTTGGTGCGTACGCTCAACAACTTAAAAAGCCTGAATCCCGGCTTTGATACCCAGAATGTCCTGCTCTTTGGCATTGATCCGGGCCTGGCGGGCTACAAGGGCCAGCAGATCGACAATCTGTTTTTCGAATTGCAGGAAAAATTCTCGGCAATCCCGGGCGTGACCTCTGCGACTTATTCCTGGTATCCGTTTCTCTCCGGCGGTCTCTGGAACACAGCCTTCCACCGGCCGGGAACTCCTCCTCCTACCAAGCAGGAGATGGAATCAGGAGCAGCCGAGAAAAACCAGGTCGAATCCGACGTCTACCCCATTGGCCCCAAGTTCTTTTCAACCTGGGGCATTCCGTTTCAATCAGGACGTGATTTCACTCCGTCGGATTACGCTGTGGCCGCGAGCAATGATGGAGACAAACCCAGCTCAAATCCCACGCCGGTTATCGTGAACCAGGAGTTTGCACGCCGATACTTCCCAGGGAAAAATCCGCTCGGACAGATCTTCGGTGAGCAGGAGCCGACCGGGATCGGGGATGCCAAGGCCCCGGGTTATTTGATTGTGGGCGTGGTGGCGAATTCCAAATACAACAGCCTGCGTCGCGAAATCACGCCTTGCTTTTATCAGCCGAATGTCGGCGGAGAGGCGTTTTTTGATCTGCGGACAGCCACGGACCCGCTCTCGCTTGTACCCACCATTAAACACATTGTGGACCAGCAGAGCCATGATCTGGCGGTTTTCCGCATTTCCACCGAAACAGAAGCAATCGACCGGCAGGTATTCACGGAAAAAATGACTGCCCGGCTCTCCAGCTTGTTTGGCCTCCTAGCCTTACTGCTGGCGTGCCTTGGGCTTTATGGACTGCTTTCTTATGAGGTAACACGGCGAACGCGTGAGATTGGTATCCGTATGGCCGTAGGAGCGCAGGCTCACAACGTGGTTGGCCTGGTGCTCACGAAGGCCGTGAAACTGATTGTCGCAGGCGCCGTCGTGGGCGTTGCGGTAGCTGTTGGCGTAACGCGCTTTCTGGCCAGCTTCCTTTACGGCGTGAAAGCCGGCGATCCCATAACGCTTTTGGCTGTGGCTGCTCTGCTGGCGCTGGTTGCGCTGGCAGCATGCTATATCCCCGCGCGTCGAGCCACCAAAGTAGATCCTTTGGTGGCATTGCGGTACGAATGATGCTGAATTTGGTAATTGAGTAATTTGGTAATTGGATAATTGAACTTGCGGCGATTGAAAGCACCGTATTCGTGGCGATTAACCTCGTATCGCCATGCGGATCATGGCTTCAATTACAAAATTACTCAATTACCAAATTAACCTTGTAACTCAGACCTAAAATGGGCTATATTTCGGCCCATGTTTACCTCTCGACCAAATCCGGCACAGGCGGCGTACCCGCTTCCGTGTGTCCGCGAGGGCAGAGGGATAAATATGGCTGAATAGCTAAAACAGCACTCATATTTTAAGCCCGTTGCCCCGTAAAGGCAGCGGGCTTTTACTTTTTGCGAAGAAAGGAATGGACACCAATGAGTTCGTCCACCACACAAATACAAACCGCGTACGAAACCAGGACCAAAGCAGCCAAAAAGATTGCCGTGCTTGGCTGCGGCAAGATGGGAACCATCCTGCTGGAGTCTTTTTTGGAGCGCAAGCTTATGGCACCGGAAGAAGTGGCTGCAACCATCCAGCATGGAGATCGTTCCGCAGAGCTGGCGCACGAACTGGGCGGAGTTCCGGTGGGAACTGATAACCACGTTGCCGTTGCGGGAGCGCCAATTGTCCTGCTTGGTGTGAAGCCGCAGGTCTTGGGACAGTTGCTGGATGAGATTGCACCGGCGTTGGCTCCGGGAACATTGGTGATCTCGATTGCAGCATCCACGACTACCAGTTTTATTCAGCAGAAACTTGGCAAAGATATGCCCGTAGTGCGCGCTATGCCCAATACTCCGGCCATGGTGGGCGCAGGGATGACTGCGATTTGTCCCGGCCCGGCAGCCAAACCCGAGCATCTGGAGATGGCAAAACATCTTTTTGAAAGCGTGGGCCGTGCGCTGATCGTGGATGAAAAGCACATGGACGCGATTACAGCGCTTTCCGCCAGCGGGCCAGCGTTTGTGTTTGTGATCCTGGAGTCACTGGCTGAAGCAGGCGTGAAAGTGGGCTTGCCGCGCGAGATGGCCACCACGCTGGCAGCGCAGACGCTTTTTGGCTCGGCGCAACTGGCGCTTGAGACCGGACATCACCCTGCGCTGCTCAAGGACGCGGTGACAACTCCGGCAGGCTGCACGATTGAAGGCCTCATGGAACTGGAAAAAGGCGGGCTAAGAGTGACATTGATGAATGCGGTGATCAAGACGACGCAGCGGGCACGAGAGTTGATGACGTCATAACATCGCATAACTGTCTCACTGCGAAAGAATAGTGCCGTCTAAAAAAGGTTATTTCAGGTCTAGAGCCAGATCTCTGCGGAAGCGCACAGCGTGGTTGGCCAGGCGATTGGCTTCCTGGTTCTGTTCGCGAGGAATGTGAGAGATGCAAAATTTTAAAGTGCGCGCCAGCTTGCGGCATATCCAGTTCAGGGAGTAGAGGCGCGGACTGCGGCAGGAATACTCGCCCGTCATCTGCTTTACTACCAACTCAGAATCGGTATAGACGCTGAGAGAAGTCGCGTTCAGATCAACCGCTCGCTGCAAGGCTTCAAGCAGAGCAGCGTATTCAGCCACATTGTTGTCATGGTGGCCAATCCATTTGGCAATCCGGATCATCTCGCCATCGGGCTTCTCAATCAGCACGCCAATGCCAGACGGCCCCGGGCTGCCGTGGGAGCCGCCATCAACGTATGCGATGAGATCTGACATCCCCGTTTGGTTCCTGCTTTCTCTGCTCCGGCCTTCTCTGGTTCCACTTTCTTTAAGACACACAATGAGGCACATGCGGTTGTGCCGTCAAGAAATTCCTTTGGTGCGTCTGCTCATCCGGTCAAGGTCATTGGGCCAGTCCCATTTGTGGAAAGCGCTGTGGAAAAGGCGGACGCACAAAACAGGATGCAATCTCAGCCGCATTTTTACTGCATTTTAACCAGCTCGCAAACGCCCAGAAATAATTGCGTTTGCACAAATCATGGGCGTTGACATTTTGCCTTCCTCGTTTAGGATTGCTCACGTCGACGGTCGAAAGGGTCAGTCAAAATAAATCGTGGCTGGTCTGAAGTAGACTGAGTGATCAGGTGCAGCGAAGCAATTCGCCACACACCCGGACCCGAAAAAACCGACAGGTTCTGCGAGGAACCGGTTGGGGTCAGGGACTGCGAAAGCAGTGATCGCATCAAAGGCTGTGACGGTACATGCGTCCGGGCTGTTGGCTCCCTCGCAGGAGTTGATGGTTGGAGCATAACCAATGTCACAGCCTTTACTATTTTCCAGCCATCGCCCCGTTAGAGACTGCCTTTAGCTCTCACTCATCAGAGCACAATCACTCCCAACTTATTCATTTTACAGTGAATTACAAGATTTGTTCCTCTACTTGCAATTTTCTGTTCCGCGCCATCAAGCAAATGCGTCTCATCTAGGTGCAGCAGAAAGCTTCGCTGGGCTTGAATCGCTACAGATTTGGTTACCCGCACGTAGCGTTCATCTCTTCGATTTCCAAGCTGCGCTCCTTAAGGGGTTCCGGATGGCTACCGGAACCCCACTTTTTTGCCTGCCATCGCGTGTCACTCAGGCCACACTGTCTTTGGCCGGACACGTACAAACATAGGCACAATCCACAGGAAACAGTTCATTTTCAATAGCTTAGATTTTGGCTTCCGCCTTGCTTTTTCTCCTGGCGTAATGCGGAATTAAAAGGAGAAACACCATGCGGCGGCTGGTTGCGATCTCAGGCAGAACTTCCAAGATCATGATGGCCCTGGCGGCCTTACCTATTGCGCTCACCAGCATCCACGTTGCGGCGTCGGCGAGAAGTGCTTCGCTTCGTCGCCAGCAGGAGCAACTGGAAAAAACAGCAAATACCCAAGCATCTGCAATCAGCGCGCAACAGTCTGCGCTCAGTCAGGGGCACGGATTAGAGTTCGCATTAGCTGCTGAATCGTCCACGACGGTAGCAGCGGCGCATAAGCGCCAGATTGTCATCAGCGTCGCCGATCGCAAGCTGGCGCTTCTGGAAGACGGCCACCTGCTGAAGATCTACCCGATCGCCGTTGGCACGCGCGGCACTCCCAGCCCTGATGGCGAGTTCGTGATCATCAACCACGCCAAAGATCCGGTCTATCGCCACGGCAAAAAGAAGATTGCTCCGGGAAAAGACAACCCGCTCGGCTCGCGCTGGATGGGCCTGAGCCTGAAGGGATACGGAATTCATGGAACCAATGTGCAGAGTTCCGTCGGCAAAGCGGCGTCGCATGGCTGCTTCCGTATGC
The DNA here is from genome assembly GCA_035652415.1 of Candidatus Angelobacter sp. GTDB lineage: Bacteria > Acidobacteriota > Terriglobia > Terriglobales > Acidobacteriaceae > Angelobacter. Next base: position 10,652 of record DASRDW010000234.1, on the reverse strand, counting down.
TCAAGCGAGACGTAGAAGAGCTTTACACGCTGGTGCGGGTTGGTGACACGGTGACGGTCCGGCGCGAGCGCGATGCCGTGATCGCCCAGGCATTTGCCGAACCGGCAGCGCCCGCTGAAATGCTGGCGAGCCAAACCGGCAACAGCGCTGAAACACAACTTGCTGCCGCCAACGTGGCGACAGTTGAAACCACACAGCAGTAAAGAATTGGAGGATCGAGGATTTGCAAAGTTTTTATCAGGTTGTCCAGAGCCACCCCCAGTTGCGACCTATAGCTCCGGCTTCTTCCGGTACTTCATCGGGGCTGGAAGAAGCTCTCCGCGAGGCTGCCATACCCAATGGCGCACGCGGGACCGCAACTGAACTGGACACTGCCACAGAGCGTTTCTTGTGGTCTGGCTGCTGCTCGCTTTTGCTGCCTGGCAAGTGGTGGCGCACAGCGAAGGCGAGCAGCACAGAGTGAGCCAGACCACAGGAGGGCGCTCCGGCAATGGCTCAAAGGTTTCCGCTGGAAAAACTGGATTGCGAGTCGCCGCCGCGGCCGCAGTCCAGCCCGGCGGAAAAAATTTCTTACACTGAGGGCAGCGAAGATACCGATAACGAAAGGTCAGGGTTCCTCAATGAAACCAAGCATTGCTTTACGCTCATGCGAGCAATGGTTCAGAAGTTTTTCCCTGATTGCACTTTACTGGAATTTCCAGTCAAATTAGGGCCATAACCACATAATGCCAAAGACTGCCATAAATCCAGCGTTGCGCAATTCAGGGTTGTGCAATTTATTGTTGCGCAATTCAGGGTTGTGCAATTTATTGTTGCGCAATTTATGGTTGTGCGCGGTCCTGCTGTTCATTGTTCCGGCGTCGCTGGGCGCGCAGCAGGAAGCCCAGCCGCTGCCGAATGCGACCAATGAATTTGTGCAGCAAATTCTCTCCCGCATCGGCCCTTCAACTTCTGTCTCCATTGGCTTTCAAAATGTCTCTTCTCTTTCTCCTGACAACCAACAATCTTTGCAGAACACAATACTGAATGCGTTTCACGGCGCGAATGTCCGGCTGGTAAAACCGGAACAGGCGCAGACTGAAATACAGATTGCCTTCTCTGAAGATTGGCAGGGTTACGTCTGGCTCGCCACGGTGAAGCAGGGACCGAATAGCCAGGTGGTGATCAAGAAAATCGCGCGCATGCAGACGGCTTCGTCATCGCGCACGCCAACACTTACCATTCGCAAGATTCCAGTGTGGCAGCAGGAAGCGCAAATCCTGGATTTTTATCAGGACAATCAAAACCTGCTGGTCCTGGAACTGGGCCAGCTTTCCATCTATGCGAACGATTCAGGGCAGTGGCGTCCGCGCCAGACGCTGGGAATTCCGCACCAACAGCCGTGGCCGCGCGACCTGCGCGGAAAGCTTGAAGTGCACAGTGGACATGTCGATGTCTTTCTGCCCGGTACGCGCTGCAGCGGGAGCATCTCTCCTCCGGCGCTTGATTGCCGTGAGAGCGATGATCCCTGGCCGGTAGATCCCAGCTTGGTGGCATTCTTCAGTCCGCGACGCAATTTTTTCAGCGGGCTGCTGGCGGGGCAAACCGCTGGAGCTTCTGTCGCTCCCTTTTTTTCTGGCGTGGCATGGCAAAATGGCGATCAGCGCATGTGGCTCTTTACCGGCACTGACGGCCGTGCGCGGCTTTTCCAAAATGATCTTGCTACACCCATCGCCACGTACAACGGCTGGGGTAGCACTGTGGCCGCAGTGCACTCAAACTGCGGATCAGGCTGGCAGCTTCTGGCCAGCTCCCCCGCAGACACAATTCACCCGGACAACGTGCAGGCCATTGAGATCACCGGCCATGAAGCCCTGCCTGTAAGCGCGCCGGTTGATCTTTCCGGTGACGTGGAAGCTTTATGGACAGCAGGCAATTACAACCAGGTTGTGAATGGAGTGATGCACTCGCAAGCAAACGGCAAATATGAAGCGTTTACTCTCACGGTTATCTGCAATCAGTAGCCTGCTCCTGCTGGTTGCCGGCGCATATGCCAGTTCGCGCCCGCGCTATGGCGGAGCTGTGCACATATTGCTGCATGACCGTGTCATGTCGATTGATCCGCTCAGCGAAGACGATCATCCTGCCGCGCGCGACCGCATGGCAGCGTTGGCTTTTGAGACTTTGACCGCAATTGACAGTGAAGGACGAGTGCAGCCCAAGTTGGCATCCTCCTGGCGCTCTGATCAGCTCAAGCGATCATGGCAATTCCGACTGCGCCTGGCGAGCTTTTTTGATGGCACGGTGCTAACCGCCGCAGACGTTGCAGCCAGCCTGGCCAAAAGCAATCCTGCATGGAAATATTCCGCGCCCGATCGCCAGACCGTGATCATTGACACGCCTACGCCCGTCCAGCACATGCCGGAAATGCTGGCGCTCATGCGATATGCAATCATCAAGCGCCAGACTGATAGCAATGGAACGGCAATTTTGCTCGGCACCGGCCCATACAAACTCAACCAGTGGCAGGCGGGAGATCGCGCGCAGTTCACCGTAAACGACGATTATTGGGGCGGCCGCGCCTTTCCTGATTCAATTGAATTTCAAATGGGAACGTCACTGCGGGAGCAGCTTTTGGACCGCCAGTTGGGGACAAATTCAGCGGCGGAGATCGGCATTGACCAGATTCGGGCGCTGGAGCAGACCAACCAATATGTGGCGCTTTCCAAACCCAGCGACCTGCTAGCTTTGGCTTTCCTGCAGGGCGATTCTCCATCGCGAAGCGGACGCAACCCGGTGGATCTCCGGGTGCGTGAAGCTCTGAGCTTGACCATCAATCGCACGGCCATCAACAACGTGCTATTGCAGCGGAGAGGAACGCCTGCTTCCGGCTTGCTCCCGCAGTGGCTCACCGGATACGAATTCATGTTCCCGGCCACCACTGATCTCCAGCGCGCCCGCGATATTCGCTCTGATGCTGCGGCTTACGTTGTAATCGCGCCAATCATGTTGGCTTATGACGCTGCTGATCCGCTGTTGAAGCTGGTAGCAGAACGGATCGCTGTAGATGCGCGCGAAGCCGGGATCGTCGTCCAGCCGTATGCAGAACCACACGTCAACAGCAAGGCAGCACGCGCATCAATCAACGCAGATGCTGTGCTGCTGCGGTTGCCGATGCAGTCCGTGGAACCTTCCGTCGCACTTGCCGCGCGTGCGGATGATCTGGGATTGGGCGACTCCGTGCCCGCGGTCCTCGCGGCATCGCGCCCGGAAGATCTGTTTGAAGACGAGCGCAAGTTGCTGGAAAACCATCGTGTCATCCCGGTAGCGCACCTGCCGCAGGCGCTTTGGTTGAACAATACGGTACATAACTGGCAGCAGCTTGCCACCGGTGAGTGGCAGCTTGATCAGCTTTGGGTGGAAGGAGCGCGCTAGCGGTGTCACTAAAGACCAAGCTGCTTCTTCTTGTCACCATCAGCATCACGGCCAGCGTTGGCGCAGCGGCATGGCTGATTGAAACTCGGGCGCATGAAGCCTTTCGCCAGATAGAAGAGGAGCGCACTGCCACGCTGGTAAGCCAATTTCGCCGCGAGTTTGAGCATGAAGGCGATGAGATTACGCGCGGCGTGGAAACCATCGCCAGCTCAGACCAGATGTTGCGCACGACTTCTGAACTGGCCAACGGCGCCGAATACGCCAACTATGTGAATGAAGCAGCGACTTATGCAACCACGCAGCGGCTGGACTTTCTTGATCTGATTGCGCCGGATGGAACCATTATCTCTTCCGCGCACTGGCCGGCGCGGTTTGGCTATAAACAGCGTTGGTTTCTTGATCGTCCGGGGCCACTGCCGGAGCACGCGTTTCTTAGGCACGTGGACACTCCACAAGGCTCGGTACTGGCCATGCTGTGCCTGCGTCCGGTGCATATCCATGATCTGAATTTTTACCTGATCGGCGGGCGCAAGCTTGACGCTGTTCTGCAAGCGCTCTCTCCGCCTGAGGGCTTGCGCGTCTCCATCTACAGCGCGCCAGAACAAGGGCCGGGCGAACTGCTTGGTCCCGCCAAAGAAGACCTCTCTTCACCGAAGGTAATGGCGCTGATCCAGCGGGTCCTCGATCAGCACGATGAAGCTTCTACCATCGTGGATTCAGGCCCAGGCCTACCGCAGGAAGAAATCCTTCATGCGCTTCCGCTGCCGGGATACTCTGATCGCGTTCCCGCAGTGCTGCTGGTCGGCAACTCATTGGAGCGCGAGTTGATGCTGGAAAAGCGCATCCGCAACATCAGTCTGGTAATCGCGGGCGTGGCCGTTTTTATTGGCGTCATTGTCAGCGGGATCGTGACCGCTCGCGTCAGCCGCCCTATCAGAAATCTGGCTCAAGCTGCGGGCGAAATTGGGCAAGGCAACTGGGGCGTAAAAATAGAAACATCCGGCAAAGACGAGATTGGCAAGCTTGCCGTGGCCTTTAACCAGATGACCGAGGAATTGATCGGCCAGCGGGAGCACCTGGTGCAAACCGAGCGCGTAGCCGCGTGGCGTGAGTTGGCGCGGCGATTGGCCCATGAGCTAAAGAACCCGCTGTTCCCGCTGCAGATCACGGTGGAAAACCTGCTTCGCGCGCGCGAGAACACTCCGGAGGAATTTGAAGAAGTTTTCCGCGAAAGCACCAGCACCCTGCTGGCTGAGATCGCCAATCTCAAGACCATTATTGGCCGCTTCAGTGATTTCTCCAAAATGCCCGCGCCACAAATCCAGGCAGTGGACCTGAATGAGATGGTGCGGAGCGTAACGCAGCTCTTTCAGGTACAGTTGAATCGCGATCCGGCGCGCATTCGCACCGACCTGCAACTGGGCGATGTTCCCCAGGTAAGCGGCGACCCTGTGCTTTTGCGACGCGTAGTAGAAAACCTTGTGCTCAATGCGATCGATGCCATGCCCAAAGGGGGCACGCTGACTTTTCGCACATTCATGAATGAAAAGTTCGCTGTGTTTGAACTGGCGGATACCGGCGCAGGATTGACGCCGGAAGAGTGCGGACGGCTCTTCACGCCCTATTACACAACCAAGCAGCACGGCACCGGCCTGGGGCTGGCGATTGCACAGTCAGTCGTAAGCGACCATCATGGCCACATCAGCGTCAGCAGCAAGAAAGACCAGGGGACAACGTTTCATGTAGAGATTCCAGTGTGGAGCGGTGAATATGGGCGGATAGAGAATGCGGTGAGCTAGAAGAGGCTTTTTTCTGAAATCCCGAACGCCAAAGGCGGAGGGATACATATAGCCTGGAGACTCTCAAGGATATGAATGCGAATCCGAAATCGGCCAAGCGAAAGTTCCAACGCTGCTACTTCGTATATATCCTTGCGAACCTGAATGGACTACTCTACGTGGGTCTCACTGATGACTTGCGAAAACGCATGCTTCAGCACAAATCAGGCAGCTTTGACGGATTCACCAAAAAGTATAAGGTTGATCGGCTGATGTATTACGAAACTTATACATTTCCGAAAACCGCAGCCAGTCGGGAGTTGCAAATTAAAAAATTCCGCCGCGAAAAAAAGATCGCTCTATTTCTTGAAAGTAATCCGCCCTGGAAGGATCTCACCCCTGAAATTTTTCAGTCGGTAGGGATCCCTCGCTACGCTCGGGACTCCAGAAAAACGCATACCGAAGAAATCGACTTCAATTCCGAATACAATCACCCATGAAATCCCACCTTCTCATCATCGATGACGATGCCAACACGCTGGCATCGCTTTCGCGTGCCTTCCGGCTGGCAGGGCATGAGGCCACAGTTTGCGACAATCCCGTCAAAGCCCTTGAAATGGTCAAGAATGAAAACTTTGACCTGATCTTTTCTGACGTGGTCATGCCGCAGATGAACGGCCTTGCGCTGCTGGAACAGATCAAGGCCGCGGGCGTGACCACGCCGGTTGTCATGATGTCTGGGCAGGCGCATATTGAAATGGCGGTCAAGGCCACGCGGCTGGGCGCGCTCGACTTTCTGGAAAAGCCTCTCTCCACAGACAAGCTGCTGCTCACCGTACAGAACGCGCTGCAGATTGAACGCCTCAAGCAGGAAAACCGGCAACTGCGGCAGCAACTCGGCGGATCGGGCATTGTCTTTACCGGCGAAAAAATGCGCAAGCTGCTGGCACAGGTGGAGCGCGTGGCCGCCAGTGAGACGCGTGTCTGCATCCTGGGTGAAACCGGCACAGGCAAAGAGCTGATCGCGCGGACCATTCACGAAAAGAGCAGCCGCCGCGACGGGCCCTACGTCACGCTCAACTGTGCCGCTGTTCCGGCAGAGCTGATTGAGTCAGAGCTGTTTGGCCATGAGAAAGGCTCATTCACCGGCGCGGCATCACGTCACATCGGAAAATTTGAGCAGGCCAACGGCGGCACGCTCTTCCTTGACGAGATCGGCGACATGCCTCTTGCCATGCAGGCCAAGCTGCTGCGCGTGCTGGAGCAGGGCGAAGTCGAGCGCATCGGCGGTGACAAGCCCATCAAGGTCAGCGTCCGCGTGGTGGTGGCCACGCATCGCAAGCTTGAAGAGCAGGTCAGGCAAGGCAGCTTTCGCCAGGACCTGTTTCATCGCATCTTTGTTTTCCCCATCTCGCTGCCGCCGCTCCGTGAGCGACCAGAAGACATACCGGCGCTGGTGGAGCATTTTGCCGCGCAGATCGTCAAGCAGAATGGCTGGAAAGAAATCGCTTTCGATCCTGAAGCTATCTCTGCGCTCCAGCGTCACGCCTGGCCAGGAAATATCCGCGAGCTGCGCAACGTGGTTGAGCGACTGCTGCTCTTTGCGGAAGACAATCGCGTCACCGCCGCAACCGTGCAAGCCGCGCTGCCCATGCAAGCCGTCGGCGAAACAGGCGCTGCCGTGCCCGGCGTCGGAACGCTGGCAGAACGCGTAGAGCAGGTGGAGCGGCAGATGATCCTGGATGAGATCAAGCGACACAACCAGAACATCACCAATACCGCCAAAGCTCTGGGCCTGGAGCGCAGCCATCTTTATAAAAAGTGCCAGCAGTTGGGGATTGATCTGAAGGAGATGCGGAAAGAATAGAAGTCAGCGCCTAAAGCAAATCTAATCGTGGAGCGCAGGCGCCCTCGCCTGCGAAATTTTGGTCTACACTAACCCTAAATTGCTTCAGCCGGTGAAAAAATTCCAGACGGGATACACCAACCCTGGAATCGCTCAGCCATCATCCCGAAAAATAAAATTGTCAAAGAACTCATCAATCCCGCCTTGGCGGGATTTTCATTGCCTAAAGCGAAACCAGAGTTGCTTTCGCCTCAGTTCGTGTTGCCGATACCTAATGAGAATCTTGTGGCACAGCCGCCCTCGGCTGTGCGGGTTGCAGTTTCTCTGGTTTTGCTTTACCCAAACTGTCAGCTTGCTTCCCCGATCACCAGCCTGTTCCGGCTTTGTCCTAGATCACCCGATTGGCCAATTCCCCTCGTCGCTCTCCAATTACCAATTTTTTGGCAATTCCGGCGATATTGGCAATTCAGTTACTCCCCCTCCCCTCCCCTATCATCCCAGCCATCCCAATTTGGCGTGGGTTTGTCCCATGCCTCTCTGGAATGGATCCCACTCCAGTTGGCCTTTGGCCTTACTTGGATTTTTACTACTTAAGCAATAGGGGATATTGCATCCTAGCGCACACTTCTCTGTGAGTCCAGCGCGAAAAAGGCCATCTTGACAAAGCTATGCTGCGGCGCTGTTCATTTTCGCACACTTAAAAATCGCGGGAATTGCAGTATGACTTGGTGAATGAATTTTTTCTCGATGCAGTAACAGCTTATAGTTGATGACGTTCCTTTATAAAAGATAATTTGGGTGGTCAAGCCAAACAGTGAACTGGTGGACAAATATCGGAGCTAGAGATTTTGAAAATGAGGTTTCCAACATTCACGGCATGGATGTGGTTTCTGAAGTGGTCTCGGTGAAAGCTGGCAAGCAAGAGGACGGAGCGGAATTTTTGGCGATTCGTATTCGTAGCTCGAATGCCAATAGCAGTGTGGATAACATGGCTACATGTTACATACGACCAAATTTGTCCTTTGATCAGCTTCGAAATTCTTTACATGAGAGTCGGTCATGGTTCGCGGACCAATTCGCGCAAGAACAGTTAGGCATTGCTCCACCGAAACCACACTACTGGCTAGTCGCTGTTTCGAATCCAGATGACCCATCAAAGCGAGTTCAGGGATTAGCGCTGTGCGATCCTTCTGCTCCACAAACCCTCATCATGAAAGATTTCTGTGACTCCCTTGGGCTTAGGGTCGAGCAAGGTTGTTGCCAGGCACTTCTTAGGGTCATCGGGAAGCGGTTCACCGCTAACGTCAGAGCTGCGGATATCACTATATTAGCGATAATTGGCAAAGACCTGATCGAGCGGGTAATAGTTGAGGATGCCAATCAGGAGTCACTCGAATCTCTGTTTCTCGATTCAGCGGTACGAGCCTATGCTGCTCGTCGAACAGCAAAAGCCAAGACAGTGCTCGTTCTAGGCAGCTATGGAGATGAGGGAATCAAGCGACTTAGGTTTATCGAGGGACACTTGTCTAAGGCGGGTTATGATCCTGTGCTGGTTGCAGATTATCCGAGCGCCCCTGAGTCCCTTGAAGCAAAGGTGCTCTCGTTCATTACGATCTCGAAGTTTGTGATTTATGAAAGCACATTTCCATCTGGGGCAATCGATGAGTTCGTAATGTGCAAAAATACTGAAACGATCACTGCTGTTTTGCACGAAAAAGATCGGATGGCAACCGCAATGCAAGCGCACTATGGATTTGGGCATCAGTTCATCAAATTCTTTCCATACGAAAAAGAGACCCTCGCAGACGTTCTGTTTGAAGCAGTTAAGTGGGCTGAGGCTGTGGTAGCAAGCTACGAGAAGTTTTACGCGAGAGAATAATTATCGTAAGAGTTCCCTGGTGGGCCCTGCAGGATTCGAACCTACGATATCATCCTTGAACAAAACGGCATCCGACCTCAACAGCCAGTCTCACCTGCTAATAAGCCTGCGCTTCTCCAAGGCATCAATCGCATCCTGATTGCCCTTCAAGGCGATTTGCAATCTGGATATGGCCGCATTGTGGTACTGCCACATCCACCACACTTTGGCTTTCCGCTTCATATCTTTGTTTTCCATAACATTCAACTTAGTTAAAACAAAATCTCGATGCTGTGCCACCAAGTCGTAAGGGCTGATCGTGCTTTGAACCTTGGCAGTGGAAATATCCCAATAAACTCCGCAAAGATAATCCACGAAGGGAATACCGTCGTCGCCATGGGTGAAATACTGCCATTCCAGTTGGCTATCGCTCTTCGACTTCGCTGCCTGTTCCATCAATTTGTCGTCCAAAATAATTCTCGGATGTATGGCCAAGCCCTGCTCCATCAAGTAGCCGTTCACAACCGCCGGGCCGAATACAAATTTGCCCTGGCAGTAAACCTTATCAAGCGTCACCGCGCCGCGTATTAAAGTTCCATCGTTCAAAAGCACCATCAATTGTCGATGGGCCAACGTGAGCAGTTCCCAATTCAAATACTGAATAAGGTCTGCATTCCCATCCATTAGCGTTATCCGCAACATCAAATCGGAAAAGTTGTGGAAGTGAGATAACGGCACCGGCATGTTGTTGGCGTCCACTCCCACTCTGCCACCAGTAGTGAATTGCTGTTCGAACTGAAAGAGAATGTTGGCAATATGTTCAATCGCATTGGAATCGCGGACTGATTCATCTATCAGGTCGCGAAATCCCAGAATATCCACGTAAGTCAGAAGCCCTGTCCTGTATTCCGCCATAAACCGCCCTTCGTCGTCATACTATATGGAGCAATATCCCACAGCCAGAGACCTCCAACGACATTACATGCAGCCTTGGATATGCCTGGGTTCCTTATGAAGGCTTCATACATCCACAAGAATTCTGTGGTTATTTAAAACAAAAGCCCGACCTATTAAGGTCGAGCTAAGTTGTTGAAAAACCGTGGTGGGCCCGGTAGGATTCGAACCTACAACCAACAGATTATGAGTCTGCTGCTCTAACCGTTGAGCTACAGGCCCCCGGTTTCAGTGTCGCACACATCGCCAACCTTGCCAATTTCCATCTCATTGCCCACCAAATCAGGTTGAACCCAGCTCGCCCTGTTCGCCTCGACTCACGATCGCAACTTTAGAGCGTTTCCTAGTTGCTGTATCCACTACCACACGTTCGCGGTTAACCATCCATCTCACCCCCACGACGCGCCATCCTGAGGGCGAGCCACGCGAACCATAACGTGTTTCGACACGGTCTCCGCGAAGCCTGAAGGATCGGCTCCGCTGCACCATAGGGCTATCAAGACTGCTTGCAGGATCGGCTGCCCTGAAGAGCAGCAGAGCAGATCCTTCGCCTCGCATCTGGAACATGGTAGAGGAGCAGAGCATGGCTTGCTCGGTTCAAGGATGGCGCGTTCATGAGGATAGAGATTGGTGATTCGGGATACAGCAATCCTAGAACCGCTTTAGATTATTTTGCCGTGCTAAATTGAACTGCATGGAAAAACTTGCCCTTATTCTGGGATCTTTATTAGTAGTTGTCTTCACGCGCCTGGACTGCCAGCAGGCTCATAGCACCGCGCTAAAACCTGCATCGCTGCACGCT
>DASRDW010000233.1:0-12093 GCA_035652415.1 Candidatus Angelobacter sp. | reverse complement strand
TCAGAGCGCCGATCATGATTCCCAAAGCCAGCCCGCGTCCACGCTGGAACCAGCCGGCGATGATCTTCATTCCCACGGGGTAAACGCCGGCAAGAAAAAATCCTGTTGCGCCGCGCAGCAGGATCGCGGTTAAAGGCTCAGCCGCAAAGTATGCAAAAGCAGCGTTGGCCGCCGCTGCCAGCAATGCTGAAACTACTAAAACTTTAATCGGGCTGAAGACGTCGGGAATATTGAAAATCGCAAATGTGATTGCGCCAACAGAAAAGCCTATTTGCACTGCGATGGTCAGCCATGAGCCCAGCGCCAAGTCTGCATGCCACAAATGAGTGATCTGCGGGATGACCGCTGTGCCGGTAAACCACAGTGACATGCCCAGCAGCTCAGCCAGCGACAGCAAAAAGAGAACCCGCCGCGAAGATACTCCACGGCAGGCTTCAGTTTCTGCTAAAACCGGCATTAGCCTTTAAGCTTCCTGCGCTCGCATGAGGTCACAATCTGCGTAGGATCAATAGCGTCACTATCGGTTTGCATTTCTGCGATCTTGCCGTCTTTATCAATCAGGAAGTTGACCCGGCGGCCGATCTTGCGCTTTTCGTCGTAGAGTCCGTACTTTCTGGTTATGTCGCCGCCCCAATCGCTGAGCAAGGGGAAGCTCACGTTAATTTTTTCCGCCCAAGCGGCGTTGCTAAAGGGGCTGTCCATGCTCACACCCAGTACCTGGGTATCTGCAGCTTCCAGTTTTTTCAGGTTCGCCTGGAAGTTCTGCATTTGCTTGGTTCAACCACCGGTGAAGGCAAAGATGTAAAACGCCAATGCAACGTTCTTTTTGCCTTTAAAGTCATGCAATGAAACTTTGTTCCCATGATCATCCGGGAGCGTAAAGTCGGGCGCTTCGTCGCCTACCTTCAACGACATAGCAGGCGGCGCTTTCTTTTCCTGCGCCAAGAGGCTGGTACCGGCTCTAGGCCCCAGAAGCGCTAACGTTCCTAACATCTTGACAGCGGTTCTACGACGCATGTTTCTTTCCTCCGCTTAATATTGCAGACTAAGCCTAATTATTGAGAACCGCTGCGTCAATAGCGCAGATGCGTTCGCTCTTTGCGCGATGGTTGATCTTGCAAGCCGCAACCTGCTTCCGCCGGTGGTAGTATTTTTTGTAAAGAGAGATTTACAAATGAAATCATCTTTCTATTGCTTGGTAGTCCTCGCTCTTGCGGGCATTGGCATAGCTCAGAACTCAACTCCCGCAGCCATCCAACTCAACACCATCTATGCCGGTGCCGATGGCAAATTTGAAGCTGCTCCAGATACCGCAGTGGTGCGCATGGATATCGGCTCCCAGCAGGACACCTCGCGCACTGCTTATGACCACGCCGCAGCCGCTGTTGACCACGTGCGCCAGGTGCTGAAGGCCAATGGCATCGATGTTAAGAGTGCTCAGTTCGGCAGCTATCAGTTGCAGCCTATCTATGATTGGAAAAACCCCAAGCACAAAGTTATCGGATACCGCGTTACCTCTGATGTCACGTTGAAGCTGCACGACTTCACCAAAGTAGGCGCGCTCACTGAACAACTTGCCGATATTGAGGACACGCAAAATCAGTCAGTGTCATACACGCTGGAAGATATTGAGCAGGCCAAAGCCAAAGCGTCAGAAGATGCGCTTCGCAAAGCGCGCAACCAGGCCTCTGCTGTGGCTACTGCCGGCGGGCGCACGCTGGGCGATCTTCTTTATGCCTCAGTGGACGTGAACCAGGCAAATATCATCCCTGTATTCGCGCCGCAGATGATGGCACGCTCAGCCGTGGCCGGAGCGGCCACTCCGCCACCCACAGCGGAATTTACTCCACAGACCATCACCATCAACGCCCATGTCAATGCGCTTTTTGCACTTAAATAGCCCGGGGTCGCCTAACATTAGTAAATGTTGGGTAAAATAAAGTAGTAGCACGGTCCAATTGTTCCGGATAGTTAAAGCGCGCTAAGTCTTTTTGCCTGATTGATTTAGCCAGTGGATAAAATATCCCACATCCATTGCTGCTCGGTAATATTGTTCGTTTGCTGCTGGATAATATTGTTTGTGCTGACACGCTGGAAAAATTCACAGGGAAATTTTTTCAAGAGCAGGGAATTACTACCCGATTCTTAATCCAGCAGCTCTCCTAAACTCTTTATTTTCAGTAAACCTTAAATGGCATCGAGGATGCTATTACAAATGCCAGACGAAGTGGCGCGCATCGGGGCGCTTTCGAATGGATCTAACGGCCAGAGATCCCTCGAAAGTGCCTCGTTGCATTTTGAGCCGCTTTGAAGGCGTAAGCCGAGCGGGAGCCCGCAGCCGAAATCCTGAGCGAGCCGAACTTACACGCCTTTCCCCACTGCCTTATCCGTAAGCATCGCCAGAATAGCGTCATAACGGGCCAAGTGGTCGGTGATTGCTTGCTTCCTCTGAAATGGGTTCAACAAAGCTATACTCCAGCCGATTTCTCCTGCATGGTCCACCGGCCAGTCAGCAAGATGCTCATTGTTTGCCCGTAAAGCCGAACTCCTGGTTACCATGCCATCGTTTACCTCGCCGGTCATCTTGCCAATAGTTGCAGCCAGTTGAAACAGGAGCAGTTCATTGCCCGCCCTCGATGCGTCTCCTGCTACGTTGATATAACGAACGCCGGGTTTATCAGGAGTGTTGTCATCAAATTGAGCACAAGAAGCCGTGGTGAGGTCTTGAATCGCACCGGCATTGTTTTCCAGCTTGGCTTTGAGGACAGCCGGTATCTGATCGAAAATCGGCCCAGACTGTCGTATGACTGCATCGGCAACAGGAGAGCCGCGATGCGGTGTTCCAATGGTGACCAGCGTTGCTATGCGTTCGGCTACATCATCCCGATTGCTAATTGCAAACCGTGAATCGAGTCCTCCCATGCTGTGAGCGAAGATATGTACTTTGTCCGTGGGATTAGTTTGCCTCAAGATTTTTTCCGCAAGTTGTGTACCGCGGTTTGGAATCGACCCAATTGGGTCCACTTGAGGTTCAAGGACATTGTGACCGAGATCGCGAAAATGATCGGCCACCATGTTGAAATAATGAACTGACGGCAAAGATGACAGTATGCCGGGAAGCAGGTCACCAAAGCCAAAGAGGCCATGCGCTAAAACAATCGTGCTCATGTTAGTTCTCGCTTGAGTTTTAGGCCGATAAGAATACATCAACGGCAATCTTGAGCCGGCTCTATCTTCTAATAACGGAGTCGGCCCAGAATTCCCTGCGCGAAACGATCTAACCAATCGCTGTACAATGCCGGGACCGAGGTATTTGAAAGATGAGCGCCACGGGTGCCGGTTCTCCGCTGCTTGCCATTGTCAGTAATCCGCCAACCTCTCTAGATGGTGTTATCCAGGCAATGCAGAGTCTGGATAGTGCGCTGACCTCGAATGACGGTCTGAAATGGTTTAATTTGCTGTATTTAAAAGTGACGCAGCAGGTGTTGAATAGCCCACCGCAGAATGGCTGGCAAGCTCCGGTCTGGATTGCCCAGCTGGACGTGATTTTTGCCAACCTGTACTTTGCGGCTCTGGCAGACGCGCTCAACGGAAAGTCAATCCCTAGTTCCTGGCAGGCTTTGTTTGAAGCCCGGCAACGAACCGGAATCGCACGCATCCAGTTCGCTCTGGCCGGAATGAATGCGCACATCAATCACGATCTCTCGCTGGCCCTGCTGCAAATAGATAACGAGATGCATCACGGCTTTGCCGCCGGCACTCCTGAACACCAGGATTACCAGCATGTGAACGATTTGCTGGAAGCTGTTTTACCGCAGGCACTTCAGTTTCTGGCGGTAGGAATCGCAGACGAAGTTATTGAAGATACCGGAACTATCGGCAGAATGCTGGCAATCTGGAATATCCGTGTCGCTCGCGATTTTGCCTGGGACTTTGCTGCCGATCTGAAATCTCTTCCAGAGATGTTTCATAATCCAGCCCTGAAAACCCAGGACCGGCTTACCGGCGTAATCGGGCGCAGCTTGCTGCTTCCAATTTAGGCGATACAGGATCGCATTCTTCTCCTGAGCTCGTGAGCGCGAAGATCTAAACCAGTTGAACTTTTTCTCTCAGATCGATTCCTGCTCGCCGCAGGATTGCTGCAATCTCGCCGTCATTCAGACGGGTAGCATCGTATTCAACCCGTATGGCGTTCTCTTTTTCGTTGAATTTGATCTTCCGCACGCCGTAAACCTCCCAGGCGTTGTTGAGCGCGGCCATCTCTTTTTCGCCGGGCGGCGTACCGTATTTGAAAACCACGTCAAGCATTGTCATCTCATGTCCTCAATGTCCGGGTGTCTGGGGCTGCCGGAAGATATCTGAATCGCGAAACCATCTAATATAGTCCAATCAGCTTCACAAGGGTATCCATGGCTGAGCAACACGAACACATGTCGGGAACGCTTCATTCGTCGCCGAATACGGTTAAAGATCCCGTATGCGGCATGTTTATTGATCCTGCCAAGGCGCGTGGATCGGCGGAGCACAAAGGCCAGACCTATTATTTCTGCAGCCCGCGATGTGTTGAGAAATTTCAGGCTGAACCTGAGCGCTATCTGTCGCCGCAGCCGCCAGCGAATCAGTTAGTACAACTCGGCGGGATTGCCCCTGCAAAAGCGCCAGCACACTCCGGACATCCACACTCGGCAGAAACAGGCAAGGGAACTACCACGTACGTCTGCCCCATGGATCCTGAAGTGCGTGAGAGCAAACCCGGCGCTTGTCCAAAGTGCGGTATGGCCCTGGAGCCTGAAGCGGTGGAATACACTTGTCCCATGCACCCGGAAATTGTTCGCTCCGGGCCGGGCAATTGTCCCATCTGCGGCATGGCCTTGGAACCACGCATAAGCGCAGGCGTTCATGAGGAGGATAACTCGGAACTCCGCAGCATGACGCGCCGCTTTTGGGTTGGCGTAGCCCTGAGCATTCCATTGCTCATTCTCTCAATGGGCGGAATGGCCGCAGGCAGCCCGTTCCATCGCATTCCTGTCCACTGGATAGAATGGCTGCAACTGGCGCTGGCCACGCCGGTAGTCCTATGGGGAGGCTGGCCTTTCTTTGAGCGCGGCTGGGCATCGCTGGTGAACCGTCATTTGAATATGTTCACGCTCATCGCGATGGGTACGGGTACGGCCTATGTCTATAGCGTGATCGCCACGCTTGCACCCGGAATTTTTCCGGAATCCTTCCTTGGCCATGGCAGACGTCCGGAAGTTTATTTTGAAGTCAGCGCCATGATCGTCACGCTGGTGCTGCTGGGCCAGGTACTGGAACTGCGTGCGCGGAGGCAAACCGGGTCAGCGATTAAAGCTCTGCTTGATCTAAGCCCAAAAACCGCGCTGCGCGTACGCCCCGGCAGCTCCGACGAAGAAATCCCTCTGGAGCATGTTCATCGCAATGATCGTCTCCGTGTCCGGCCCGGCGATCGCGTTCCCGTGGATGGCGTAATAGAAGAAGGCAGCAGCGCCATTGATGAATCCATGATCACCGGCGAGTCCTTGCCTGTAAAAAAGTCTGCTGAAGCAAAAGTGATTGGCGGGACAGTGAACCAGACCGGCTCATTCATTATGCGAGCAGAGAAGCTCGGCTCAGAAACTCTGCTGGCACAAATTGTGCGCATGGTCGCCCAAGCACAGCGTAGCCGCGCGCCAATCCAATCATTGGCAGACAAAGTCTCAGGTTATTTTGTTCCTGCAGTCTTGTTGGTCGCTGTTCTTACATTTCTCATCTGGACCATCTGTGGACCTGAGCCGCGCTTTGCTCATGCTTTGGTAAATGCAGTGGCTGTGCTGATCATTGCCTGTCCGTGTGCTCTGGGTCTGGCCACTCCGATGACCGTAATGGTTGGAACCGGACGCGGCGCTCAGGCTGGCGTGCTGCTGCGAAATGCTGAAGCGCTGGAGACCATGGAAAAAGTTGACACGCTGGTTCTGGACAAGACCGGAACTTTAACGGAAGGGAAGCCGCGCGTTACTCAGATTGTCTCTGTCGATGAGATTTCAGAAGACCAACTGCTGAGCCTCGCCGCATCCATGGAGCAATCCAGCGAGCACCCGCTCGCCGCAGCCATCGTGCGCTCAGCAACTGACCGCGGCCTAAAGATGGAGAATATTTCTGGCTTCCAATCTCACACCGGCAAGGGAGTCACGGGAGAAATCTTCGGTCATCAAATAGCCATTGGCAATGCCGCGCTTTTTAACGAAACGCATATCAATCTCAACGCTCTTGCCACCCAAGCCGATGACCTGCGCCGTCACGGCCAGACAGTCATGTTTGTCGCCGTCGCTGGCAAGCCCGCAGGGCTCATTGCGGTCGCTGATCCCATCAAGGCCTCAGCGCCGGAAACCATTAAAGCGTTAAAGCAAACAGGCCTGAACCTGGTGATGCTAACTGGCGATAATCAGCTCACGGCGCAGGCCATTGCCGCCGAGTTGGGAATAGAGAAGTTTGAAGCTGAGGTGCTGCCGCAGGATAAATCTCAAGCCATTAAAAAACTGCAGTCGGAAGGACACGTGGTTGCTATGGCGGGTGACGGCGTAAATGACGCGCCCGCGCTGGCCCAGGCCGACGTCGGTATCGCCATGGGAACAGGCACAGACGTTGCTATGGAAAGCGCTGACATCACTTTGGTGAAGGGCGACTTAAGTGCCATTCTGCGCGCGCGCAAGCTGAGCCGTGCTGCCATGGGCAATATTCGCCAAAATCTTTTTTTTGCCTTCATTTACAACCTGCTTGGAGTGCCCATCGCCGCCGGCGTTCTTTATCCCTTTATAGGATTGCTGCTCCAGCCGGTCTTTGCCGCCGTGGCCATGAGCTTTAGCTCGGTATCTGTGATCGCGAATGCGTTGCGGCTGCGCAATGTTCGCCTCTAAATGAGCCCCGTTTATTAAAAGCTATTTCATAAACATTTCAGCTATTTACATGTTGACTGTATACCGCTTCAGATGACAATATTTTCACCCAGTTACCCTGAATCCTTCCGTCCATAAGGCCCACTGGTGCGGACAATCTAGGTGTTTTTGAGGAGTTATATGCCTACACTGCGCGGCTTAAGCAGCGTTGCCCAGGTTCTCCTTTTCCTTCTGCTGTCCCTTGCTTGGTCCTTCTCACAGAGTTCTCCACCGCAAGATGCTAACGCTCCTGCTGCCACGGCACAGGCTGGTGCTGCCGGAACTGTCAGTGAAGATGATGATAGCGCTGACATTCCGCCTTTCGCACGCGGACATATCTCAGAAAAAGAATATTTCGAGCTTAGAGATCAGGAGATCCGCATACGCCGTGGCGTTGACGATCTAATGCGCTCTCCGCAAGCGCGCTCTCAGGCCGTGCGCAAGATGCAATTCCAGGAGCAATTCCCGCGCCTGCTTCTTCAAGGACTGAATCCATTTAGCGCTTTGCTTCCTGTGCAGTCCACCCCAAGTTGGACGCCTCTGGGCCCAGACCCGATTCCAAACGGACAAACTACCGGCCCTGAAGTCCCGGTGAGCGGGCGCGTAACTGCCATCGTGGTTAGCCCCGCAACTGATCAGACAGTGTATGTTGGCACCGCGCAGGGCGGCATATACCGCACCTTGGATGGCGGCGCTACCTGGACGCCTCTGTTCGACTCAGCACAGACACTTGCGATTGGCGCTTTGGCGCTCGACCTGCAAAATCCTGACACGCTTTTTGTCGGCACTGGCGAAGGCAATCTCTCTGCCGACAGTTTTTTCGGCGTGGGCCTTTACATCATCCACAGCGCTTCAACTGCAACCCCTGTGGTCACCGGGCCATTCAACACTGACGGAACCAATGATCTGTTTACCGGCCGCTCCATCACAAAAATCATTGTCAACCCAACTGACAGCACCAAGATTCTGGTTTCCACCGCGTCTGGCACAAGCGGCCTGACTGGCGGGGCTTTTGGAACCTCGCCTGCACGCGGCGTTTATCTCTCTACGAACGCACAAAGCGCTACGCCAACATTTGCCAGAGTCAACGTGCAGACCGGCACGGGCGTGGCGCAGGACCCGCACCATTACTGATATGGTGATGGACCCAGGAAACCCGAACACGATCCTGGTGTACGTCTTTGGCGCGTCTGCCGCCGGCGATGGCGGCTTGTGGGTGAGTACCGCAGGAGATCCCTGGGCCAATACCGCAACATGGACGCAGACCATCACACGGCAGGGCTTTGGCAAATTTTCTGTCAATCGTTCCGGAACTCCCGCAACAACGACGTTTCTGCTTGCTCAGGATGAAAACGCAATATGCGTCGGCATACCCAATCAAGGATCGTTGAAGACCTCTCTCGATGGGGTCACCTGGAGCGCCGGAATCGCGGGAGCCAGCGGTTTCTGTGGCGGCCAGTGCTTTTATGACATGGTGCCGGCCTTTCATCCTACTGACGCTAACACCATTCTTCTCGGCGGATCGGCAGATAGCGGCGGCGCCTGCGCCAGCAATGTGTTGACTAAATCAACCAATGCGGGGACTACATTCACACCGGTTGATACCAATCTCCACGCCGATTTTCATGCTCTGGCTTTTGCGCCCAGCAATCCCAGCGTGGTCTACGCCGGAAATGATGGCGGCATTTTCCGCTCCGCAGACGCGGGCTCAACCTGGACCAGCATCAATTCGGCGGGTTTCAATGCCACACAGTTTGTCAGCCTGTCACTGCATCCGAGCGACCCCAATTTCACTATCGGCGGCACACAGGACAACGGCACTGAATTCATGGATCAGGCAGGGACGTGGACGCGCGCTGATGCCGGCGACGGCGGCTACTCTGCTATCGACCAGAACGCCACCGACACTACCAATGTCACTATGTATCACACGTATTTCAATCAGAAAAACAATCTGATTGCTTATGCGCGCGCTACCAGTGCGGCCAACCTCAATGAAAATACAAGCTGGACGGTCTTTGGCTGTCCCGCACAGGGTGGTCTTACCTTGAACGGTTTCACCTGCACTGATTCCGTTTTGTTTTACGCTCCGCTCACGCTTGGTCCAGGGATCCCGAACACGTTTTACTTTGGTACTGACCACTTGTACCGTTCCGTCGATAGCGGCACAACGATGACACCGGTTAGCCAGACCTTTGGGTGCTGTGAGCCAAATAGCGCGAATAACTTCCGCGTGAGCGCAATAGGAATTTCTCCGCAGGATGACAACGTACGTCTTCTTGGTCTGACGAGCGGAAAGGTATTTGCCACCACAGCCGGTGCCAATCCCATGACGGACATTACCGGCCCCTGGTCTCCAAAATTTGTGGCCCGCACCGTTGTTGATCCCAACAGTAAGACAACCGCGTATGTGGCGCTCGATGGCTATGGCACAAGGGCTGCCCCCGTCTCACATATCTGGAAGACTACGAACCTGACCAACGAGCCGCCTACAGCCACCTGGATCGATGCCTCAAACGGGCTGCCCGATGTGCCTGTAAATGCCTTCGCCGTAGATCCTTTCAATCCAAGTTATCTCTATGCCGGAACTGACATTGGCGTTTTCAGCTCAACTGACGGTGGAGCAAACTGGACAGCCTATGGCACCGGTTTGCCGCGCGTCTCTGTCTTTGATCTCAACATTCAGAAGACTACCCACAAGATCCGCATTGGGACGCTTGGCCGCGGAGCCTGGGAGATTCCCGCATCGCAGTTTGCCAATACTACCTCCTTGGGCGCCAACCTGCTTTCTCCCACACTCGGCCAGAATGTGATCTTCACCGCAACCGTTGACAAAGGCACCGGTATCAATGTTCCCACCGGGACAGTGACTTTTCATGAGGGCGCAACCATTCTCGGCACGGGAGCAGTAGATAGCTCCGGTAACGCAACCTTCCAGACCACAACACTGACTGGAGGCTCGCACAGCATCACCGCCAGCTATGGCGGAGACACGCTTTATCTCAGCAGCGGTTCGTCCGTTTTGGTGATTGATGTCACTACTTCGGGAGCAACGCCAACCACCACAGGGCTGGGCTCTGATACCAGCAACGGTGTGTTCGGCAACGCCGTGACTTTCACCGCAACCGTGGCCCACGCAACGGGAGCAACCGCCCCAACCGGCACAGTAACGTTCGATGACGGGGCCGTTTCCATTGGTTCCACTGCAGTCAACGCGCAGGGTACAGCAACTCTCCAGACTTCAGGTCTTGGAGTCGGCTCGCACAACGTCACCGCCAATTACGGTGGCGATTCTACTTATGCTGCCAGCACCTCCATTGCTGTAGCGGTAGTCGTGCGCGGCCCCACCACGCTCGCTGTCGCCGCTAGCGCGGCGAATCCAACAGTCGGCGCAAATGTGACCTTTACGGCCACTCTAACGACCACCGGAAGCCAAGCCATCCCCACCGGCACGGTGACGTACATAGATGGCGCTACAACTCTAGGGCAATCGTCGTTCACTAACTCTGATATCACGACTTTCCAGACGGCGGCACTCGCTGTCGGGACACATACCATCACTGCTCAGTACGCGGGCGATAGCACTTTTGTCGGCAGTACATCGTCTGCAATTACTGTCACGGTGGTCACTGCAGCACCGGACTATCAGATAAGCATTCCCAGCGGCAGCGCCACAATCGCAGCAGGACAGTCTGCTGCATACAACATCTCTATAACGCCGCAAGGCGGGTTTAACGGAACAATCAGCTTTGCCTGCTCAGGGTTGCCGGCTCAATCAAGTTGTTCCTTCAACCCACCTACACTGACGCCGAGTGGCAGCGCCGCTAGCACCACACTTACAATCGCAACCACGGCACGAACAACTGCTTCCGCGCGCACAGTAAACGCCACAACCATGGCTGCTCTCACCGGAATTGGATTTTTGGGAATTGTCTTCCTTGGAGTTCCAACGCGTAGACGCCGCAGCTTGCGTTTGGCAGGAATGATGTTGCTAGGCTTCGGGATGGTTATAGGAATAGCTTCGTGTGGCGGCAGTCCCCACTCTCCAACAGTTGCATTCGGGACCCCGCCGGGAACGTCCAGCATTACCGTCACCGCAACATCAGGAACAATCACGCACTCATCGGTGATTACCTTGACGGTGCAATAGTGTTAAATAAGAAATCAGGGCTGCCGCACGGCAGCCCTGCCTCGAATATGTAGCCAGCAGTCTCTCGCTTCTCTATAATCCTGCGCGAGGGATCCCGTCGATGAAAACGTTTGTTGTTGTGCTATTGCTCTCGTTTGCTGCTTTCGCGCAGAGCTCTGAAGAGGGAAAAGTTGTCCACTACCAGCTCAAACCCGCCGAGTTGAAATACACATACGCAGCTTCTTATGCGCCGGTGGCGCATCTTAAGTCAGGCAACATTCTTGAAACCAACACCGTGGACTGTTTCGGCAATGCCATCAAAAAACCAGGAGACACGCTCAGCATGGCCCCCGGTGACAATCCTCTAACCGGGCCGTTTTACATTGACGGTGCAGAGCCGGGCGACACTCTGGCAGTAAAAATTTTGCAAATCGACGTGGATAGCAACCAGGGTATTGGCGCGCTGGCCCCGGGGTTTGGAGCGATTAACTCCACCAATTACACGCCCATGATCAATCCGCCGATCCCGGAAAAAATCTGGTTTTATCCCATTGACCACGCCACCAACACCGCAACCTTCCAGGCGCTTGATTCCAAATACACCGTGAAGTTTCCTCTGCATCCATTCTTTGGTTGCATTGGTGTGGCGCCGGCCGGTGGGGAAGCTCGCAGCTCGGTGGTGCCGGAAGCCTTCGGCGGAAATATGGACTCGCCTGAGGCCAGCGTCGGCAATACTGTTTATTTTCCTGTGAATACGCCGGGCGCGATGCTCTTCCTGGGAGATGGCCACGCCGCCATGGGGGATGGTGAGATTGCGGGAACCGCTTTGGAAGTGCCGCTCCGCGGACGCGTTCAGGTGCATGTGATCAAGGGCCAGAAGATCAACTGGCCGCGTTTTGAAAATGATGAATACATTATGACGGTTGGCGCTTATCGCCCGCTGGATGATGCCCTGCGCATTGCTTTCACCGAGCTTGTCGGCTGGATTCACAGCGACTACGGGCTCTCAGAGCTGGATGCTTATGAACTGCTATC
>DASRDW010000232.1:0-15557 GCA_035652415.1 Candidatus Angelobacter sp. | reverse complement strand
TTAAAGGAGAAGCTGCCGCGCTCGAAATTCTCTCACCTCAAGCGGCAGCGCATCCGCATGATGTTCCGGTATGTGGCCCGGATCGCGGCCAATGCTTCCGCTGTGCTGCGGATGGGTGAGGCAGCGCGACAGAACTCCATGCCTGAAGTGGCGAATGCCGCCGCTCAGGTAATGGAACTGGCTACGCAGATCAGATTGCAATGCCTGCTTGCCATGATGAAGCTTGCCATGGAGTATGCTGTGCCGTCACTGCAGCTTACGCCGGGCATGCTGGAGCCGAAATACCAGTCGCTGCGTGACAGCGTCTCACGCCTGGGTGTTTTGACGCAGAGCAAGGCTCCTTTGGCGATCGCGATTTAGTTCTGTTTCTAACGAAAGCAAGCCCTGGAAAGGAAGCCAGGGCTTCTTTTCTTTTTTGATAAGCTTTGTGCCGTTCGTAGGTGCAGCCAGCATTTAAAATAAGCCTATGCTCCTGCAAGGAATATTTCCCGCAGTAACCACGCCTTTCTATCCGGAAGGTGCGGTTTACTACAAGAAAATCGAACACAATACTGATCGCTATTCGCGAACCCCGATTGCCGGCATGGTGGTCCTGGGTTCCACCGGCGAGGCCGTGATGCTGAGCGACGAAGAGCGCCATGAGGTATTGCGCATAACCGCTGAGGTGGCTGCGCCGGAAAAAGTGCTGATCGCCGGTACCGGCGCTGAATCAGTTGCTGAGACTCTGCGGCTTACCGAATATGCTGCCAAACTCAGCTATGATGTGGCGCTGGTGCGTACCCCGCATTTCTATCGGCCGCAAATGAAGCCGGAGGCTCTGCTGGCCTTCTATCGCGCTGTGGCAGACCGCTCACCGCTGCCGGTGATGCTTTATACTGTGCCTCCTTTTACGGCGTATGACCTGCCGCTGGAATTAATTGTGGCCCTGGCGGAGCATCCGAACATCATCGGCATCAAGGAATCCAGCGGGAACGTGGAGAAGGTGGCAGCCATGGTGGCAGCTACGCGGCATATCAAGAGGAGCGCTACCGTAACCGAAGTTCAGCAAGCGGTTACAGCGCGCATGATGGCTGCTCCGGCAGCGGAGGAGCAAGGCGGCCAACTTGTTAGCGTGTCCCAGTTAAGCGGCGGAAAAAATGCGGCTGTGGCGGAGCGGCCCAAAATTAAGACGCGCAGCAAGGAAGTGGGGTTCCAGGTCCTGGTGGGCGCGGCCCATACTTTGCTGGATTCTCTGCAAGCTGGCGCCAGCGGAGGTGTGCTGGCATTTGCCGCGCCGGCTCCCACAATTTGCTTTGAGATTTATGCGGCCTGGAAAGACAATGACATTGATTTGGCGCGAACCAAGCAATCTGGGCTGGCAACCGCGGCAAAACGCATTGTGTCAGAACTGGGAATTCCGGCGGTGAAATACGCTATGGACTTGAATGGCTACTATGGCGGCCTTGCCCGGCTTCCCTTGCTGCCGTTGACTGCGACACAAAAATTGGAGATTGAAACCAAGATGTCTCCGTTCCGGAATTAAGGAAGAGGGGCGTATGGCATGGCGGAATACGGCCTTGCTGTCAAAGCAAAGCATGTCCTTTTGCCCACGGGGAATGGCACTTGGGTAGACATGAATTCTGGAACTTCCGGGTATGAATGAACGTTTAATTGTTATGTTTTGATGCCCCAGGTCTTTGAGGCAAGGGGTACACTAGAGCCAAGCATAGATGCTGCTACATTTGTAAGGCTTCCGGGTGTTCAAAGAAACGGCTCTGCTTCAATTGAATAAAAGGGTTTGTGTCTTTATCGGGCGAACATGCCTCGCATAGAGTAGGCAGATAAGCTTTGGATGGGAATCTAAAAATCGTTAGGACAGACGTTGCGCTCGCTGCGGGAAAACGTTTGCGCGAACTCCGCGAGCAAATGGGCCTTACTTTGCGCGACGTGGAGATCTCCAGCACCACCCTGTCTGAATCGCGCTCCATTGACGAGTTTATTATCAATCCCAGCCGCCTTTCAGACATTGAAACCAAAGGCGTGATTCCCAGCATTTACAGGCTTTATGTCCTCTCTGTAATTTATCGCGCTGATTTTACTGAGTTGCTTAAATTGTATGGCGTTGACCTGAGTTTTACGGCGGCGGACTTCGCAATTTGCAGCCCCAGCAAGACGCACCGTCTGGAACTTCCGACTGATCGGGGTAGCGCGCGCTTCCCAAACAAGATCGATCCCGGTTTTAATCTGCGGGTTACCACTGATGTGGGCCGCATGATTCAGGATTGGGGCTCTATCCCCATGCAGTACCTTGACGAGCTTGCCAATAAGCAGAAATACATCTATGCCTATGTGGGCATGGAAGACCTCACTATGTATCCGCTGCTCTTGCCAGGCTCCTTTGTGCAGGTGGATGAGCGCCGCACTCGTGTGGAAGAGAAGAAGTGGCGCTCAGAGCTGGAACGTCCGATTTATTTCGTAGAAACGCGTGAAGGCTACGTATGCTGCTGGTGCTCAGTGCGTCGCGGTGAAATTGTGCTGCAATCGCACCCGCTTTCGCCGGTGCCGCCAAGAATTCTCAAGCATCCGCAGGAGGCCGAGGTACTTGGCCAGGTGGTAGGCGTGGCTATGCGACTTGGTGAGGTTCGCTCGGCTCCTGCTGTGCAAGAGCAACCACAGATTCCTGCAGTAGATGAAGGTGAGCCGAAAGAAGTGCGTCGCCATTGACCGGCGCCTTGAGCACAAAAGAATTTGGATTGAGAAACTCAGAAGATCCGGAACGCGCCATACCCTCTAAATACTCTTTATAAATCTCACGCACCGGCACATGCACCAGTTCCAGAGACGTTTCCATGTGGGCGGCGTAAATCGCTTCCTGCGTGGGACGATTGCCAAAGGCGCGGGTAAATCCCCAATGCACATATCCGCCGCTCCCGGTCTGCAGAGAGCAGATGTAGGCTACCTTTTCCAGCAGGGTAGGCAGAGCGCCCAATGTTCGTTTTTTAAAGTCTTCCGCTGCTTTGAAAATCATGAGTATCTTTGCCTGGAACCTTAGCCCATCTTCCATTCGAAAGGCAAAGTGTTAAATTCCAGTGATTTTTCTATGAAAAACATAGCACAAACTGCGGCCTGCTGAGGCATTTTTACAATTTGTTCTGAAATCGTGAAATCTGGGTACTGAGGTAACAGGGCTATTACACAGGCAAATGTCATATTTCGGTTTGAAATACCCGTAGATCAATGATTTAGGCTGGTTTCCGAGAGCTTTTACATTTCTAGCCGATCTGTATTTTGGGAACAGAGAAGCAGGGACGAAGCTCTGCCAGAACCTCACCCGTTGCGAATCACAAGGGTCTGTTCTCCGGTCTTGTGAACCTGCCTAAGGAGCGTATGACAGTTCGCTCTGAATACCGAGAAAAAAACCTTCTTCATGATTTATCTGGCGTTCCTTGATCGCCTCATTAGTACCGGTACAGGTTTTCACAGCCTTTTAGATAATCGCTAACTTTGCGTATTTTATGGTCAAGTTGCCCAATGCGTGATTGAATTTGGGCGAGGATTTTTCAATCCTGCTACATTCAATCAAGAGGGCTACCTAAAGCATGCGAGTTCTCATTGCCGGTGGCGGCACCGGCGGCCACGTAATCCCGGCGCTGGCCATTGCGCGCGAACTCAAAGCCCACTATCAGGCGGAAGTATTGTTTGTGGGCACAGCGCGAGGCATGGAAAACCGGCTTGTTCCGCCGGCCGGCTTCGGCCTGATGCGCGTAAAAGTTGGTGCGCTTAAAAACGTAGGCCTGGTCACGCGCATGAAGACCCTGTTTGATCTGCCTCGGGCAGTGGTGGATGCGCGGAAGATTATCAAGGTATTCGATCCGGACGTGGTGGTCGGCGTGGGCGGATATGCTTCCGGGCCGGCCATGGCAGCGGCCATCCTCATGCACATTCCTACGCTGGCTTTTGAGCCGAACTACGTGCCGGGCTTCGCCAACAAGATCGTTGGCAAGCTGGTTTCAGCAGCAGCGGTGCACTTTGAACAGACAAAAAAATATTTTCGCAATGCCCAGGTTGTGGGAGTGCCGGTGCGGGCGGAGTTTTTCAAAGTCGCAGCGCCTGCCAGCAATCGCCCGCCAACGCTGCTGGTCTTTGGCGGCAGCCAGGGTGCGCAGGCCATCAACCAGGCCATTACTGCCGCTGCACCGGAAGTGTTACGGCAAATTCCTGCGTTGTGCATCATCCATCAGACAGGTGAGCGCGAATATAATGACGTGCAAGCTGCGTACGCTCAGGCAGGCGTGAAAGCTGAGGTCTCAGCCTTTATTGATGACATGCCCTCGGCGTTTGCCCGGGCCGATCTGCTGGTGTGCCGCTCCGGTGCAAGCACTGTGGCTGAGATTACTGCAGCAGGGAAGCCGGCGATCTTTGTCCCGTTTCCTCGCGCTGCAGACGATCACCAGCGCCGCAACGCTGAGGCAATTGCCGCCGGAGGCGCAGCCGTGCTGGTGCCGCAAGCCGAACTGACACCGCAGCGGATGGCGCAGCTAGTGGTTGAGCTGTTCGGCGATTCAGCGCGATTGCAACAGATGGCAGAGAAGGCGCGGGCGCTCTCACACCATGACGCTGCTGGTCGCGTTGCCCGAATGGTGGCGGAACTGGCGGGGAAAAGCAGCTAGCAATTGGCCAGATCGATTCAGATCGACCCATCCATGCACGGGACAAACCGCGAGCCCGACAACTCGGCGAGCGGCGAGCAACAGGCGCAGAAAGAACTAATGGGGAGCCGAAGCTCACTGGCGGTTTGTCGCGAAGCGACAAGAATGGATGAGGGCGAGCCCAACTAGCGTGGCGAGCCCGCTGCAACAAGCGCTGAGGCGTGTTAGGGAAAATCGAAGCTCAATGGCGGTTTGTCGCGAATCGACACAAGAATAATGTTTGCAAAAATACAGCGTATTCATTTCGTAGGCATCGGCGGCATCGGCATGAGCGGTATCGCCGAGGTGTTGCTCACGCTGGGATATAAAGTTTCCGGCTCCGACCTGAAGAACTCCTCTGTAACAGAACGCCTCGCGGAGAAAGGCGCCATCATTTTTGAAGGCCATCGCGCGGAGAACATTACCGGCGCGGAGGTTGTGGTGGCCAGCTCCGCCATTCGTCGCGATAACCCGGAGATTGCTGCCGCGCACGTACAACTCATCCCGGTAATCCAGCGCGCTGAGATGCTGGCTGAGCTGATGCGTCTGAAATACGGTATCGCCATTGCGGGCATGCACGGCAAGACAACTACCACCAGCATGGTGGCTGCTGTGCTGGCCGCGGGAGACCTTGATCCTACGGTCGTGGTTGGCGGGCGCGTGGACGCCATGGGATCGAATGCGCGTCTGGGCAAGTCACAGTATTTAGTGGCTGAGGCCGATGAGAGTGACCGTTCATTTCTCAAGCTCTCGCCGATTCTTGCCGTGGTTACCAACATTGACCGCGAGCACATGGATTGCTACCGCGACATGGCGGATGTGGAGCAGGCTTTTCTCGACTTTATTGACCGTGTGCCTTTTTACGGCATGGCTGTGCTCTGCCATGATGACGAGCGGCTGCGCAATATGCTGCCTCGGTTGGCGCGCCGCGCCACGACCTATGGTTTGCATGAAGACGCCGATTTCCGCGTAAACACCGCTAATGGCAAGTGCGCCGACAACAAACATTATTCACATTTTTCTATCGACTATCACGGCAGAACTCTGGGCGATTTTCATCTGCGCGTGCCCGGCAACCACAACATCCTCAATGCCGCGGCGGCAGTGGCGGTTGGCGTAGGGCTTGACGTTGATCCGGAGAAGATTCGCAAAGGACTGGAAAATTTTCGCGGGGTGGACCGCCGCTTCCAGCTTCGCGGTCGCGCTGCTGATATCAGCGTAATTGATGATTATGGTCACCATCCCACGGAAATCCGCGCAACCCTGGCTGCGGCGCGGCAATGCGGATTTAAACGCGTGCATGTGATCTTCCAACCGCACCGCTTCACCCGCACGCGCGATTTGCTTGACCAGTTTGGCTCCGCCTTCACCGATGCCGACAGTGTCCTAGTACTTGATATCTATGCCGCCAGCGAAGCGCCGCTCCCTGGCATTACCGGTGAGCGGCTGGCGCAAGTGGTACAAACGAGCGGCGGGAAAGAAAAAGACGTTCGTTATGTCAGCTCGTTCGATGAAGCCGCGCGACAGGTCTCTGCGCTGGCTGAGCCTGGTGACATGGTGCTCACGCTTGGCGCGGGCAGTGTTTCACAACTCGGGCCGATGGTGCTGGATCAATTGAAACACAAGCCTGCAGCGGTCAGTAGCCAGCCGGCATAACCTTACACCCCGGCTTTTTGCTCAAGTTTTTTGATCCTGGGTAGATTGGCGGGAAGCAACGCTGTTTTCTTCCTGCGCTGCGCGCCGCGATGTCCGCGGCGATCTTCTTTGGCAAACCGCTTGGCCTTGGCCGGAGAACCGCTTCGGTCGTGCCATTTTCCCCTTCTAAAGATTGTCTGATAGCCTCCGGCAAGAATCTGAAACGGCTTGTGGACGCGCTTCATGTGATCAAACTGCACGGAACCCGGCTTGTGAAAATTCTCAAAATATGCCGGATAGACAAAATTACTCATGGGGATGCCATTGACGCGGAAGCTCAGCTCTTCCACCGGATCGGCGCTTTCATAGGCATACATGATTTTGGAATTTCCGCGTGTGGTCATCATGTTAGTGGCGGGATCAACGAGCATTTCGACGAGTTCATGGGAGGCCGAGGTGCTTACCAGGTCGCCCATGTCGAGCGTGGTTTTGACGAAAATTTTTGCCAGCGGCAGCCCGTCAGGAGTGAGATCGTGGTAAGCCTCAGCGTCAGCGTTGCCGGCATTGTCGAGAAACACCATAGCCCACGCGCCTTTTCTGAAACTTCTGGTCTTGATCAGTTTCGCTGGCGTTCCCCACACAGGAGCTACGTATTTGTTGACGTAAACCTGCAGGGCAGCAATCAGGTCATCGAAGTCAACTCGGAGCGGCGTTTTGGCTTTATTGAAACAAGCGATAGTGGGAAATTCACCCTGATTGAATGCACCATACCTGCGCTTGGGCATAACGTGCCTTTCTTTTTCAACCAATTTTGAAGTTTTGAACGATAGAACTCAGCTATTCAAATCAGGGGGTGTAAATTGCTTGGCTAAAGCTGTGCAAGCAATGCTAGATCATCGGGTATCGACATGCAATCCGTAACTTTGGAAAGCTATTGTTTCACTGGTTCCAGCGCCCATCCTTCCAATTGCCCTGTCTGGCGCATCAACTGAATTTGAGCGCGATCCAGCTCAAAGTTAGAGTTCAGGTACGCGGTATAGCGTTCATGTTCGGCGACCCGAGCATTTTCCTCGTCTTTGAGGCTGGCGGCGCCGCTCTCAATCTTGGCGTGAGCGGCTTCAATATCAGCCTGCGATAGCTGATGTTCCAGTTGCGCGACATCGCGGGCTGCAGCCAACTGCTGTACTGAGCGTTGCAGCTTGAGCGTCTCTGTGCTCACTTGCTCCTTTACGCCTTGCGCCTCTTTGCGCGACTTAAGCGCATCGGCATCCGCAACTTTGGCCGCTGCGTGCTGCACCGGGTTAAATAAAGGAAAGCGGATGGCCACGCCTGCGGTCACATTATGACGCTGGAATTTTTGAAAGAACTGGTCATAGTTGTTAAAGCGCGCCAGCACTGCGTATTGGCCCACGTAATCCACTGAAGGATACAACTGCTGGTGCTCAGCCCGTGCGCGAAAAGCTTTGGCGTCAGCCGCTGCTTCCGCAGCTTTTACTGCAGGGTTGTTGTTCACAACGCTTGTCAGGTCCTGATCTTGCAATACGGACGGCATTTCTGGAATCGATTCCGTCGATGTGCGAATCGCGCTCACCGGCAATCCAGTCAGTTGGGAAAGGCGGAGCCTTAGTTGGTCGCCGGCGGCCTGCGTCTGGGCGATATCCAGCCTTGTTTTCGCACCCACAAGCTTGGCGCGGGCTGTTTCTACCTGGCTATCAAGTCCAGCTTCCACACGCTGGTTCACAATGTCTTGAAATTTTGCCGCTGCCTGCTCCTGCTCGCGTTGAATGGTCAGCGATGAATCAAGTAAATCGAGCTGGATGTAATCCACGGCCGTTTCCATAATTAATTCATTACGCTTATCGGCATTTTGCGCGGCTGTGGCGGCAACGTCACTGCGTGCTGCTTTGATGTAGCTGCGCTGAGCCGGGTTCCACAGCGCTCCCTGGAAGTTCACGTTAAAGATGGAAGGTGCTGCTCCCTCAAGGCTGAGTGGGAAACCGTATGACGCTCCCAGCCCTGAGCCAAGCACCGTCTGCGGCAGAAAAACGTCACGCGTTTGCGTGACGGCAGCTTGCGCTCTGCTCATATCTGCCTGGGTCACTCCCATTGTGGTGCTGTTCTTCAGCGCCAGCTCAATGGCAGCATGGAACGTCAGCGGCTTTTCCTGGCTGGCGGTAGAGTCTTGCGTGAACAATATTCCCGGAAGCGCCACAATCCAGGCTGCTACCACGATGAGACGGGCATACAATTTCATTTTTCACCTGCGCGTTGTTCCAGAGGATGGATAGAAAGACGTGATTTTATCGGGAAACACGGGCCAGCGCATCCCGGGCCGGCTTGTACTCTGAAGCCATCTCAAGGGAATCGTGGAATGCAGCAGCGGCTTCCTTCTTGCGGCCTTCTTTTTCCAGCAGGATCCCCAGCAGGTAATGTGCCTGGAAGGCAGGACCGTCTTCAGAGGGATCTTCCTGGGTTACGTAATGGCGCAACATTTGGATGGCTCCGGGAAAATTTCGTCCCGCATGTAACAGCAGGTTGGCGACGTCAAATTCCGTTACATCGCCTTCATGCGCCGTGGCCAATGATTTTGTTATCGCGGTTTCCATTTCGTTCATGCGGCCGGCACGCCGGTAAAAATGCGCCAGCTCTACCCAATAGCGCGAAGGATCGTTGCTGGAAGCCACGGCTTTCTTGTACGCTGCTTCAGCTTGGCCGCTGCCTTGCTTTTCTTCCACGCGTGCATTGATGTAACTAGCCAGCGCCGGATCACGCCGGGCCACAACTTCAGCCTGTTGCCGTGCTTTGCTCTTGTCTCCGCCCAGAAAGCTGGGAGCTTCCAGGTAAAACTCACTCAGGTCAGAGCGAGCGGGAAAATTATTGGTGTCAAGCGACACGGCGCGCTCAAATTCAGATTTCACTTTGCGGGCCAGGCCAAATGCCGCGAACGGATTGGCGACTTCTGCCTTCCGGCCCATGGCACGACCCAGCCACAGGTGATACGAGCTGTTCTCTGGATTCAGCGCGACAGATTTTTCCGCCATGCGTATGGAGTTGTCCCAAAGCTCAAGCTGGTAGTAAACGCGGCAAAGCAGGTTATAGGCGCGGGCATCGTTAGGATTTTGCGCTACCGAGGCGTTAAGGACGTGCAATGCTTCATCTGCCTTGCCTGCTTTGAGCAGGGCAGTGGGATCGGTATCCGCCGCAGCTGAGAATACCGTGCTGATCAGGAACAATAACAATAAAGACGCTACCCGGGAAAAAATCCTCAACGCTCAACCACCTTTACTTCCATGCCGTTATGCAGCGGCTGCGCGTTGGTCGCACCCAGGGCAACCGTAGTTCCATCGGAAATGCCTTTCACGATTTCTACTCGTGTCAGGCTGGAAAGGCCCGTTTCCACTTCACGGGCTTCGATCTTGTCATCCGCAACCTGGTAAACATAGCGTTTACCATCCGCGTCATGCACCGCTTCACGCGCCACAGTGAGCGCATTGTCATGCTTCGCGATAATAATGCTCACGTTCACATTTACATTGGGCAGCAGCTTGCGGTCAGCATTGGCGACCTCAGAAGTTATCTCGCCAACAGTGCGCGATCCCACCATGCTAACGGCCGTTGGCACGCGGGTCAGCGATCCTTCCCAGGTGCGTCCGGGAATGGCGTCCCACGTGATCTGTACCTCCTGGCCTTTAGCCAGACGGCCGATATCCGGTTCGTCAACAAAGGCCCGCACGCGGACTTTTGTGAGGTCTGCTATCTGCACCAGCAACTCGCCGCCATTGACGTATGCTCCGGGTTTTACCGGGAGTTGGTACACTGTGCCGGCAAAAGGCGCGGTGACGTTGGAATGTTTCAGAAGATCTTGCGCTGCAGCATAAGAAGCGCGCGCTTCAACCGCCGCAGCTTCCACCTTCGCGACCTCGGGTGAAGAATAACGTCCGGTCAGCTTTGATTGCAGCAGTTGCACGTCAGCATCAGCTTTCTTCACACGGTCCTGCGCTGCATCCACCTCTGCCGGTGATGCTGCTCCGTTTTGCCGCAGCTTCTGGATAGCCTGCAGGTTGCGCTGGGCTTCCGTGCTCTCTGCTTGTGCCTTGGAAAGATCTGCTTTAGTGGTCAATACTTCTTCTTGCGTGCCGCCGGACTTTACCGCCTGCAAAGCTGCTTCCGCAGAGCGCAACTGGGCCAGCGCTCGCGCAGACTGTGCCCGTGCATCCGCATCGTCAAGCTGCACCAGAAGCTGCCCTGGCTTCACGTGATCGCCTTCAGTCACCCGCACGCTCTTAACAATGGCGGGCGCCGGCGCATGTGCTTCAAAGCTATTGACCGGCTCAATTTTTCCGTTAGTGGAGATCACGCTGGCAATCTCCTGGCGCGCCACTTTTTCCGCGCGGACAGAGACACCGCCGCGCCTCTGGTTGATGCCAGTGAAGATCACCACTGCCAGCACCACCAGAATGGCAATGGCCACCAGCCGTTTGCGGTCGCGCCCGTTATTTTGGTTCTGTCTTGCCATGCTCAAAAGATTGCAAGCCCAAACCTGCAAGTATAAACAAGCAGGCTGCCCAGGTCACAAAAGAAGACGCAAAGAACCATTCCAGCCATAAACGCGGTAAGGCTATCTCAGCTTTTCAGGCGGTCTCAAATTATGACTTACATTGATTCTACTGATTTTAGATGAGCGTTCCGCCCCTCCGGTTACGCCCAGGCAAGCGATTGCTACAATAAGGCCGATGTCACATCGTACAGGTTATACCGAAGATCATGCAAAAGCCGGGCTGGACCACAGCTTTCCTGAAATTGATACCTGGCCCAACCAGTTTCCTGCCTATGAAATTTTGATTGACGTGCCGGAGTTCACATCAGTTTGTCCCAAAACCGGGCTGCCTGATTTTGGAACGCTGGAAATCCGCTATATGCCCGCCAAGCTCTGCCTGGAGCTAAAGTCGCTGAAGGAATATCTACTCCATTACCGCAATCTCGGCATCTTTCAGGAGAATATCGTCAATCAGGTGCTTCAAGATGTAGTGCACACAGTGAAGCCAAAATGGGTCGTGGTGAAAGGTATATTTCGTCCCCGTGGAGGAATAGGTACCACAGTGGAAGCACGTTGGCCCCGACCGAAGAAGTAAGTTGCTTTGCTCGATTGGTTATCTCTGACCGGCCTGGCCTGCCGGATTCAAATTCACAACACCGCCACTGGTACCTGCCGCTGCTGCGGCGGCTGCTGAGACCGGCGGGACAGGTGGAACTGGCGCCGCTGGCTGCGTTTGCGTAGACACAGGCGCCTGATTCTCCGGGAACTTGAAGCCGACATACGTTCCCGCGCTCAGCCCCAGCAGACCCAGCAACGTCGGATTAAAATCCGGAATACTCAGCTTGGTGAGAATGTTCATCACATAGGCGAACGCCAGCACTACCGTCCAGGCAATAATCTGAATGCGGTGCAGTTGCACTCCCTGGTCGCCACCACAGATATCTTTCAAAAATCCTTTGGAAACTGCGGGCGGCGTGTTGGAACCAGTGCGATCGACTAAAGCCGCTGCCATATAAGTGCTGGCGCTGATTCCTAACAGCCCCAGGATGGAAGTAGGAATGGGGACCTGCGTGTCCCACCACATGACAAAGAGGAAGAAATAGCTGGATACGGTCAGCCAGGTCCAGACTGCCATCTGTGTACGCGCAAGGCTGAATGGGCCGCCGGGAGAGTCTTTGAGAACTGAACTCCGCCGGCCAAGCACAACCAGCCCCGCCAAAGTGCTGAGACAGAAGAGAAGGCACGCAACGGCCCACGGCAATGGCAGGAAAATCAGCCTAAATGCTGCGTTGGTTGGATACTGCGTTCCACCCGCAGGGCCGATGCTTGCCCGCACGTTGCGAAAGATTCCTCTTGTACTCCAATTTTTTTGTAGAACGATGAGCTCGTCCCAGGTTGTTTCCGATCCAGTCGTTTTGTCCAGCTTAAAGCCCAACTCGCTTTGCTCCGGATTCACGCTGATCGGGTGGCTATCTTTGATTTCCCTGCCATTGATGAATAAGGCCAGGCTTTCAGGCGCGTTTTTCTCTTCCAGCCATTTTTGAAGACCGTCAACACGGAGCTTAAGATGATGCCCCAGATCTGTGGTGTATGAATCGCTCGCGCAAGCGTGCGCCTGCCCGCTGGCAGTGGGATCGTCGATAATGCATACTACTGATAACGTGCTTCCAGCAGCAGGCGACGGCTGTTGCCCCGTCTGCACGGCTCCCTGATTGGCTTGAGAGCTTCCATTGGCGGACGTGCCTTGTGAAATTGCCTGCGGCTGCATGGCAAGGATTCCCGCGATTACCAGGAACCAGAAGTAATTTCTCTTCACCATGATTCGACTCCTGAAAGGCCTCTCAAACATTCTGGGGGGATTTGGGGGCTGTGTGCTGAGACTCTAACACAGAAATCGTACAAAGAGACTGTTCCCCTCCGGCCTTTTCTGAAAATCCACGCATTGGACGTGCTGACGGGACGGTTATAATCCCTGCATCCATGCCGCCAAAACTCTATCCTCGACTTTTGCTGGCGGTGCTTACGGGACTCAATATCCTGAATTACATTGACCGGAATGTTTTGTTTGCGGTGCAGTCTGAAATAAAAAAAGAATTTCTGGTGAGCGATGCCAAGATTGGTCTGCTTACCAGCGCATTTTTTATTACCTATATGGTTGCCGCTCCGCTGGTGGGCTGGCTGGGCGATCGCTTTCCCCGCCGGAACATCGTGGTTGTCGGCATCTGTATCTGGAGCGGCTTTACTTTCTTTACGTGGTTTGTGCATGACTATAACCAGTTATTTCTTCGCCATGCCATTGTCGGCATCGGCGAAGCCAGCTATGCCACCATTGCGCCCACGTTGATTGCTGATTCCTTTCCGCCCTTAAAGCGCGGACGCATGCTGGCCATCTTCTTTCTTGGATTGCCGGTGGGCAGTGCTGCCGGATATTTTGTCGGTGGATATTTGGCCCAGTACTTCAACAATTGGCGCACGCCTTTCATGGCTGCCGGAATCCCCGGTTTCTTGTTGGCCCTCTTGCTCTGGTTCTTGCCTGAGCCGCCGCGCGGCCAGCATGAGGAGCACTCGCCGGTAGATGCCTGGACGCTGCTTCGTGGTCTGGTGCGCAATGGCGCTTTCATCACTGCAACTTTGGGCATGGCCATGTACACCTTTGCTGTCGGTGGAATGCAAGTCTGGATTCCAACATTCCTTCAGCGGCTGCGCGGGCTTGACGTGAAGACCGCAAACATTGATTTCAGTGTCATCGTGATTGTCAACGGCATTGGCGCCACGCTGCTGGGCGGCTGGATTGGGGATCGCCTGCTCAAACGCTACTTCGGGGCTTATTACAGCTTCTCCGGAATTGCCATGCTGATCGCCGTCCCATTCATGGTTGCCGCCATTTACGTCAGCGGCAAGTTGATGTTTCCGGCGATCTTCGCCGCAGTATTTTTCATCCTGATCGGCACAGGCCCCACCAATGCTGCACTGGTGAACTCGGTGAGCGCCAGCATCCGGTCCACAGGGCTGGCGGTGAATGTTTTTGTGATTCATCTGCTGGGTGACGCTTTTTCACCAACGCTGATCGGCAAGCTCTCTGACAAGACCGGCTCTCTGCAAACCGCGTTCTGGGTGGCCTTTGCTGCTGCCGGGATCTCAGGAGTCATTCTGCTTTATGGCGCACGATTTGCGCCGCGCTTCAAGCTGAACGAAATCAAGGCTGCGGAAGGATGATCTGGGTTTACTGGGTTACCGGCACGCTTCTGGCTTTGATTTGGCTGGCTGTTGTTTTGCCGCTGGCCTGGCATATTTCTGAAATCGCCGATCTCACCCAGCCTGAGCATCAGACGCCCAGAGATGCCATGCTTCCGCCGCTCACGATTGTGGTCCCCGCTCGCAATGAAGAAGCGGAGATTGAACCAGCCCTGCGATCACTATTGCATCTCGACTACCCGAATTACGAAGTGGTTGCCGTCGATGATCGCTCAACCGACCAGACCAGCCAAATCATGGACAGGCTTGCAGCAGAGCCAACAGCACAAGGCCGGCTGCGAGTGATTCATGTTCAGGAACTCCCTGCGGGCTGGCTGGGCAAACTCCATGCTATGTGGCTGGGTTCACTTAGTAAAGTTACACTGAGAAATGGCACACTCAGAAACGCCGGGCAGCAGGGAAGTGGCGAGTGGCTGCTGTTTACTGACGCTGACTGCGTGTTTCATCCTGAATCACTTCGCCGAGCCGTGCATTACGCCATCAAGACCGGCGCTGATCACCTGGTGCTCTTTCCCACTGCACACATGAAGACCCTGGGCGAGCGCATGTTGATCTCTTTTCCTCAGGTGATGTCCAGCTTTGCCATGCGGCCGTGGAAAATTCGCGATCCCAAAGCTCGCGACCACATTGGCGTAGGCGCTTTCAACCTGATTAGCCGCTCCGCGTATGAAGCCATTGGCACTTATGAGAAGCTGCGTTTGGAAGTAGTGGACGACATCAAACTTGGCGAGTCCATCAAGCGAGCAGGCCTTTGCCAGGACGTGGTCTGCGGCCCAGGATTGGTTTCGCTCCGTTGGGGTGCAGGCGCAGCAGGGATCATCGGCAACCTGGAGAAAAACCTGTTTGCTTTTTTGCGCTTTCGCATCAGCCTGGTCGTGGCATGTTGCGCGCTCACATTTTTCCTTTGTGTCTGGCCGTTCGTGGGTTTGGTGCTGGCCACTGGTTGGGCGCGTGCTACATTTGCCGGGACTGTGGCCATGATCGCGCTAGCTTATGCGCTGACCGCACGCTATGCAGCCGGTTCTCTGTGGCTCTTTCTAACCTGCCCGTTCAGCGCGATCTTGTTTATCGCGGCAGTGCTGCGCTCGGCATTCAAAACGCTGCGCGATGGAGCAGTGACGTGGCGAGGGACGAGGTATGAGTTGGAAGAGTTGAGGAAAAGGAAGTAGCCGCGAGTCAACGCGAAAAACGCGAATAATAAACTTCAATTCGTGTTTATTTGCGTGCATTCGCGGCTGGGTGCCCCATCCTTTGCGGCCATCTACGCTGCTTGTCATTACAAATTAACAAGGCGCAAAGGGTGGGATAATTACCGGAACAAATTCTTCAAAATAAAGATCGCGTTGGCCGGGCGCTCCGCCAAGCGTCGCATCAGGTAGGGATACCACTCTGTACCGAAAGGAATATAAACGCGCATGCGCCAGCCTTCGCGAACCAAACTCCGCTGGAGATCACGCCGAATG
>DASRDW010000231.1:0-12521 GCA_035652415.1 Candidatus Angelobacter sp. | reverse complement strand
TTTGGCTGAATGCAGCGTCATGAGCGTCACCGTACCGCGCGGATCGTACGTATCAACGTCGCTGACCAGCGCGGCGTGATCCAAAAATTCCGCCAGCGTCTCGCCGCGATCACGCGAATCCATGGAGGCATTCACCAATTCGCGCAGGTTATCGATGCGCGAAAAAGATTCCGGCGTAGCTTCTTCTTCCAGTTGCTTGATGTAGCTAGTGCGGTCGATCAGAAATTTCAATATCTCTGGAATGCTCGCCGGGCCGCCGGGAGCGCGGAAGCCTTCGATTGCTTGACCGCCATTAGGTCCGCTGGAGCCGCTTTCATCATTTGCGCTGCTTTCTGACAGGATGTCGCCGATTTCCAGCGCTTCATTCGATCCAAAATCAAAACTGATGTTCTCTCCTAGCTCGGCTGGCTCAAAGGAAACATCAGAATCTACTTCTTCTGTCTTTTCTGTTCTCCGCGCCTCCGCGTCTCCGCGTTGAGATTTTTCTTCTGTTCCTGATGTTTCCCCTACTCTTTCCACAAATGTCCCCAGCAACATCGCTCGTGCATCTTCAATCAAGTCTTTAAAGCTCTTGAGCGCCACGCAGGCGCGAGCTGGCAGCAATCTCCGGTCAATGGCTTCACTGATCGCGGCCCAGAGTGACATGCCGGTCTCAAGCGAGAGCCGTTCCAGCGTCTCCACCGTTGATTTGCCGATCCCGCGAGCCGGAGTGTTGATCACGCGCAGCAGAGCAATGGAATCCTGCGGATTGCTGATCAGCTTCAGGTAGCTGATCATGTCTTTGATCTCGGCGCGCTCGTAGAAAGAGAAGCCGCCCACAACCTGGTAAGGAATCTGGTAGCGGCGCATGGCCTCTTCAATCAGTCGCGACTGCGAATTCAGCCTGTAAAGCACCGCCACGCGTATGCCTTCTGCGCTCTCTTCATTGGCTTTCTTAAGATAGCGCGAGATGTAGTCGGCGGCGAAGAGGGCTTCATTCTCGCCATCGGGAGCCTCGTAATAGCCAACTTTGCTGCCGCCCTCGCGCGATGTCCACAGCGTCTTGCCTTTGCGCTTGACGTTGTTGGCCACCACCGCGGACGCGGCTTCCAGGATGGACTGCGTCGAGCGGTAATTCTGTTCCAGCCGGATGATGCGAGCTTCAGGAAAGCCCTGTTCGAACTCCAGGATGTTGCGAATATCGGCCCCGCGCCAGGAGTAAATCGACTGGTCCTCATCGCCCACCACGCAGAGATTGTGCCGCGTGCCTGCCAGCAGCTTGATCAGCTCATATTGCGGACGATTAGTATCCTGGTATTCGTCGATCAGCAGATATTCGTAGCGGCGCTGGTAGCGCTCACGGACTTCTGAGGATGACTTGAGCAGCCGCACGGTCTCCAGCAGAAGATCGTCAAAATCCAGCGCGTTGGCTTTGCGCAGCTCTTTGCGATACTCCTCAAAAATGTGCGCCACTTTCTCCGTAATGGGATCAGCTGATTGCAGGTACATCTCCTGCGGATCAAGCATGTGGTTCTTGGCCCAGGAGATACGACCAAGCACGGCACTGGGCTTGAGTTGCTTGTCATCGAGACCGAGTCGGCGCATCACTGACTTAACTACCGCCTGCTGGTCGGTTTCGTCATAGATGGCAAAGTCTTTTTTGTAACCAACGTCGCCAATCTTCATGGCTTCAATATCGCGGCGTAATACGCGCACGCAAAAAGAATGAAAGGTGGCGATCAGAGGCTTGCGCAGCGTGCGGCCACCCAGCAGGCTATCAACTCGTTCGGCCATCTCCCGGGCAGCCTTGTTGGTAAACGTAACGGCCAGGATGGAATCCGGCTCAATTCCTTTATTTTCAATCAAATGCACAATGCGATAAGTGATTACACGGGTCTTGCCGCTGCCTGCGCCAGCCAGAATAAGCACCGGCCCATCAACAGCTTCTACCGCTTCTCGCTGCCGGGGATTGAGCTTGGAGAGGAAGTCGACCACGTTAGATAAGTATCGCGTGTTTAAAGGAAAAAGGAAAATGGCAGCGCACTACTCGTGAGCGTGAACCGGATTCGCTCACCGCAAGAAAAATCTCTCTTTTCCCACGCAATCGCTAGCCCGATGCTGCGACTTCGCTCCGGCTACCACAGCGATCTTCAATTTATGCGCTTTGCACCTCCTGCTGCGGCACTGCGGGGCGTACTTCGCGGGAACGCGGCAGCTTCGCAGCGGCCAGAATTAACCAGACTATTCCGACATACCTGGTCAATGGCAGCAGGAATGATGCGGGATAGAACAGAAGGCTCAGAGCAGAGAGCTCTCCCGCGACCGCAATCACGAATCCGAAAATGACGACTGGGCGAGACAGCCGCCGGGTGATTCCAGCCGTGACAGAGACACCAGCGGCCAGCAATCCGAACCCGACCGAGAAAGCAGCTCCGCCAAACAGAAAGCTGAAGAAATAAAAGGCGTGCGCCAGCCCTGGCGTTGTAACAACATCAGGCACTGAAAGCACCCACATGCTCAAACCTGAGAGCACCAGCGCAAAGGACGCCAGGAACCCGCCAAACAGAGTGATATAAGTCCCTGCGGCGCGCACTCCCAAAAAGCGCAGTTGGCTCACGATTGTGGCCGTGAAGATTCCCAGCGGCACCGCCGATCCAAACAGAAAGAAGGCGCTTACCTGCACCGCAGTGGGGGAAGCGGCAAAGAAGCGCTGGATTTCTGCAGGATGCCCGTAAGGGGTTACAAAGGGCGCGCCGTGCCGCAAGATGACTGCAGATATGACGCCGGCGATGGCAAGCGCGGTATAAACAAGTGCGAGCGGAACGAGCCTTGGCCCGCGGTGGAATATCAGCGGTCTGGAGTTAATCGATTTCATAAAAAATCATTTATATAATAAATTATTTTCTTGTGCAATAATAATTTATACGTTATGGAGACCAGACAGGGAACCCAGCCCGGATTTTTACTTGCCCAAATTGGCGGTCATGCTGCCGCGAAGTTTGCGGAACGCCTTGCGCCACTGAAACTCACGCCTGCTGATGCCGGGATCTTACGGTTTGTCCGTAACTCCCCCGGAATCAGCCAGCAGGAGCTATCCACCAGGCTTGGAATTCACCCGAGCAGATTGGTGGCAATTCTCGACGTATTAGAGGAAAGCCGATTTGTCGAACGCAGGGCCAATGTAGACGACCGTCGGCAGTACTCGCTTCACATCACCGGTGAAGGCGAGGAAGTTTTACAGCGAATCGGAAAGGTTGCGCGTGAGCATCAAGAGGCATTGCTGGCGGCCTTGAGCGCCCAGGAACGAACGCTTCTGACTGAGTTGTTGCAGAAGATTGCCGAAGAACAGCGGCTTCAACCCGGCATACATCCAGGCTACAAATGGATGAAGCCGGGCCGTAGGCCTCAGACATCGTAAACAAGTAGAGACGTAGCAGTGCTACGTCTCTATGTTCGGATTTTTTGAGTCTGCATCGGTCGCCGTTATTCCAAACCGTACCCTGCGACGAAGCATTGCAATACTACGGTTTTGGCGTTGGGCTGGGCTGCGCCTGTGGTCTTTCTTCCGGTGACAGCGGCCGCTGCGGACGATCAGCCACCGCAGGATTTGTTACCGGTGAAGCCGGAGCAGCGTTTTCATCCTCAACAGGCGGCGGTGGCGGCAACTCTTTCTCAATCGGCTTGCGCGGGAACATCTGGTCGCGCTGCGCTGCCATATAAACAAATGAGGCCACAATCACTGCCATCTGCTTCAGGTCTTCCGGCTGCAGCCGGTCATAAACATCCATGTTGGAGTGGTGTGTGCGCGTCTCATATTCCACGGGATCTTGTATGAACTGAAACCCGGGAATGCCGACTGCGTCAAAAGAAAGATGGTCTGTGCCGCCGGTGTTGCGCATGGTGAGGGTATCCATGCCCAAGTCATGGAACGGCTTCATCCAGGCTTCAAAAATCGGCTGCACCATGGCATTTTCCTGCATGTACACGCCGCGAATCTTGCCTGTTCCGTTATCAACATTGAAATACACGGAAACCTTGGCCTGCTCCGGCTTAATGCTCATTGGCCCAGCGTCGCGACGAATCACCGTGGGATCGCCCTTGCGTTCTGGGTCTTTTGACTCCGGCCGCGTGCCGTAGTGGTGCGCCACATACCACTGCGAGCCCAGGAGACCCTGCTCTTCGCCAGTCCACAGGCCTATGCGGATGGTGCGGCGCGGCTTGATATCGAGCGCCTTGAGGATGCGCACTGCTTCCATCATCACGATGGTGCCTGCGCCGTTGTCCGTTGCGCCAGTGCCGGTGTGCCAG
The DNA here is from genome assembly GCA_035652415.1 of Candidatus Angelobacter sp. GTDB lineage: Bacteria > Acidobacteriota > Terriglobia > Terriglobales > Acidobacteriaceae > Angelobacter. The sequence goes on along the minus strand of DASRDW010000231.1, from coordinate 8,234 downwards.
GAATCAAGGTGCGCGCCCAGCATGACCACTTCGTCTTTCTTATCGGTGCCGGGAATCTCGGCGATGGTGTCATTCTGGTTCATTGAATCGGGGCCATCGTAAAAGGTGTTCTTCACGTTCAGCTCCAGCTCAACGCTTTTCTTGGCTGCCAGGATGCGCGCAATGCGGGTCCAGTGCTCAGTGGCCAGGGTGATTTGCGGAGTGCCCACGGTTAGGCCCTCTTTGTAAGAGCCGCCCTGCTGGACAAAGACTGTGCCGCCGCCAATGGCGCCGCGGCTATGGTCAATCACGGCCAGAACTTTTTCTTCCTCGTAAAATTTGTTGAGCTGGCGTTGGAAGCGCGCACGCTGCTGAAATTCACGAAAGCGGGCATCATTGCGCTCGCCGGGAATCTGATAGTTCTCAATATCCGCCAGCGATTTGTCTGTGTATCTTTCCGAGAGCGGCTCGACAGAAGGCTTGATCTCAGGATCATCACCCGCTAGCACAATCTTTCCCGCCAGCTTGCCGCGATACTTTGCCAGATCCTGCGGCCCGCGAATGCTGACCCGCACTACCTCGCCTTTCACGGTGCCGTCAGTTCCCGGCGTCCAGGCCTTGGGATAAGCAATAAGTGTGGCAACATCCGGAGAGGTCATACGCACATTGCAGTATTCATTGGACCAACCGCGGCCAAAAGGTCCCCATGGCTCAAGATGAGCATTCGCCAGGCCAAATTCCTTCAGCTCGTCACGCGTCCATTCATTCGCTTTTTTCACATTGGGTGAGCCAGTCAGGCGCTGGCCAATCTGGTCCATCAGTCCGCTGGCGATCTCCATGATTTTGGAGTTATGAAAACCTTCGTAGCGGATCTTGCTGATCATTTCCAGATCGGCCTTCTCTTGCGCGCTGCAATACAGAGCGCCGGCCAGAGTGACAACCGCGAAACAAGAAATCAGACGCTTTAAGCTGGGCATTTTCTCTCCTTGGTGGATATAAGCAGACTGTGGGCAGAGCAGTTTATATGCGGAGAGCAGCAGGGTCAAACAGTAGGTTGTGAAGATTTGTTTAGGCTAAGCCTTGCGTGGCCGGACAGAAGTCCACTATATCGGGCCCGGGAAATTTGGTAGTGGGCGCTCTTCTTATTTTGCTAACTGCGGTTCATCGTCACACGATGAACTTTGCTAAGCCGTAACAGTCTTTTTTGCCGCGAACTCAATGAACGATTCTTGACCGGCCCACACGAAACAGGGAAATCATAAAGCCGCAAATCGCTCCCAGAATAGCCACAGGAACTGCGGCCTTGTATGCCAGCGTCATATCCGGCAGGGTATGGCTTGCTTCTCTAATGACTAATAGGGCGATGCACAGGAAAGCAACCGAGAGAAAAAAAGTAATCACGCCGGAAAAGAGACCGATTCCGGCACTTAAAAAGAATTTCTTCATAAAGACCACATTGGGATTGGATGAATCAGCCGTACGTTAGAATAATAACGTGAGTCAGGCAGTCAATGCACAACTCCGGAGCGTCCATGACATCATTCGCGATGCGCGGGTGAGCCAGGCGCCTAACGGCATCTGCTATACCACCGCCGGCGAGATCATGCTTCCCTCGGATGATCTGGAGCGGATTGTGGGCGCGGTGCCTCGCACCATTGCCGCCGCCCTGGACCGCAAGGCCTTCTACTTTGTGCCGCTTACCATTGGCGAAGGCGACAAAACTCTGGTAGCGGAGCGCTTTGACGGCCCGCCAATGGAAGGCGCACTTTGCCATCGCAACATTGATTCCGGCAACGCTCAGTGTGTCTTCATCTCTACCCGGCTGCTGGAAGAGCGCTTTGCCATTGCCTTTGAGTTCTATATCAACGTGGGCCATGCGTTTGTAGATAAGGCCGGTATTTCACCGGAATTTGCAGAGCTGGCCTGGGCGCAGGCGGTGAAGAACGTTCGCGGAGAAACCAGTTTTGACGCCAATGAGTTTCGCAAACAGGTACAGTCATTGAGCGCGGGCCGGGTGGACGAAAAGATTAAATCTGACTATCTGGCAGCAACGTTCTCTGACTCAATCGCCATCTACCTGCTCTCGCTGTGCCTCGATGTGGATTATTACGAGCTGCGCGAGCGCGAATATCCTCTGCTGGCGCCTTCAGCTCTGGCTGAACGCTTAAAGAAAATCGCAGAACTCTTTCCACCAAATCCGGGCTTTCAGTTTGATATTCGCTATCGGCGTAAAAGTTAGGGCGTAGACTTATCCAGAAACCAAGCTGCTGTTTTGTTTGACTGTGTAGAGTGCCGCGCGAGGCTGACGCAGCCTCAGGCGCGTTGCAATCCTAAAGCGTGAAGAAGCTTTCCGGCGGTTTGGAGCGAAGCGATAAAAACAGATGATCGCGCATCTTCGTGGAAAACTGATCTCCAAGCACCCGAACCAGGCTATCGTTGAGGCTGGCGGCGTGGGTTATGACGTAGCTATCAGCGTTCCTACTTTCTCTGAACTCCCCGCGCTGAATGCTGAGGTCTCTTTTTTTATCCATACTCACGTGCGGGAAGATGCCTTGGCGCTATTTGGCTTTCTCCGGGCACAGGAAAAACAGCTTTTTGAAAAGCTACTGAGCGTAAGCGGGATTGGACCAAAATTGGCCATCACCATCCTGAGCGGCATGTCGGCGGACGCAATGGTCGCGGCCATCAAGGGCAACAATGTAGCGGCGCTGACGCGCATTCCCGGGATCGGCAAAAAGACGGCTGAACGCATGGTGCTGGAGCTGCGCGATAAGCTTGACGCATTCGGCATCGCGCCTGAGGCAGCGCCTGCCGTTTCACCTGTAGAGGAAGACGTAATCTCTGCGCTTGTCAATCTAGGCTACCAGCGCGGAATGGCAGAGAAGGCACTGGCACGGCTGGGCAACGTCTCATCGGAGAGCTTTGACAGTCTTTTTCGTAAGGCCATGTCGGCATTAGCAAAGTAAGAACGTGAGGCTTTTGCCGACATTGATTCAGCCCGAAAGCCGGTTACACTTGGGTTGAACATGCGCAGGCTACAGCAGACCGTAATTGTTTGTGCGCTTCTGTCGCTCTCTCTTCAGGCTGCCAATAAAAAGCTGCAGGATTACTACGTTAAAGCTGACCAGACCGTTGACCTATCGTCTGATGTAAAACTGGTCACCGCAAAGCAGGACTGCGAAAACTGGGCCTTGGCTGCGGGCGTAGAGACCATGCTGGCAAAACAGAACGTAGCGTTAGGCCAGAACTTCTGGGTCATGCGCATGAGCGGCGGAGAACTCTGCCTGGACAAGCTGCCGAGCATGGAAACACTGTCCCAGGCAGTAAACAAAGATTTTGCGCTGGATGATGGGCGTCATGTACGGCTGGAGGCGCACTTTGTTTCCGGCGCACCCGTGAACATTGATGCGGTGATTGCCGGCTTGAAACAGCAGCAGGTCTCTTTGCTCCTGTGGCAGGGGCACCCTTACTACCTGACCGGCATCACCTATGACGAGCACATAGGCACTGATGGCACCCGCTATTTTGAAATAAAGGAATTGCGCCTGGCCAACACGTTCGCCAAACTACCGGGAGCCTCGTTCCAGAAGGGCCGCGATAACCCTGAGAACATTGGAGGAATTCTGAGCGTTGCAGTCTTGCCACGATAACTGGCTGGAGTTTATATAGTCTTTATTTTCCAATACAAAAGCTGCTGAAGATTAAGTTCAGAATATCATCGGTCGTCGTCTCGCCAGTGATGGCATCCAACGGGCGAAGTGCGCCATAAAGATCGAGCATGATCATCTCATGGGGAATCTTGTGTTCCACAGCGCGGGTGGCCGCTTCCAGGCCGTTAAGCGATTCTTCTACCAGTCTCTGGTGGCGAACGTTGGTGAGAAAACCCGTCTCCTGCTCTCCGCCAGAGCGACCAGAAACTTCTTCCAGAATTGCCTGGCGTAATGCATTGATACCCTCGCCAGTGATTGCTGAAGTTTTGAAGGCCCTGGACGGTTCGCGCAGGATCTTAAAGGCATTGGGAGCAAGGTCTGTCTTGTTGGCGACGGCCAGCCCGCGGCCGTTCACGCAGACTCGCAGAAGCTCCATATCTTCTGAAGAGATTTCCTGTGTGCTATCAAGCACCACCAGGACCAGGTCGGCTTCGCTCAGGGCCTCGTACGATTTGCGGATGCCGATGCTCTCAGCTTCGTCCGTTGAGTGCCGAATGCCGGCGGTATCGATCAGCTTGATGGGAATGCCGCCAAGCGAGACGGTTTCCGTGACCAGATCGCGCGTGGTACCGGGCGTGGCTGTCACAATGGCGCGCTCACGCTCCACCAATCGATTAAACAGGCTTGACTTGCCGACGTTAGGACGGCCGACAATGGCAAGAGTGAAGCCTTCATGCACGATTTTGCCGTAGGCAAAAGATGCCCGCAGTTGCTCCAGAGGCGTTTGCACTTCTTTGAGGCGCGCGATGATCTCTTCAGACGGAAGCACAGCTACATCGTCTTCAGAAAAGTCGATGCCTGCTTCCATAATCGCAATCAGTTCCACTAGTTTCTTTTTGATCGGCTGAAGCCGCTTGGAGAGCGAGCCTTCAAGCTGCTGGGCCGCGACTTTAGCTTGATACAGCGTCTGTGACTCAATCAGATCACGCACCGCTTCTGCCTGCGTGAGATCAATACGGCCGTTCAGGAAAGAGCGCATGGTGAATTCGCCAGGCTCGGCCAGTCGCGCGCCGCGCGAGGTAGCAAGCTCAACAATGTGACGCAAAACCACCGGTGCTCCGTGAGCAGAGATTTCGACTACATCGTCGGCGGTGTAAGAGTGCGGCTTGGCAAAGAACGTGACCACGGCTTCATCAATGCGCTCACTGCTGGCTGGTTCGATTACTTCGCCAAAAACGGCGCGACCAGCTGCGAGTTCCTGTTTCAACCGCAACATGGAGCATGCGATTGCTCGCGCCTCCGGGCCTGCCAGCCGGACCACTCCAATGCCGCCGCGTCCGGGCGGTGTGGCAATAGCAACGATGGTGTCGTCGAGATTCATAACAGCGAATCGAAATTAGCAGCTAGCAATTTTTTTAAATCCCTGACCCTGAGCGAAGCGAATGGGTGGGATCCATAATAGTTCCGATATTCTTATGAACCGCGCTTGCGCAAGCTGCCAGAAAATCATGGGCTTTCACATTTCCGTAGCAATAGCGATCCCTCACTGCTCCGTTGCGATCCCAAGAATTACGAACCATTGTGGTCGCAGGTTCCGGGATTCAGAAACAGGCTAACAGCTATTTGCCTCTTTCCAGCCGGGCCCAGTGGTCTTCCAGCCGTTCGTAAATATGGTCGATTTTACGATGGAGGTGCGCTACCTCCATTTCAGCCTTCAGGTTGACCTCATAATCCAAGTCGGATTTCAGCCGATCTTTAGCGGCTTGGCGGTTTTGCGACATCATGATGACTGGCGCCTGAACGGAAGCGATCATCGACAAAAATAAATTCAAGAGAATGTATGGGTACGGATCAAAGTGCCTGGCCAGCAGCGCGCTGGAATTAAGAATGACCCATACGGCCAGAATTACGCCAAAAATAATAATGAAAGTCCACGAGCCGCCGAATGAAGCCACTTTGTCCGCAATGCGCTGGCCAAAGGTCAGCAGTTCCTGTTCTTCAATGTTGGGATTGCGTGAGACCTGAGTGCGCAGCAATTCATCCGTAGCTCGCAGGCGCCGACCCATCACGGTAAGCACGTCCATGGCGGCGTGAGGATGCTTATCAATGAAATCAAGCAGACGCTCGCGGTCCAGCACGAGCATCTGTGTATCTTCCCGTGCGACCGCTGTGGCCGTTCTGGGGCCGCCATCGAGAAAAGAAAGCTCGCCAATCACATCCCCCTGCTCGTTTTCCGCCAGCAGGATCTTCTCGCCCTCCGTGTTCTCGACAAAGAGCTCGACCCGGCCGGTGCGCAGGATGAAGATTTCGCCGCCGGGATCGCCGTAATGGAAGACGGTCTGGCCCAGCTTGAACTCGCGCGCATTCATCATTTCCGCCAGGGCTTCGCGCTCCTCGTCATCCAACAACCCGAAGATGGGCACTTCTCCAATCATGGCTACGGTCGTCGACATAAAAATCCTTCCCGAACAGAAGTGGTATCAGTTCCAGCACATGATAGCTGAAGATCGGCTCTTGGCCAGTAGCTATTGGCTAAGAGCTCTTGGCTTTTGGTTGTTAGATTTTGGTTCAACGGGAATGAGGGGAAGGGAGATCAGGTGATCAGGGAAACCATGCCACTGATGACCCTGATTGACGCAGATTGAAAACCTCGGGCAAACAAGGCCGACAAGGTTGACTTCGCGTGAAACTCAGAGTCTAAGCAAAGGACGGATAGACCGGATGCTCCAGGCTTGGGATGCGGTGCGCTCGGATGTCGCTTCTATCTACTCGAAAGGACAAAATTGCATGAAGAATGGGGTGTTGTGGTTGTTCTTGTTTTTCTCCGTGAGCGTCTTGGCGCAACAAAGCGGGACGCAAAAGTCGCCGGCTGATCTCAGGAAGTTTCTGCTGACGCAACTGCAGGAAACCCATAACCAGAAGAACTGGTTTGTTTCCGAGAAAGAAGCGGTCGCCGACCTGACGCCGGAACAGGCTGCCTGGTCCGATGGAAAGAACCATTCCGTGGGCCAACTGCTCCAGCACCTGAACTTCTGGAACTCCACCAATCTGGCGGCTTTCAAGGGCCAGCATCCGCCGGGCCCGGAGGGCAACGACAACAGCAACACCTTCAAGTTCGAGCCCAAACAGTGGGACGCCGCGCTCAAGCAGTTCGACAGCGTGATGAATGAATGGGAGCAGACGGTAGAAAAAGCGAATGACGCGGCCCTGGCGAGGCTTGCTCCGCTGGTTGCTCGCATAGCGGAGCACAACGCCTACCACATTGGAGAGATGCTCGCGGTGCGCAAGGAGCACGGAATGTGGAATCCAGAGTTGGGGGTGAAATGAGCTGGCGTCCTCGGCGGCGCGGCAGTGGGCTTAACGGTAGCTCGCCGTCCAGATCGATGGTGAATGAGAGGTCGGGAAAGAGGATCGGATCTCGACCGGGCGGCACATGACATGTGTCGCCCTAACGCTAACGGGGCTTTGTTTTTCTTTTCGGGCTCACCAGACCTGACGGTCTGGGCTCAATCATTTTCCGCACCTTTCAGGGCTTCAATCACTGCGCCAAAAAGCCAAGAGCTAGTGGCCAAGCACTGATTTACCGCCGCGCTGGGCGGGCAGGCTTGTAATCCTTGGGGTAGAGAACCACGTAGCGGCGGCCGCCTTCGCCTTCACTCTGTGTTGTGAGCGTGCCATGATCGCGGAAAGCCAGGTGAATCAACCGACGCTCGCGCGATGACATGGGCGCGAAAGAGTAAGGCATTCCGGTCTTGATAACGCGCTCCGCGGCTACCTGGGCAGCAAGCTTCAATTCCTGGTGCCGTGCGGCGCGATAACCTCTGCAGTCAAAACTGACGCGGTCATGCTCTTCAGGATGAAGATGCAACGACTCATGAGTAAGCAACTCAAGAGCGCGCAAAGCTTCACCATTGCGCTCCAGCAGCAACTGGCTGTCAGGACCAGCAAGCTCCACCAGTATCTCCGGGGTCTCAAGCTCCTGCCCCACCGAAACAGGGGGATTCACCGTGATTCTGTATTTCAGCTTGAACGCCCCTGAAGCAATCACATTCTTCAAAAACGAATCGATCTTTTTGGCGGTGGCAACTTTATCCTGAAGCATTTCTCTAGCTCAAACTCTCCGGGCAATTTTACAGGGCTTTTGGCCTCATCGCTTGCGCGTGGCCCGCCGTTCCATGGTTTTCTTAACTTGCTGGCCCAGTTCAGAACGGTTGATCACCAACTGTTGCGCGTAACCCAGCAGAGTACTCAAGGCCCAGTAAATGGAAAGGCCGGAAGCCACGCCCCAACTGAATCCGCCGATCATAAGCGGGCCCATGAAGGTCATAATCTTCTGCTGGGCCGGATCCATACCAGCCTGGGGAGCGCTCTTCTGCTGGACATACATGGCGACGATGATCAAGATCGGCAAAATATGCAGCGGATCAGGCGCAGAAAGGTCGTGTATCCAAAGCCAGCTTGACTGCCTCAACTCAATCGCGTTGCCCAGCATGGCATAAAAGGCAAACAAGAAAGGCATTTGCAAGAGCAGCGGAAAGCAGCCGCCGACTGGATTCACGCCTTCTTTTTTGTACAGCGCAGACATCTCCTTCTGCATTTCAGCGC
>DASRDW010000230.1:0-4007 GCA_035652415.1 Candidatus Angelobacter sp. | reverse complement strand
CATTTAAGGCGGGCGATCTTGTAGCGGACTTCGTCATCCAGAATCTCAGCGCCGCCGCCGGGGATGGAATCCAAACCGGCATCGCGCAGGCGCTTAATGGTGTCTTCAATCGTAAGGCCGCTGACATCGGCAAAATGGATGATCTCTGAAGCCGAAAAACAATGCAGATGCACCTGCGGAAACCGCTGCTTAATGCCGCGCAGCATCTCCTCATACCACTCAATCTTCAAATCCGGATGCAGTCCGCCCTGCATGAGCACGCCGGTGCCGCCCAGTTCCACGGTTTCGCGGATCTTGTCATAGATCGTCTCCATCTCCAGCACGTAACCCTTGACGCGTCCGGGGCCTTTCACAGGCGCGTAAAAGGCGCAGAAGGTGCAGTACTCCGTGCAGAAATTCGTGTAATTAATGTTGCGATCAATGATGTAAGTGGCCACGCCTTCAGGATGCAGCTTGCGGCGCACCGCGTCGGCTTCCATGCCCAGGCCGATCAGATCGTCTGAGCGGAAATAATCCAGCGCTTGTTGTTTGATGAGGGACATGAACAGCTTTATTTTAGCATTCAGCAAGTTAGACAGGTATCTGGGAGTACCGGGGAAGAATTGCCAAAATCGCCGATATTATCAAAGATTGCCGCAATTGAATCATCCTCAATTTGGATTCTTTGGCAATTTTGGCATTTCTGGCAATGGCCATCTTCTCGTTTCCCATATCCTGAGCCAAGCGGCTGATAGTGAGAATTCCTGCATCTTACTTAACATGTCCAAACGCGACCATGCCTGCGCTCTCCTTCGCCAGGGCAACAGTCCCAGCCAGATTGCCGCCAAAATGGGAGTGCGCACCTCCTACGTAATGAATTACTTGTGGAGCAAGATCGGTGAAGGAGACCTGCGCCGCTCTGACATTGCCTTTTCTCTCCAGCGCAACGTTAGAAGAGCGATTGAGACCGTGGTCGCGGAGACCAAATCCCAGTCGATTGGGCGAATCTGCCAGGAGCTGCAGAAACGCGGCATTCAGGTCAGCCGGTATGACGTCAGCATGTATCTTGAATACCGCCGTGCTCCGGTCGTCTTGGGCGATATGTATGAGATCGTGCGCGACATCGAAGTCCGCCTGCATCGCTTCATCAAGCGCGTTTTTGTTTCTGAGTTCGGCCAGGAAGATTGGTGGCGCGGCGGGGTACCGGACCATATCCGCGCCGAATGCGCAGCGTTGCGCGAAAAAGACCCTGAGCCCGCGCCCGAGCCTTACAACTACACTCACCTGATCGCGCTGCGAGAAGTTCTCGATCGCAAGTGGAACATTCTGAGCAAACATCTTCCTGCCGAGGTGGCACAGAACAAGAAAGACCTGCTGGAGCGCCTGGTCCAGCTCAATCGCATCCGCAACAACGTGATGCATCCGGTGCGCGGCGGAATGCTCACTGAAGAGGAATTCGAATTTGTTTATACGCTCGATTCCGATCTGGGCCCGCTCTCCGCGCCCGAAGAAAAGAGCGTCCCTGAAGTCAGTCCTAAGCCGTCCGGGCGTCCCGCAGAGGAGCCTGCCCCGGAACTGGTCTCCAAGCTGACGCCGATGGGAGACACCCCGCCGCTGCAGGAGGAAGCCGCAACCGCCGAGCAGGCACAAGGCGACTTTATTCCCACCATCAAGGCAAGTTGATCGCGCTTATTTTCACCTTGCGCGGGCAAGCTCACGCTGTATGCGTCCGCGGCTCCTTGGGTTCCGGAATCACCGGCTTGTGCTCGCGCTTGCGCTTCCAGACCCAGAACAGGGCTGCAATCCCGCCGATCACCGCTAGCCCGATCAATGTCCAGAACAGCGGTTTGTAATATTTGGAGAAGAAGCCGAAGATCTGCTTGCTGTATATCGATCCTAGCCAGGCCAGCAATCCATAGCGAATGGCCCGCGCCGTTCCCACGGCGATAAAAAAATTTCTTTTTGAGTATTTCAACGCCCCGGCTACAAGCAGAAACGGCGAGTAAGGTACTGGCGGCGGCAGCAGCGCGGGAACAAACAGGCTCCAGAAGCCATATTTGTTAAACAGCCGGTAAATCTTCTCTGATTTCTTTTTGGGCAGCTTCTTTTCCAGCGCGGCTTCACCGCTCTTGGCGCCCAGGGCGTAGGTGGTGTATCCGCCCACAATCCCGCCGATAGTCGCCATGGCAGCGTAGTAAGGCCACCAGGCCTTCTGGTGCGCAGAGAGAACGATGGTGAGCGCGTCCATGCTGCCCGGCAGGGGTATCACGGAGTTGTCGGCAAAGCCAAGCAGGATCAGGCCCAGCCCGCCCAGCCGTTCCAACCAGGCGCCAATCGTAAGATAGATCACTAGCGGCATCATATATTTTGATGCTGATTATGGCCGGGCATTCAGATTGAGAGTTGTTAAGTAGGTAAACTTCTTTTAAGTCCGGGTTGCCAGCCTTGGTTCAAGAAATTCCAGCTCCGGCACTCTGGAAAAAACGCCGCACTCCATGCCATAGCGAAAGAAGAGTCGCAGGCCTTCTAGGTTTTCCGCATCCAGGGAGTAGTCCACGTTCTCTGTCAAATAATCAGAGATCAGCTTTTGTGAGAGCCCCAGCTTAGTTGTCCATGCATCCGCGATTTCAGGAATATGCTTCAGCCCATTATCACGCGAGAGCTGAAATGCCTGGGCGATGTTCAGCTCTGCTGGTCGGCCACTCAAAGCTGCTTTCCTCACGGCCCAAAAGGCAAAGACAAACGATCGGCCGGTCCATCGCCGCCACTCTTCAGCCAGATCGTAAACATAGTAGCCATCGGTCCGCGTCTGCAGAGCAGGGTCGCCGATCAGCAGAGCAGCGTCGTGCCACTGCAGCATCTCTTTGAGATTGGGCTTCTGCCGGCTAAAACCGGGATCGACACCGACAAACTTGCGCAGATATATTTCCACCAGCGCCGCCGACGTGCGGGAAGAATCGTCGGTGGCAACGCTGCGTATCTTTTCCAGCGGAGCTTTGCTTACCAGCAAAATCGAGCGCACCTTGTTCTTTGCCGCAATGGCTACGTCAGGAACAATCACCAGATCGGGAATGGTCGTGTAGGCCGCTACAGGAATGATCCCGATATCCGCCGTGCCCTCGCTCAATTGCTGCGCGCAATGCGACGGAATGGTGTAGCTGATGTCAAAATGCTCGCGTAACCGCTGCGCGCTCTCACTATTCTCAAAGTCCCACATAAGCGGAGCAGTGTTCAAAAAGCTGATGGCGGAGATGCGCAAGCGCGGCATGTATCCTTATTCTAGCAATTTGCGATTGGGGCGGCTGTCAGGAGGCCGAAGAGTGCGGAAGATTGGAAGGTCCCGAGGCGAGGTGGCGGATACGATTGAACGATTTATTGACGGTATCTGCAGCCGCTATGAGTGGGATGATTTCTGTTCCGTACCGATCATCGATCTTCATCTCGATGCCATCCGGCTGCGCTGTGCCAGTCTGGCGAAAGAGTTTCCTCCGATAGAAAAAGGGGGCTATTGTTCTGCAGCGGGACTCGAAGCTCTGAGACAGATTGTGCTCCAGTTGCGGCAACCAGTGAGCTCTGTTTAAGTGTTGCAAGCATGTCTGCCTGTCCGCTGGGGGTTGACAGGTTTTTTACAATGCGTGTACAGTCCGCCAAGTTTGGCAAAGAGCAGGAAAGAACGTTATGGCCACCGCTAACGCGGCACCTTCAAACAATATTTACTGGCTGGCGCTCACGCTTACGCCCGGTCTTGGCCCCACTCGCGGGCGCAAGCTGGTGGAGCGCTTTGGCAACGTTCAGGATATTTTTCACGCATCGCTAACAGAGCTGGAAGCCCAGAACCTGCAGGCGCAGTCAGCCCAGCACATTGCGTTGGGAAAATCGCTCGAACTGGCGCACGATGAATTTGCCAAGATCTCAGCGGCTGGCGTTCAACTGCTCTGCCGTGAAGATGCGGCGTGGCCGCAGCGCCTCAGCGAAATTTATGATCCGCCGCTGGTGTTGTATGTGCGCGGAAATGTGGAAGCGATTTC
>DASRDW010000229.1:0-19189 GCA_035652415.1 Candidatus Angelobacter sp. | reverse complement strand
GACACATGGCGCACCGGCGGCACCAAGACCAAAACCGGCGACGAGCTTGATGACTTCCTTGAAGCCCATGCCGCGCGCGTGGAAGCTTCAGAAAACGCCGACTCTACTTTTCTTTCATGGTCATCGCTCAAAGAAAATTTTGATCAGATTTTTCCCGTGGTGCTGGATTTGCTCGAGAACCCGGAGTTTCGCCAGGACAAAATCGATCTCACCAAAGCACAGTTCGATAGCCTGATCTCGCGCCGCAATGACGATCTGGATGAGATTGCCGGCCGTGAATCGATCCGGCTGGCTTACGGACCGGGAAACCCATACGCTCGTATCGCTGAGTACTCAACTATTGCAGCGGTCACGCGTGAAGATCTGCTCCAGTGGCACCAGCGCACCCTTGTTCCCAACAATATGATTCTGGGCATAACGGGTGATTTTGATTCCGCCGCCATGGAACAACGCCTGCGGCAGGCTTTCAGTTCCATGCCACGCGGTACGGCCGCAACTGCTCCGCAAATCAGTTTTCAGGAACCAAAGCCAGGAATCTATTTCATCGAAAAGAGCGATGTGAACCAGAGCGCCATCAATATGGTTGATCTAGGCATCGAGCGCCGCAATCCTGACTATTATGCGGTTGAGGTCATGAACCAGCTTTTTGGCGGCGGCTTCTCTTCCCGCTTGTTCAGCGATATCCGCACCAAACTGGGGCTGGCTTATTCGGTGGGTGGCGGTGTGGGTGCGTCTTATGATCATCCTGGCATCACAAACCTCACCATGGGTACCAAGAGCGGAAGCACCGCCGCCGGCATTGAGGCTTTGCGCAATGAAATGACAAAGTTGATCACCGGGCATGTGCAACCGGACGAATTAAAGAGAGCCAAAGATGCTCTGCTGAACTCCTTTATCTTTGAATTTGATTCCAAAGAAAAAGTCCTGGCTGAACGCATGCGCTATGAGTTCTATGGCTATCCACCTGATTTTTTGGAACGCTACCGAGCCGGGATTGAAAAAGTCACTCCCGAGGATGTGGACCGCGTAGCAAGAAAATATATCCATCCAGAAAAAATGGCTGTCCTTGTGGTAGGTAAGTCCCAGGATTTTGATCGCAATTTGGCGACATTCGGAGAAGTTAAGACCATCGACATTAGCATTCCACAGAAAAAGTCAGGGAAATGAGCTGATCAGTCGTAAACATGATGGCTGCCGATTCTTAGTGTGAATGGCTCCGTGGAAGCCGGTCCACCGTTTTGCATGATACATCGCCTCCGGCTCGCGCGATGAAGTTGGGATCAAGAGGATCATTCGCCCTGCCTGGATAGGGCGCAACGGAAATACAACGGCAGCCTGCCTCGGCCAGCGTTACGTTCTTAAGAATGTACTCTGACGAGACTGACTTCACCAGCATCTGCTGCGTGGTCATTGGCTGGCTATCAAGCGAATAAGAATCCTTGACTGAGTAACCCATTCCGCTGAAAGCGGGATATATCCCATAGTTGTTCTTCAACCAATCCGCAAGCGCGGTATGGTTGGCATCAAAGAGTGTTCCCGCATAACTGAAAGTTTGTGCAAGCGCCGGAGGAACCTTGGTTGCCGGAGGATCGGTAAAAGCTTTGGCAAAGCACGCCATCTGCGTAGCCGTATTTGCTGGCTGCGCATCACAAGCGCCTGGACTCAGAGGAACATCGCGTTGAATGGCCTGGAAAACATTGGGCCACGTCGCAAGCACAGCATCCACTTTTCCCGGATCCGTTGGGCGGCAGCGCATAGCCACCAGCACCTTTGTGTCATCATTCGCCAGCCCGGAGTAGTAAGGCATATCAGCCAGCTTAAGCGGCGGTGAATAGAGCACGGTGGCCGTCGCAAAAGCTCGCAGAGATCCAGGGCGGGAAAGCGTGGTGACTGCGACATTCGGAGAAAGAAAGCTGATGCGCAGATAATCGCCCGGCAGGCTCTCGCGCACAGAATCGGACACTACAACCGGAGCAGAAACTCGAGACGACGCAGCGCGATGAGTTGCACATCCACATGCTAAAAAGGCTACACCGGCACAGATAAAAGAAACTCTAAAGCGCATCGAACCTCCACAAAAATCATCCAATCGGCTCAGTTTGTCTGATGTGAGCTACTCTGCTGTTCCTGTAAAGCTGCATTCATCAAAAAGTAATACTCCATTCATCTTTCCCCAAGACAGACCTGCTATCCGTATTAGCGGGGGACGCAAATGGCCGCCAAAGATTGTCCGTAAGCGAATCTTAGCGTTCACCGCCAATCTAAATCTGGAGATATTAATGTCGCACCTCAGACGTCTCGCAGTCTTTGCCCTGTTGGTTGCAATGTGCACCTTGAACGCCCGCGCGGAAGATAACAGGAGCGAAATCAAGACTGTTTTCGTGATCGCGATGGAAAACCACAACTGGACGCAGCCAGCCAATCAGTTTACCGGTGGAATCCAGCAGATTTTTCAAAACCCCAACGCGCCCTACATTAACAGCCTGGTGAACGGAACGGCGACTGCCATTATTAATGGCCGCCAGGTCAATATCAGCGAGCAGGTGGCCTTTGCCAACAACTATCGTAATGTTCTGGCTACAGCGGGGAGCAACCCCCACATTCATCCATCCGAACCCAACTACATCTGGGCAGAAGCCGGGACCAACTTTGGCGTATTCAACGATAGCGATCCTTTCTCTCCCCTGTCTGGCACCCTGACGATCCAGAACCAGGACAATCAATTGCATCTTACGCGTCTGCTTGACCAATGCGGAGTTAGCTGGAAGTCGTATCAGGAAGATATCGACCTGGTTCCGGACGGCACTTCCTTCGATAATATTGTTCTGCCCCAGAATCAGTGGACGTCTCCGGTCAAGAGCTTCTCCGGAATCTTTGTTGCCGGTACCAACCAGTTCAACGGTTCCAAGCAGTTTAATTACGCCGTAAAACACAATCCCATGGCCTTCTTTACCGATAGCAACGGCGGCAATGACCTGACAACCACGAATCCTGAGCGCCTGCAATATGCTCCGCTACAGCAGTTGTTCACCGATCTGGCCAACAACACCGTGGCGCGCTACAACTGGATCACGCCGAACCAGTTCAACGATCAGCACACCGCGTTGACAGGCGGGTTCAAGGGCGTGACTGGCGATGCTGCGAACCTCCTTCAGGGCGATAACTTCCTGCAGATCGTCATTCCCGAGATCATGGCGTCAAAGGCCTATAAAGACCATGGCGCGATCATCCTCTGGTGGGACGAAGCCGAGGGCGACGGCGTTTCCGGCGATAATCCGGATGATCTGACTCACACCATTCCTGAGATCGTCATTTCGACTTTGGCACACCCCAATGAGGGCGGCATCCCGTTTGCCAGCGATGCGTTCCTCACTCACTCGTCCGATCTGCGCACCATGCAGGAAATCTTCCATGTGACAAAACCGTTCTTCCTGGGCGATGCAATCCACGCAAACGACCTTTCCAGCCTGTTTGCAGATGGCGCAATCCGCTCAGACAGGGACGGCGACGGAGATAACGAAGGTTGCAGAGGAGACCAAGACGGACACTAGAACTGAATAGCTATTCCGTCTGAAGTTTAACTAGCGCAGAGATCGAAACCTTAGATCTCTGCGCTGTAGTTTTTCAGGCTATCTGAAAGTCAGAGTCTTTAGAAACGGAAATGTTGCGCCCTTTGGAACCCAGGCTTATCATGGCGCGGTTCGCGGCCGGGAGCGCCGTTATTCAAGAATTCAAGGATCGCGTACCTCTTTGCTTCCGCTGAAAGGTTGGTCCCATGATTCATATCCTGTTGTTCTGCGCGATGCTGTTCCAGGAATTTACGCTTGCGCCCCAGAAACCTCCCATCAACAATGACCGGGTCTCCGTTTCAGAAGTAACAAGCCCAGTATCGGCCCAGCCGCTGGATGCCGTGGTGATTTCCTTTTCGGGCAAAGCAGAGTTTGTGCCCAAAGGAAAGACGCCAAAGATTTCCGGACGCTCGCTCATCATCGATCTCAAGGACCATCCAGTACCGCCGATTGAAAACAAGAGCGGCTATCCGTTGGGATTTCCGCGTCCGGGATCGAAGAAGCTGCTGGAGAATGCGCGCGTGATCGTGTGGGACTACACGTGGAAACAGGGCGTGGCCACCCCAATGCACTTCCACGATAAAGACGTAGTAGTTTGGTTCCTTGAAGATGGCGATCTGAGCTCGACCACTCCAGATGGAAAGACCACAGTAAATCACTACACTGCAGACACGGTCAGGTTCAACGCCGGCAATCGCACGCACACGGAAACATTGGTAAAAGGAAAAGAACGCGCCATTATTACCGAGCTGAAGTAAGTTTCGGTTGCGCCGATCTCGTCCCCTCGCCGCGACGGGCAGCAGAAATCGCGCTTGTTTTCTGCATTATTTGCATTCAAGCGCGGTGAGGCCGGCTTGCGCGCTGAACCGCGTACCTCAAGACACAGAAAACCGCCGGTTGAAAGAATGTCCACCGGCGGTTTCGAGCAAAGCGACAGAAATAAAGCTAAATGCTTGCCTTTACGCAATGCTTCTCAAATGCCTGCTTGAGTCTTGACGCAATGGTCAGAGGGTCGCTGGTTTCAATATCGCTGCGTTGCATCATGTAAACCAGCTTGCCATCCTGCAACAAGGCAATGGAGGGCGAGGACGGCGGATAGCCGGTGAAGTGCTGGCGGGCAGCTTCAGTGGCTTCGCGGTCCTGGCCTGCGAAAACAGTAATCATGCGGTCAGGCCGTACGCTGCTCTGCACAGCCGCGCGCACGCCGGGACGCATGCGTCCTGCGGCACATCCGCAGATGGAGTTTACAACCACCATCAAGGTGCCCTTTTGCTGGATTGCATTTTCCACATCGGACGCTGTGCGTGCTTCTTCAATGCCTGCGCCGGTAAGCTCCTGGCGCATGGGCGCCACCATTCCTTCTGGATACATTCGATACTCCCCTCTCTTCAGATCTAACTCTTATTTTACCAAGAACTGCCCAAGGGATGCTTCGGCTTTTGTAAGACGCTATCGGCGCTAGTTCCCGTTTTGGGTACCGATGTCCTGCGCTTGTATATCGGGGGATCTCTGTTAATTGCTATCGCCAGTTGCGAAAAAAGCAATTCCCTATTCTGGGTTCTTGCTTTACCCTGATCCCAACCCCTTGGAGATTCAAGAAAACATTGCTCTTGCTCCGCTGACCACCTTTCAGGTAGGTGGCCCCGCCCGCTATTTCATTGAAGCCCATGCTGAACATGAAGTCATGGAAGCTGTGGCCTTCTCCATGGCAAGGCATCTTCCGCTTTTTGTGTTAGGTGGCGGCAGTAACCTTGTCGTGGCCGACGAAGGCTGGCCCGGCTTGGTATTAAAGGTTTCATTACGCGGCGTAGAGTTTGAAGGCGACCGCGAGAAGATGCTCTTTTGCGCCAGCGCTGGAGAAAATTGGGACGACCTTGTTGCACTAGCCGTCAGCAAGAGTTGGGTCGGTATTGAGTGCCTGAGCGGCATTCCCGGCACAGTGGGCGGAACGCCGGTGCAAAACGTGGGCGCTTACGGCCAGGAAGTTTCAGAGACCATCACGCGCGTGCGCGTTTTGGAGATCGCCACCGGCAACACGCTGGAGATGAGCAATGCCGACTGTGGCTTTGCCTATCGCACCAGCAAATTCAACGGCGCGATGCGTGACAAATATATTGTGCTGGAGGTGGATTATCTTCTCCGCCGCAATGGCGAGCCAAAAATCGAATATGCCGATGTGAAAAAGTTTTTTGCGGCGCAACCAGACGTCGACAAGACAACCCAAGGCAAACCAACCTTGCAACAGGTGCGCGACGCTGTCCGTTCCATTCGCCAGAGCAAGGCCATGCTGATTGTGCCCGGCGACGAGGATTGCCGCAGCGCCGGATCATTCTTTAAAAACCCGCTGGTGAGTGAATCTGAGGCAATGCGAATCGAAGCGCTGGCGCACAAGCTTGTCCCCGGCAAGACACTGCCGCGATACTCGGCAGAGGGCGGCCAGGTCAAACTGGCAGCGGCGTGGCTGGTGGAGCAGTCTGGCTTCCACAAAGGATACACGCGCGGGCCCGTAGGAATCTCGCGCAAGCACTCGCTGGCAATTGTGAATCGCGGCGGCGCGAAAGCCGCAGATATTCTTGCGCTCAAAAACGAGATTGAGCAGAAAGTCTTTGACATCTGGGGTGTGAGGCTGATGCCGGAGCCGGTGTTTGTGGGGTTTGAGGAACCATATAGCTGATTATTTTCCAGGGAAGGGCGTCAGCCATGGCTTAAGAGGGCCCATGGTTTTGATCAATTCGCCGCCGAAAGCGCTGCCGCCGCGAAAATACCAATCCATTGACTCAAACGTGTCGACCGCGTTTTTCACCGTCACGCTGGCTGCTGTTTTGGACGGAATGACTCCGGTAAAGATTCGTCCTGAGGCCGTGAGGTATTCGTATTCGATGAGGTAATGCAGCCAGATACGGCCGCATCGCTTGCACGTCCACAGCGTCACTTCCCCGTACCCGTCATCGATGCCGACCGACCTCGTCTCGAAACCGCAAAAATGCGTTTCCGCATCCAGGCAGAGGCACTCCATATCACCTTTATTGTAGTCCATCAGAAAGGCTTGAGGATTCAAAGTAGAGAGCAAAACCCTGAGGTATCAGGCTCAGCGATTGCAGGCTGACTGGCAGCTGCTCTGATGGTCTTCTCAGACGGTCTGTCCCTGATGCGCCCTTAGCACAAGGTTAGGACGCGATTTTAAGGCGTTCCCCCTTGCCTTCCCTGGGGGCACAATCGTATCGTGAAATAAACCAGCTTCCCACCTGGAAAATCGAGCAAATAAATCTTCTGTTCCCCAGGAGTATAAGTGTTTAAAAGAGTTCTTACGATCCTCGCAGTTTTCGTTTTTGGCATTTCCATTTCCCTCGCCCAGACACAGACGAAGACCTATATCGTTCTGGCAAACGGGCAAGGCACAGGCAGCACCAGTTTTGCAGCAGCTCTCGGGTCCAGTGTTGTACCCAGGGCGTGGCCCCGAACGCTGAGATTGTTGCCGTAAAAGTGTTGCAAAACTCAGGACGCGGGTCGTTCGCCTCCGCCATTGCGGGTCTTGAATACGCGTCTGGCCCGCTCGTACATGCTGACGTGGCAAATATGAGCCTGGGAGCTTTCTTTGACCGTAAAAATGCCGGTGGCGGGAACGATACCGCGAAGCTGATATCTGCGCTGAATCGTGCAGTGAACCATGCACAGGCGCGCGGAACACTGGTTGTGTGCTCGGCCGGAAACGATGGTGCAAACCTGAATAGCCGTTTCGTTTCCATCCCGGCACAGTCTGGAAACGGCATGGCAGTTTCTGCTACCGGTCCAATCAACCAGGCCGACTTTGACCGTCTTGCTTCTTACAGCGATTTTGGCCAGTCGGTTATCAGCGTGGCCGCGCCGGGTGGAGACTCCGTTTCCGGCAACGTTCTTGATTTCGTGCTGAGCCCGGGTGCGAAGCTAGGGAATTCCAATCAATACTTTTTTGCTGTGGGCACATCCATGGCAGCGCCGCACGTGTCCGGACTGGCAGCCCTGATCGTGGGCAAGTATGGCCACATGTCACCAGCGCAGCTGCGTACGCGCATTGAACAGACGGCTGATGACATCCTGAAACCCGGCGCTGATCCAGAGTCGGGCAAGGGCCGCATCAATGCTCTTAAGGCATTGCAGTAAGCCGCGGAGAGTTCAGGTACTACTCTTCGAACATAGAAGCACCGAACTACAAAGGCCGGGTGGACAAATGTCCTCCGGCCTTTTTAGCTCTTTTCTTCAGAATCTCACCGATTCAAAATCTCGCCGACTTTATCAACAAGTTGCTGCGGCTCGCCTTTATGTACGAAATCATCTACGAGATGTGCAATGTCATCGGGCATCCACATCATGTCGGAGAGGATCACGATCCGCATTCCAGGCCAGTATTCCTTGATCTTGTGTGCCACATCCACCGCAGTGATGCTGCTGGAAAAGCGGTAATCCAACAATATGAGGTCAAACTGCTGTTCCCGAGGTAAATCAAGCCCCGCGTGATTAACCTGGGCAGTGGTCGTGTGAAAACCTTCTCGTTCCAATATCCACGAATACAACTTCAGGTGAGAGGGTTCGTCATCAATAATCAGGATTCTGGCCTTGGCGCTCACTATTTCTCCGGATCAGGGGATGGTATGAAACAACGATAAGCGAGAACTGCCGGAAATACCAGACAACCTGCTGAAATATTCCAGCATCTCACGTTACGCTACATCTAGATCGTGTCCTATTCCTGCTTCTGGCTTGATCGATTCTTGTTATTTATCTAAAATTTGCGTCAATCTGTAAGTCCGTACCTACTCTGCCGGGTTAGGGAGCACACTGATTCGTGGTGTCCGGGATTTCTAAATTCATGCATGCCGGATTTGCGCTTCTTCTCGGCTTATTCCTGGCATTTTCCTCAAGTGCTGCTGCTTTTCAAGGGCCAAACCCCGGCGACGACAATCCCCTGAAAAAGCTTTCATTAGAGCAGCTTGGCAATGTAGAGGTTACCAGCGTTTCAAAAGAACCGGAGCAAGTGTGGAACACCCCGGCTGCAATCTATGTCTTGACCGCCGAAGATATTCGCCGTTCCGGCGTCACTACTATTCCTGACGCACTCCGCCTTGTGCCGGGAGTCGAGGTGAGCCGCAATGATTCAATCGGATATTCCATCGGCATCCGCGGTTTTGAGACCGTGTTCTCCAAGGGATTGCTGGTGATGATTGACGGCCGCTCGCTTTATACAACGCTTTTCGGCGGCGTGTATTGGGATCTGCCTGATTATCCGCTGGAGGATATTGATCGCATTGAAGTGATTCGGGGGCCCGGCGGCACGGTATGGGGCGCGAACGCGGTGAATGGCGTCATCAATATCATCACCAAAAGCAGTAAAGATACGCAAGGATGGCTGGCCTCAGCAGGCAGCGGTACCGTCGATCAATGGCGCAACACGCTTCGGTACGGCGGCGCTCACGGCAAGATGACCTATCGCCTGTATGAAGAGTCCTTCAGTGTTGGCCCGGAATTTCATTTTCTTCCCGGAACCGTGAATAACTTTGATGATTGGTGGACCGTGCGTGGGGGTTTCCGAACGGACTGGACACCCAATACTCGCGATAAAGTCACCTTCCAGGGCGATTTATTCGCCTCGCGCGAAGGCGAGCAGACGGCCATCGCCAGTTTCAATCCACAAGCGGAATTGAATCCGATTTTTCGTGATCGCATTTCCGGCGGCAATCTGCTGCTGCACTGGACGCACACGCTCAGCGCGAATTCTGATCTCAAGTTGCAGACTTATTACGACAACGTAGATCGGGACCGTCCTCAATTCGGCGAGAAGCTGGATACGTATGATGTGGACTTGGTTTATCACATCGCGCCCGGATTCCGCCAAGACTTCATCTTCGGCACAGGATTTAGAATCGTTCCTGACCATACCAACTCGCACCATCCAGGAGCGGTGGATTTTTTCCCAGCCAACCGCACAGACAAACTCTATAGCGGCTTCCTTCAGGATACGGTCCAGCTTGTGCCGGATAAGTTGTCAGTGACGCTCGGATTGAAACTGGAGCGCAACGATTACAGCGGTTTTGAGTTCCAGCCAACCGGTCGATTGCTCTATCGTCCAAGAAAGGAACAATCGTTTTGGGCTGCTGTGACCCGAGCAGTGCAAACTCCTTCGCGACTTGATGAAGACCTGAACATTGCGGCCTTTGCAGGAAATGCAACTTTTCTCCGTCTCATCGGCCAGAAAAGTTATGATGCCGAGCCTGGCGTGAATTATGAGGGAGGGTATCGGCAGCTATTTTCAAACTCATTGTATTTTGATCTGGCAGTCTTCCATAACAGCTATCATGGGCTTGAGAATGCCGGGAACCCCACTATAATCCTCGCGACTGACCCTGCACCTCCGCACGTTGACTTTGATCTTTCTTTCCTGAACGGTGCTGCCGGCACCAGTGACGGAGTAGAAGTAGCCCCGAACTGGAAAGTCAACTCCTGGATGCAGCTTGCGGGCTCCTATTCATACCTCACGCTGGATTTCCGCAGCACGGTTGGAGCCATTGGGGAAAGCGTGGTGCAAAACCTGAATCATGAGGGTCCGCACCATCGCGTTGTGGTCATGCCGCGAATCGATCTGCCGGGAAATCTTGAGCTTGATCCTACGTACCGATATGAAGGCGCCATTGCTTCAGATTTTAGTAATCCTACTGCCGGCTATCACACTCTCGATATGCGATTAGGATGGCGCGTACGGAAACAGTTCGATATCTCAATAATCGGGCAGAATCTGCTGCAACCTCATCATCTGGAGACCAGCAGCTCTGATCCGCCTGTGGGCATCCGGCGTGGAGTCTTCATCAGGCTTGGCTGGAGACAGTAATCCTGCAATGCACGAACAACAGGCACAACACAGGCGTAGCAGAAAGCTGGTTTTTGCGCTGGTATGTTTTTCCACTTTGGCGCTCTGGGGCCAGCCCTCCGGAACGGAATACCAGATCAAAGCAGCTTACCTCTTAAACTTCGGAAAATTTGTGAAATGGTCTACGCCTTCGCTTGGCGATTCCTTTTCTATTTGCGTTCTGGGCAAAGACCCTTTTGGCACAGTGTTGGATGCCACTGTCCGCGACGAAAAGATTGAAGGCAAGCAGGTAGTGGCCCGCAGGATTTCCCAGCCGCAAGATTCGGCGGGATGCCAGGTCGTTTTCGTCAGCCGCTCAGAAGAAGCGCAGGCACGGAAACTTCTTCCTGCATTAACAAAGGCCAGAGTGCTGACCGTGAGCGACATGCCCAATTTTCTTGATCGCGGCGGCATGATCCAGTTCACATTCACCGGAAACCGTATCCGCTTTGAAGTAAATCTTGATGCAGCGCAGGACGCGGAACTCACGATGAGTTCTGAGTTGCTCAAGGTGGCGAGCGCAGTACGGCGCAAGCGGGCGGAGGCACGATGACCACAGCCCGCCCGCGCACTACCTCAATCCTGAATCGCCTTACCTGGATGAACCTTCTGGTAAGCGGCGCTGCCCTGCTCCTGGCCAGCCTGGGATTTCTGATTTATGACCAGTTTACATTCCATGAAGCGCTACGCCGCAACCTCTCAGCACAGGCACAGATTATTGGAGCAAACAGTATTACAGCTCTCACCTTCAATGATCCTCAAGCAGCAGAAAACACGCTCTCCGCTTTGAAAAATTTTCCAGACGTTCTTTCCGCAGGAATTGTTACTCCAGAGGGCAGTGTTTTTGCCCGGTTCTCTCGCGATTCCAATGAGCATCTGGTCCTTCCCGTGGTTCCTTCTGGACGCAATGAAGTTATAACTTTCGGGCCAGGAGAAGCCGTTCTGGTGCGGTCAATCGAATTTCAAGGGAAAAATCTGGGTGCTGTTTATGTGCGCTCGGGGCTGGGTGAACTCTCAAACAGGTTATGGCGATACCTCCTTATCTCTGGAATCGTATTTCTGATTTCTCTGATCGGTGCTTTGCTGGTCTCTGCTGTCTACCGGCGAGGAATTGCCAGGCCAATCGTTCGCCTGGCCGAGACCGCACAGGCAGTTTCAGAGCAGAGAGATTATTCACTGCGCGCTCCTCCTCTCGCTGACCAAACCGAGATCGCGCTTCTTACTACGGCCTTCAACGAGATGCTTACGCAAATCCAAGCCCGCGATAAAGCGCTTCGTGATGCGCAGAACGAACTGGAAGAACGTGTACAGCAGCGCACCCGCGAGCTTCTGATGGCAAACCGCGAGCTGGAGGCATTCTCCTATTCCGTTTCACATGATCTTCGCAGCCCGCTTCAGACCATTGAAGGCTTTGTCCACATTCTTTTAACTGACTATGGCCCCAAACTAGATGACGAGGCTCGCGAGTATCTGCAACAGCTCCGCGCTTCTTCGCGCCGCATGTCAGAGCTGATTGAAGATTTATTGAACCTCTCCCGTGTAAGCACTACTGCCATGCACAAGGAGAAAATCGATTTGGCAAAGCTGGCCAGGTCGGTTGGAGACGATCTGCGCCGGCGTTCTCCTGGACGCGAGGTCCGTTTTCTGATTCAGGATTGCCCAATCGCGATCGGAGATTCGCGGCTATTACGCATTGTGCTGGAAAACCTGCTTGGAAACGCCTGGAAGTACACTTCCGGCCATACCCAGGCGAAGGTTGAATTTGGCTGCGAAAAACGCGCCGGTGGATTGGTTTATTTTGTGCGCGATGATGGCGCTGGGTTTGACACTCATCAGGCCGAACGCCTTTTTAAACCCTTCCAGCGGTTGCACTCCGCTGAACAGTTCCCCGGCACTGGGGTAGGATTAGCGACTGTTCAGCGCATTATCCAGCGGCACGGCGGCGATATTTGGGCCGAATCGAAGGTGAATGAAGGAGCAACGTTTTATTTCACCCTGGAGACTCAGTCTCAATTGTCACCTACTGGAGACTCTGGCGAACGCGTGCGCACGGGATAGTGGAGATTTTGAAATCACGCCTGGACAGGAAAGTATGATTGGCTCCTGTAAGGAGCGACTGTCAGGTTTCGCAAGAAAATCCGTTTTCCAGGCTTTTACGTACGTTGAATGAATCTTTTTCCTGACCCGCCATCTCCAAAGTAATGGGAGAAATGCGGCTGGGAAGGCCATACAATAGAAATCGGGAGCCAGCAACAAACGAGCCATGGTGATCAAAAAAACCAGTGACGTAGCTTCATCGGAAATCACTCCAAAATCAACGTATGTGAACCGGCGCAAATTTATTACCGGGGCTGCAGCCACGGTGGGAGCAGCTTTGGCCGGAGGCTTTTACCTGCGCAACCATTTTGATGAGAGCACCACTGTGCACGCTGGCGGAGCCAAACTGAGCGGCGTTGTTAAGAGTCCTTTCAGCACTAGTGAGACACAGACTTCATATCAGGACATTACGAATTACAACAATTATTACGAGTTCAGCACTGACAAGTATGAGCCAAATGGGCTCTCGAAAAACTTTCGTACGCGGCCATGGACCGTCGCGATTGACGGCATGGTCAAAAAGCCGAAGAAGCTCGATATTGATACGATCCTGAAGCTTGCGCCGCTGGAAGAGCGAATCTATCGCATGCGCTGCGTTGAAGGCTGGTCCATGGTCATTCCGTGGGTTGGGTTCCCGTTGAGCGCGCTGATCAAACAGGCTGCTCCGCTGGCCAAAGCAAAGTATGTCGCATTCCAGACCGTGCTAGCGCCAGACCAGATGCCGAACCAACGCAGTCGCGACGTGCTGGAGTGGCCTTACGTTGAAGGTCTGCGCATGGATGAGGCGATGCATCCGCTCACGATCCTGGCGGTAGGACTCTATGATGAAGTTTTACCGAACGTTGATGGCGCGCCTTTGCGATTAGTAGTCCCGTGGAAATATGGATTCAAAGGAATCAAAGCAATTGTGAAGGTCAGCTTTACTGACACCATGCCACCCACCACCTGGAACAGGATGGCGCCTGACGAATACGGTTTTTACTCCAACGTGAACCCGCACAAAGACCATCCACGCTGGAGCCAAGCTATGGAGCGGCGGATTGGTGAATTTCGCAAGCGGCCTACGCTCATGTTCAACGGCTATGACCAGGTAGCCAGCCTTTATAGCGGCATGGATCTGCAGAAGAATTACTGATGAGAGCTCTCCCGGAAAAATACTTGCGCCCGCTCAAGCTGCTGGCCTTTGTCGTCTGCCTTGGACCAGCTTTTGTGCTTACCTGGAAGGGCTTTCACAACCTCTTGGGCGCCAATCCCATTGACGTTATTACGCGCAGCACGGGAAGGTGGACGCTCACTTTTCTGCTTATCACTTTAAGCATTACGCCGCTGCGGCGCATCACCAGGCTTGCGTGGCTGATCCGCTTCCGCCGGATGCTTGGATTATTCGCCTTCTTCTACGGTTCGCTTCACCTGATGACCTACGTGTGGCTGGACAAATTTTTTGACGTCCACGATATGCTGCATGACATCGCCAAGCGCCGATTTATTACCGCCGGCATGACGGCGTGGGTGCTCATGCTTCCTCTGGCCCTGACCTCCACCGCCGGATGGATCCGCCGCCTGGGGGGCAAACGCTGGCAAAAGCTTCATCGGCTCATCTATTTCAGCGCTGCGGCCGGTGTCGTGCATTTTATCTGGCTGGTAAAAGCAGACCTGCGGCGTCCACTGACTTACGGCGCAGTGCTGGTTGTGCTGCTCGCCTTTCGCATATTCCTGTGGATCAAAGCCCGCCTGAGCTCCCGTCCAACTGCAGTTCGGCAAGCCATCCATACTTAGCTCACGGAAAATTGCTTCGGTTGCTCACCTTAAGAAATAAAAAAACCATAAAGAAATCACAGGAAAATCGGCATTTCCAGCTCACGCTTTCGCTGAATTGCATCTTAAAACTATTAGTGGGATTTAATTTCAACGCCAAAGGATTTACCGGGCCTGATTAGGCCCATGGCATCTTAGGAGTATCATGCAGAACCTGGATAACATCAACGTCGCCGAGGTACTTGATCGGGTCCTTGATCACTGTATCGTGATGGACCTCTCAACGCGAATCTTCCTTCTTGGTGTGGATTTGCGTTCGCTCAAGGGCAAATTGGTGGTGGAATCCGTGCAAACCTGCTGTTGATTGCAGGTGTTAGTGAATTTTGGATCTTGCCGCACAAAGAGAGTCATGAGCAACCGGAAGCTCATTTTACTCCATTATCTGAGGCCGATTAAACCTCCTCCTTAAAATCAAAAGGCGCATCGTGGATGCGCCTTTACTTCTTTCCCTTAAAGTCTTACTCGCGGTCGCGGAAGTCAAGCCGAATTTGCGTAGTTTGCTCTACAGGCACTCCATTCAGGATTGCTGCCTTGAACCGGTATTGTGTGACTGCATCGAATGCCGCATCTTTAAAGATCGGCGGGCCGCTAATGAACTTGGGGTTGGAAACCTTTCCGTCTTTACCCACTTTTACCTCCACCACAACTGTTCCGCTCATATGGCGCGCTTTGGCAATTGGCGGATAAGACGGGGCCACGGTCTTAATTAGCTTGAGCGGTTCCAGCTGTGATTGCTGAACCGCAGCTGAAGGCGTGGAAGTAGGCACAGCTCGTGTCAGCGAAGGCAGAGCAGCAGTATTATCATTTGCAATCCCGAAGGAAGGCGCCACATCTGCCGATGGCGCAGACGCGCTCTGCTGAATCCGCGATGGCCCGCCACTGTTGATGGTTGCAACAACCGTGGGTTTTTCTGCCGGAGTCTCTCTCTCTTCCGAACTGGAAGTCTTATCACTGTTTTTTGCGGATTTCTTTGCATTGCCGGTTTCAGAAGCCGCCTTGGCAGAAGCATTCGCCGGACTGGCTGCTACAACAACTGCCGGATTGGCTAGGCTTGCTGAACTGTTGGGCTGCGTTGCCGGCTGGCTATTTGCAGGCGCTGCCGAAATTTGCGCTGCTGGAACGTTTGCAGTTTGTTGTGTGGGCTGCGCCGGCGCGGACGGTTTCCGCATCTTGAGCAGAGCAAACGTCCCGGCTGCAGCGACTAACAGTACAGCCACAACGCCTAACAGCATGAAGCGTGACCCAGAAGGCCTGTCTTCCGCAGCAGAATCAAATGTGCCAAAACTTGCCCGAGGTTGCGGCTCAACCCGTCTCTCCTCTTTTTTGGTAGGCATCGCCAGTGGAACAACTTCCAAGGGCGCACTCTGTCTAACTGGTTCCACTTTGGCTACAACAGGTGCAGGTGCACGCGGCGGAGCTGGCGCTGGCTTAATAACAACAGCAGGCGGCGTAACTGGCGCTGCCGCTACAGGTTTGACAGCGATTGGCGCTGGCGGAAGCGGTGCTTCAATATGCTGGCCCTCTGCCCGTGGACGACGTTCTTTTTGCAGTAAGACAGAAATCTGGTCCGCCATCGTCTTAAGCACGGCCACGTGCGTAATGGTGAATGCGTGTGGTGTGGGCGCAAACACGGCCAGCACGCCAATTACCCGGCTCTCTTCGCGGATCGGAGTGACTACCATGGAGCGGATATTCAGCGCGCGAATGGCTGCGGTATCAACACGCGTATCGGTTTCGCAATCGTCGCAGCGAAGTTCTTTGCCGCTCTGGATGCACAATCCTGTAAAAGTGCCTTCCACCCGCAAGGCAGCGCCAACATCAGGCGCGCTGGCCCCGCTGCGGGCGCGGCAAATAATCTCATCAGCATTGCCTTCGCTGAGCGCGATGGCCACTCCGGAAGCATTGGTAAATGCCTGCGCGCGCTGCGCAATTACGGTCAAATCGTCTGGCGAAGCGCCACGCGCTCTTCTGCTGGCGGTGTTGTTAGCGGTATCTGAAGCTTGGGTTGCCATTTTTACGCCGTCCCTGAGAAATTCATTTTTGTTTCAATCCGGTCCCGCGCCGGGACCACTGCGTTAAAAACATTGGCAGCTGGAATCATCAGCTTGAGCGCTTCTACAGCGCCGCCAATTCAGCCGCAGGCCGTGCCAGCAACCGAGTTCTTTCTTAATTGTGCAGAAACAGCTGGATCGGCGAAAAATCAGACTCGTGGCGTGCATTGCCTTTCGCGCTGTTGGGGGAAGGGGCGCTTGCTGCAAATATCAATCTGTTTTTTACGGCCAAACCCGCTTGGTCTTATCACCACCGTTGGCCGTGCTCACTGGTTGTACCGCCACCG
Organism: Candidatus Angelobacter sp.; assembly: GCA_035652415.1. Lineage (GTDB taxonomy): Bacteria > Acidobacteriota > Terriglobia > Terriglobales > Acidobacteriaceae > Angelobacter. Next base: position 2,493 of record DASRDW010000229.1, on the reverse strand, counting down.
GACGCGCAGCTTCGGTCGTGCCGGCAGATCCGCCCTCAAGAATCCGGGCGGCCACCCGCAGCGCCTCAATCTCCGCTTGCAGGCCAGAGATCTGGGCCTGGAAGATGGCGATTTGGTTTTCTTTCTCTTTTATCGCGTCATATATATTGGTCATTGTTCTAATGGCCTCATGCGCGAATATAGCAACAACTGAACGAATGTCAATCAGTACCCAGGTACATGTGTTCAGCCGTTTACCCTAGCTATTGTCATTTAGTACATACACTAAAGTACCAACTTGTAGTTTGGCCGAAATCACACATCGCACGAGAAATACCCTGCAAAAATCAGCAAAGACGGCACAAAGCTAAGTTCCATTTGGAACTGGGCATATGGCAGAATCTGGTTTGAAAGATTGAAGCAGCGCGGTTACTTTCGTAACTATATTTGTTGGCTTAAAGGAACGCAGCTAACTTTGCACAAAAGCAAATCTCAACACGGATGATACGTATTTAAATTTCAAAAATGATCTTATTGAATTTTTTGATCCATGTAATCAGTGTGATCAGTGTTATCCATGGCAGGGTTCGGGTTTTTTGGTGTACAGGAAACACGGCTCCCAATGTTTCACTTTGGGGTTGCCACAGCGCCTTCTGCAAGCGAGCTAGTCGCCAGCATTTGCTTGATCAATCTGCTCCATGCTGCCAACAGCACGCTCCCAATTACCACCAACGCAACGCATAATCCTGCCCACATGGCTACCGCGCCTCCGCCTCGCCTGAAGCAAAGATATGAGCCAAGAGGCAGTCCCACTACCCAATAACCGGCCAGGTTCACCAGCATAGGAACGCGAGTGTTGCCTGCGCCGCGCAATGCGCCCGTGGCAACCACCTGCAAGCCGTCAAATAACTGGAAGATTGCCGCCACCACCAGCAGCGTAGCGCCGGCATTTACAACATCAAGCTCTGGCGTATAGATCCTGGCGATTGGTCGCGCGAAGAAGAACAAAATCAGTCCGCAGCAGGACATGAAGCCGGCGCCAAATAATAACGCCATCCATCCTGCGCGGGCAGCGCCAGGAATATCATGGCTGCCCATGGCATGGCCCACTCGAATGGCCGCAGCCGATCCGATCCCCAGCGGCACCATGTAAGTGAAGCTGGCGACGTTCAGGGCAATCTGGTGACCGGCCAGTTGGACCGCACCGAGTTTGCCAATAAGAAACGTAGCCATGGAAAATGCGCCGATCTCTAATAGCAGTTGTAATGCAGCCGGCAGACCTAATCGCAGTAGCTCGCGGACGCGGCGCAATTCCAGTTTTCGCGACGCGCTCCACAATCCGCTATTGCGTTTGCGATCGTAATAGACGGTCGCCAGAGCAAGCACCAGCACCATGTACGCACGCGAGATGCAGGTGGACCATCCACTGCCGGCGACGCCGTATCCGCGCAGTCCTAAATGGCCATAAACCAGCACCCAATTTCCCGCCAGATTCACCAGATTGGCCGAGATCAGTGCAAAGACCACCGGCTTTACGATATGCATGGCCTGCAGGTAGCGGCGCAAAGCAAAATAGAGCGCCAGCGGCAGCGTGCTCCACACCAGCGCTTTCAGAAACGGGACCGTCTGGGCCACCAGTTTAGGTTCCAGGCCAAAGTGGGGGAAAAGCGGAACAACTGCCAGCACCGCCAGCATCAGCACAGGACAGATCGCGAACACAAAATATAGAGAATTCCAAAGAATGCGATGGCATTCTTCAAGCCTGCGCGCACCGTAGGCTTGGGATACCAGCGTATCCAACCCTAGCATGGTGCCGCTGCCAAAAATGCCAATGGCATAGAACAAGGTGCTGCCCAGGCTCACCGCGCCAATAGCGGTGGCGCTATCAGACAGGCGGCCAACCATTACAGTATCCACAAAACTCATGGCCAGCCAGCCCAGCTCCGTGAGCGCCAGGGGCACGGCTAGGCGCAGCATGGGCCGGAATTCCTGGCGGATGTCGCGAGCTTGCAGCATAAAAATTGATTTAACCACACTGGAAGCGGTTCGATGTGAAGCAGCTTGCCAGTTAAAGAAAGTGGCGCAGCCGCTGTGACTAGCTTTGGGAGAAATCGGCTGATCTGCGGATCTGAGCGTTACATAACCGGGAAAGGCTCAGTATCAGGATAATCTTCCAAAATGGCGTGATAACCGGAGATGATTTGGCTGGGATTCTTTATGGCGCGGCGCAATTCAAAACGAACATGCCGGTGACATTGCTTGCAAAGCGGAAATCGGCTGTCTGCCAGCAGCATGGCCTCATGCATTAAGCGGTGCTCATCATGAGTCACGCGGTAAACGCCGCTCTCTGGCACAAGTTCTCCAGGCCGGTACTTCTTGTTTAAAGTCTGCTTGTCCTTCACACCTTCGGCGTTCCCAGTGCCAGATGAACAGGTGATATTAAAGACTTCAAAGATGGCTGACAAGTGTCCGGATGGACAGAGGGTGCTTAAGAAGCATCCCCTAACCCCATCA
>DASRDW010000228.1:0-10315 GCA_035652415.1 Candidatus Angelobacter sp. | reverse complement strand
TTGTTTCTGCTGGTTTCGCCGCTGGCTATGGTAACGGACGAGCGAGGAATTTCAAACAACTCCGCAAAGAATTCGATGATCGCCTGGTTTGCTCGGCCTTCAACTGGAGGCGCGGTCAGGGCCAGTTTGAGCGAGTCGCCTACCATTCCAGTGATGGCATTTTTACGTGCACGAGGGTGAACCTTGACGGCGAAGATGACGCCCTCGCCGCCTTCCTGCATGGGAATAGTCGGCATCGCGGCTTTATGCTGGTTTTGGCCTGGCGCCAAAAATTGCAGTGCCCACGCGCACGCAGGTTGAACCTTCTTCAATTGCGACTTCAAAATCGTGCGACATGCCCATGGAGAGCACGTCCATCTGAACGCCTTGCAGCTTGCGGCTGGCGATCTGGTCGCGCAGGTCGCGCAGCAGGCGGAAATAAGGCCGCGCGCCTTCGGGATCTTCAGTAAACGGTGGAATCGTCATCAGGCCGCAGATTTGGAGATGGTCAAGCTTCGGTGCTGCCTGAAGCAGGGTTTCCAGTTCCGGCGAATCCAGGGGTATACCGGCCTTGCTCTCCTCTTCGCCGACTTTGATCTCAATCAGTATTGGCAGCTTCTTGCCTGCTTGTTCTGCGGATTGGTTCAGCTTTGCTGCCAGGCGCAGGGAGTCAACCGAGTCAATGGCAGAAAAAAGTTCAGCAGCTTTCTTGGCTTTATTGCTTTGCAGGTGGCCAATCAGGTGCCACTCGGCCTCTTTGATGTTGATCAACATTTCAAACTTTTCCCCAAACTCCTGTAGCCGGTTCTCTCCGAAGAGGCGCAAGCCAGCCTCGTAAGCTTCGCAGATACGCCCTGCTTCAACTGTCTTGGTTACCGCCATCAGCGCAACTTCGTCAGGGTTTCTCCTGACCCGTTGCGCCGCGAGTGCAATTTTTTGCCGAACAGCGGAAACGGCCTCTTTCACCATATAGAACAGGAGTTTAGCAATTTTTAAGGAAACCAATCCACCTTTGAGAATATGTAAATCAGGAGAATTTCCGTTAATTTGCTACAAAAATTGGTAGTGTATTTAATTGTTAAGAATATAAGTCTCACCTTTACAATGAATCCCCTTTGGAACATGTGGTGCTTCTACGAGGACCAAGCGTAGGAATAAGGTGGTCAAGAGTCGTAAGACGATGGCCATGGGTAAGAAAGCAGGGATCAAGCGTAGAAACATGTTTTATCCATCCTTTAGGAGAGAAAAGATGAATCCGCGATCCAATTGCATTGGCTGGAGGGGCATTGCTCCTTATTTGCTCCTGATCGCATCTTTGATTTTGTTTGTTGCGACAGCCTTCCCCCAAGCGACGACCGGAGATATTTCCGGTATTGTCGTTGACAAAACCAACAGCGTGATTGCTAACGCAAAAGTGGTTGCAACCCAAACAGATACGAACAAGAGTTTCACAGCCACCACGAATGCCAACGGCGAATTTCGGTTTGGCAATCTGCCGGTGGGCAATTACACCATTACTGCTTCTGCCAAAGGTTTTAAAGCCACTGTTTTAAAGGACTTCCCAGTGGAGCTGAATAAAACAGCGTCAGCCCGCATGGAACTGGAAGTCGGCGAAGTAACGACTACCGTGGAAGTAACTGATACGGCAGCTACCATTGACACTACAACGGACCAACTGGGAACAACGTTTGATACCAAGCTGCAGGATTATCCCACGGTTGCTGCAGGCGCTTCAGGCGTCCTCAATCTTTCACTCTTGCAACCGGGCGTAGGCAGCAGCGGCGGTATTGGCGCAGGCGCCGGACCTTCCATTGGCGGCCAGCGTCCCCGCAATAACAACTTTACGATTGACGGTATCGACGATAACGACAAAACGGTTACCGGCCCGTCGCTGGTTGTTCCTAACGATGCAGTGCAGGAATTCACGGTACTGGAAAACGTGTTCAGCCCTGAATTCGGCCACTCCAACGGCGGACAATTCAACCAGGTAGTAAAGAGCGGAACTAATTCTTTCCATGGCATCGCTTACGAATATTTGAAGAACCGCAACCTGAATGCCATTGACGCAACCACTGCCCGGCCAGCGGAGCTGGCGGGTGATGTTCCCAAAAACCCCCGGTTTGATAACAACCGCTTTGGCGGACAGATCGGCGGCCCGATCCTCAGGAACAAGGCCTTCTTTTTTGTGGACTATGAATACAATCCTATTGGGCAGGCCTTCCCACCCGCAGGAACGGTTCTTACGCCTACCACGGCTGGCTATGGCCTTCTGGCTGCCACTCCTGGCATTTCAGCAACCAACCTGGGAGTTATGAAGCAGTTTGTGCCTGCCGCTCCAGTGGAACTTAAAACCATCAGCGTGGCTGGCGCAGACGTTCCAGTGGGAGCCTTGCCGATCAATGCTCCGAATTTCAGCAATACCAAAACGCTTGTGGTTTCTGGCGATTATGACTTCAATCCCAAAGATCGCCTGACTCTCCGCGACATCTATAACCAGACAAGTGCGATTGACATTGCCGCGGAACTGCCTGTGTTCTTCACGCCGCTGCCGACGGTCAACCACTTTGCCACGATCCAGGAAGTACATACCTTTACTCCTTCAGTGCTGAACGAGTTTCGGTTGGGCTTCCACCGCACCACGAACTTCATTACCTCAGGCAATTTCTCTTTCCCTGGACTTGATGTTTTCCCGAACATCCAGATTGCGGATTTGAACTTGCAGATTGGCCCTGATCCGAACGGCCCGCAATTCGGCATTCAGAACGTATATCAGGCAATTGACAACGTTACCTGGAACAAGGGAAATCACAGCTTTAAATTTGGCACAGAGTTCCGCAAGTACATTTCACCGCAGCAGTTCACGCAACGCTCCCGCGGCGACTATGACTACAACTCTCTTGATCTGTTCCTGCGCGACTTGAGTCCTGATGGGTTGGGCGAGCGCAGCACAGGAAACAGCAACTATTACGGCGATCAGATTGGTTTTTACTGGTTTGCCAATGACAACTGGAAAATTCGCCGCAACCTGACCCTGAATCTTGGCGTGCGTTATGAATACACCACGGTTCCATTTACAGAGCGCTTGCAGACTCTGAATGCAATTGCCAATGTTCCCGGCGTGCTCACGTTCGGAGAGCCGCATTATCCGAAGGACGCCTTTGCTCCACGCCTCGGCTTTGCTTACACACCCGGCTCCGATCAGAAGACGGTCGTTCGTGGCGGAATCAGCATGGGATACGATGTGCTCTATGACAACATCGGCATTCTGTCTCTGCCGCCTGAGTTCGGCTCTACCATTGACGTTAACGTGAATAACAATACGCCCAACTTCCTGGCCAATGGCGGTATCCCTCCCGGCGGCTCGGGCCTCACCACGTTCACAAATGCGGCGGACGCCATTGCGAACACTTCAAACCACGTGGTTGAAAACATAAAGCTTCCCACCGCGATCGAGTGGACGCTTGGAGTGCAGCGTTCGTTCGGTAACGCTTACACGATGGAAGTGCGGTATGTAGGCACTCACTCCTATCACCTGGATGTTCAGCAACAAATCAATAGGCAGGCTATAGTTACACCCAGCAATTTCTTGCCTACTTACCTGACTCCTCCAAGCCAGGCAACGCTGGATTCTTCAACAACTACCCTGGCGTCATTGCTGGCGCCTTCGCCGATTCTGCCCGCATTTGCAAATGCCGGGTTCACAAACCCAATTACGCAATTTAGCCCGTTGGGAAGCTCTATTTATCATGGTTTGTCTTTCCAGGTGAATCGCCGCTTCACGAATGGATTGCAGTTCCAGGGCGCATACACCTTCAGCCACGCCATTGACAACAGCACGGCTGATTTCTTCAGCACCGTGATCACTCCACGCCGCGGCCAGGACTTCCAGAACCTGGATGCAGACAGGTCGAACTCAGCCCTGGACCACCGTAACCGCTTCACCTTTGCCGCGGTTTACGATGTTCCGTGGTACAAGCACGGAAACTGGTTCATGAAAAACATGGTCGGCAACTGGCAGTTTACCCCCATTTATACTTATGAAACGGGTGAGTGGGGCGACGTTCAGAGCAACGTTGACAGCAACCTGAACGGCGATACCGCTGGCGACCGTGCTATCTTCAATCCGAAAGGCGTACCTGGAACCGGCAGCGATGTAACGCCGCTGTGCACCAGCGCATTCGTCCCAACGCCTGGAAACCCATGCGGCAGCGATCCAGCATTCGTCGTCGGCTATCTGGCGAATAATGGCAATGCGCAGTATATTGCCGCCCAACTCGGCGCTTTGGCCACTGCTGGCCGTAATAGCGTTCAGCTTCCACCAATTGATAACGTTGATTTGAGCATTCTCAAGCGGTTTGGCGTGACTGAGCGTGTAAGCTTCGAGTTCGGTGCAAACTTCCAGAACTTGTTCAATCACCCGCAGTTTATTGCCGGTTTGATCAATGACGTTCAGTCATTCGGCAATACCACTGGGGCCGCAAGGAGTTCATATTTGAATCCAGCAGATCCAAATTTCCTGAACGCCTCTTCGGTTTTCTCGAGCAACTCTCGCACTATCGGGTTGGTCGCGAAGATCAAGTTCTAGACTTTCCGCAATTACCAACTTTGGGGCCGGGGTTAAACCCGGCCCCATTTTTTGCTTTACCAAGTGGAAGGTCAGGAGGAAGCGCTAACAGATTTTGATTTGGTTGCTTCAATAGATCGCTGAAGAGCTTCAGTGATCCTGCCTTTAAAGCAGTTTTTGGGTTGCTATAGAACGATCCGTGAAACCTTAAACTGAATGGATCATGGAGCGCAGTCGCTCGCCTGCGAAATTTTTTGGTCTACACTAACCCTAAAACTGCTTATAGCGATTATTTAAGTGCGGTGCGTCACGCACTTAAAAGCCGTTCCGAACCCTCACAATTAAGGCTTCGGAACGGCTTAGAGCTTATCTTCTTTAAAGCTTATTTCTTATCGTCCAACGGCTTGCGGGCGAAGTGATAAAGCGAGTAAGCCAGCAACCCGAACATGATCACCGCGAGAATGTTGCCGAAAGCGGCGTGGTCAGCAATGAAGTGAAGCTTCGGTCCCCAGGAAATCGAGTTTTCCGGAAGCCAATGCTTGTCTTCGCAAATTTTGATGAACATGCCCAGCAGGCCCACGATGCCGCCCGCGGCTATGAGTCCGCTGGAGTAAAGCGAGCCGGGGCTGACTTCGCTCTCTTCCGCCACTTTGCCGGCGCGCTTGCTTCGATATTCCACCAGCCAGCGCACCACACCGCCGGCGAAGATGGCCAGGGTGGTGGCAATCGAAAGATAGAACCCTACGGCGAATGAAAGAGAGCGGATGCCCAGCAGTTCTACGGCTATTACCAGGAAGACACCTAAAAGAATCAGGCCCCAGGGCAGGCGCCGCTCAAGAATACCGTTGATCACCGTTGCCATGAGCTGCGCCTGGGGCGCTGAGGCGCTATCACTCCCGATGCCCTGGATCCACTGCACCTCAAATTTCTGGCTCTGCGGATTGTAGAAGTAGTATCCGTTCGGCACGGTGGGTGAGTTGATGGCGGTGTACAGCTTCATGCCCTGAACTGATTGGTCGGCGGTTGGCCCGTTGGCAGTGGCAGAAACCGGAACAGTCTGGCGGTCGAATTTTCCGGAATATTCAGAGACGCCCACGGGAGGATGTTGAACATCGATCGCGATGTTGGCGGTGCGGAAGGATTCCAGCGCCGCATTCATCAGTCCCAGCGTCATCCCAATCGCCACGACAGAAACTGTAACTCCTACCATCAGCGCCATTTGTTGTTTGGCCGGAGTAGCGCCGACGAGAAAGCCTGTCTTTAAATCCTGGGATGTATTGCCGGCATTGGCAGAGGCAATGCAGACGACGCCTCCTATAGTGATTGCCAGAGCCGAAAAGGCGGTGCCGGTCCAGCCCATCACCAGAAACATTGCGCATGTAGCCATCAGCGTGGCGATCGCCATGCCCGAGATGGGATTCGACGAGCTGCCGATCAGGCCGGTGATTCGTGAAGAAACCGTAACAAAGAGAAATCCGAAAATAACCACCAGAATCGCGGCAAAGAAATTATTGCCGGCTGAAGTTTCAGCATGCAGGATGGGCTTGAAGGTCAGCAGGGCCCACATAAGCACCAGGAGAATGCCCGAGCCGATCACCGCCCACTTCAAATTGAGGTCTCTATCTGTGCGGCGAAGGCTGGCCGCCGCTGCAGCGCCTTTGGCCAGGTCTTTCGCGCCCGCGCGCAGGGCATTGACAATCGTGGGAACGGTGCGCAGCAGCGTAATCAGACCCGCCGCGGCCACTGCCCCTGCCCCCATGGGACGTATGTAAGCGCGATAGATATCGTCTGGCCCCATGTTGGCGATGGGCATCGTGCCGGGAAAGATTGCTCCCGTGACGTGCGAGCCGAAGAACTTGATGGCCGGCATGACTACAAGCCACGCAAAGACGCCGCCGGCAAAGATCACGCCGGCAATGCGCGGTCCAATAATGTAGCCAACGCCCAGATATTCAGAAGTCGTGTTGGCGCGAATCGAGGAACCCGGATACCAACCCGGTGTGTAGGTCGGAGTGCTGGGCCAGACCTTGAACATGTTTTCATTCTGGAAAAAGGTGTAGAGCGCCCCCAGCCCCAGTCCGGCGAAAACGCGTCCAGCAAAAGAGCCGCCTTTATCGCCTGCGATCAAGACATCGGCGCAAGCCGTGCCTTCAGGATAGAGAAGGTTGCCGTGCTCCTTCACAATTAATTGGCGGCGCAGCGGGATCATGAAAAGCACCCCGAGCCATCCGCCGATGAAAGCCAGGATAAAGATACGAGCATATTCCAGCGGGAAACCGAGGAAGATGAGCGCTGGCAAGGTAAAGATGACGCCGCCAGCCACCGATTCGCCCGCCGATCCGGTCGTCTGCACGATGTTGTTTTCCAGAATGCTGGGCTTGCCTTGCCCAGTCATTCTAGACAGGCCACGCAGCACGCTGATAGAGAGCACGGCTATCGGGATCGACGCCGAAACCGTTAAGCCTGCGCGCAGGCCGACATAGACTGTGACTGCGCCAAAAAGGATTCCAAAAAGACCGCCGAAGAGTATGGCGCGGAAGGTGAACTCAGGACGCACCTCTTCCGCCGGGACATACGGCTGAAACTTTGTTTCCTCAACTTTCGCATGTACGGACTCGGCCACAGGTTCCTCCCCGCAAGTTGTTAAGTGCTGATGGAATCGAGGGGCAAGTTAGCACATTGGCAGGGGTTGTTACAAATCAGAAGGGTTAGCACTCGATCTTCCGGAGGTTTGGTAAGCGGGTAAGCACTGGGAATAGTGTTGTTGCTGCTGTTTTTACCGTGATTTCATTGCACTTCACACCGTAACCCGGCTATACTTTGGCAGAGTACATCCTCTCAAAGTTCATTGAGGAGGAATGAGTCTTCAGTAGTAGTGTCATAGAACGGGCTCAAAACGTCTCCCATCGCACCCCCCTAATACGCGATGCGATGAAAAGTGCGGTCAAAGCAGCCACCAGCAGCCTGTTTTCTGTCCTCTTTCCCTCCGATTGCCGTATATGCCAGTTGCCGCTGGCAAACATTTCACTGCTGCCGGTTTGCGAATCCTGCCTGGAAAAGATCACACCCATTGATGGCATGCTCTGCCGGATATGCGGCGAAAAGCTCTTCAGCAACTACCTACAGGATGAAGGCGGCCCGCTGTGCGGGCTTTGCCGCCATGTTCAACCTGAATTCCAGCGCGCTGTTTCTTATGGAGCCTATGACGGCGAACTGCGGGAGCTGATTCATCTTTTCAAATACAACTCGGTCAAGCCTGCCGGAAGGGTGCTGGCGCGGTTGCTGGCCCAGACGATCGCGCAGCTTACGCTGCCGGATAACTTTGTACTCATTCCGGTGCCATTATGGTCTGGCAAGCGCAAGACGCGTGGATTTAACCAGGCAGAAGCGATTGCCAGGGCTTACCTGCGCCTACAGAGCGGCAAAAGCATCCAATTAGATACCGCTACTCTCGTTCGCACGCGGGAGACTGCTTCGCAAACCGGGCTTACACGCAAGCAGCGCCGCGCCAACTTGCGCGGAGCTTTTGCGGTCGCTGCACCGGAACGAATGCGCGATTGCAGTGTTCTACTCATTGATGATGTTATGACTACGGGCACAACCGTGAATGAGTGCGCGCGGGTGCTGCGGAGAGCGGGAGCTAAAGAGGTTTTTGTGGCTACGGTAGCGCGGGCCACAAAAGAAGTTGGGAGCGCCATAGCCATGGTTGCAGGCGCTCACGGAGGTAATTAAGGGCCATGCAGGAACGGGACAGACGAAACAAACGACATCATGGTGATCCACTGCCGGAACCGCCCAAGCCGCGCAAGACGCTGCTGATGCAGACCCCGGTGCTGGTGCTGAATGCCTCCTATGAACCTATCAATATCTGCGCTGCCCGGCGTGCCATTGTCCTGGTGCTCAAAGGGCTGGCCATGCCTGAAGAAGAGAACGGGCACTTCCTTCATGCAGCGCGGCTGGCTATGCGTGTGCCGTCAGTGATCCGGTTGCTGGAGTACCGGCGCATTCCGCACCAGACCCGCGCTCTTTCACGCAAAAATATCCTGCTGCGCGACCGCAACACCTGCCAGTACTGCGGCACTCTCTTGTCTTCCAGCGACCTGACCCTGGACCACGTGGTCCCGCGCTCGCGCGGCGGATCTTCAACCTGGGAAAATCTGGTTGCGTGCTGCCATCCCTGCAATCGGCGCAAAGGCAATCATCTGCTTGGCGAAACCGACATGAAGCTCATGAAGGAACCGAGGCCGTTTACTCTGCATACCAGCCGGCACATCATGCGGATGATTGGGCGTTCAGACATTAAGTGGAGAAAGTATCTTTTCTATTAATGAGGAGCGCGTTTCGTGGCGCTATGAATATGAGTTCTAAGGAAAGTTTTTTATTCGGCAGAGAGTCGCAAGGTGCGCTCAAGTGCCTTGCCTGTTCCGAATATGGGCACCGGAATACTCAGAAGGTTTCCTGCATCGTGTTTACCAATTGGTAAGATGCTGTAAATCAATCAGTTACTAGCACTCTTGCAAAGCACGCGATGGCCCTAAAACTGCTTTCCTTGCCTAGTACCTGCCTAATTGTGGTTTAACAAACAACCGTCTTGATTACGGTTTTGCACACGTTTGCAATCGTGCCGGAGCCGGACTACCCAGGAGAAGGAATGGCAGAAGCAATTTTGGAGCAGATCCTTACGGATCTAAGAAGCAACGCGGCGAAACACTATCCTCGCCACGGCGAATTAAGAAACGTCCGCATAGTTGGCCACACGCCCAAGAATGATCACTTTATTTATGACGCGTCAGTTGAGTTTGCAGAGGCCAATGAGCGGGTGGCGATCAAGGTGTATCGCTCCAATAAATGCGGTGGCAACGCCAAAGGAATGGCCCGCCAGGAAAACTCAAATCTGGAATACGTGAACCAGACCGTCGTAGGACGGAAAAAGCTGGAAGGGATTCCGCGCGTGCTGGGCGACTACAGCGAACTAGGCGCTGTGGTCACAGATAAGATTGCCGGTTTGCCGGTTCAATCCATCATTATGAAGGCCGCGTTGCTGCCCGGCTTTGCCGATAATGGCAGCATTGCCCTGGTGGCAGAGCGCGCCGGCGAGTGGTTGCGGACCTTCCATAAGGCCACGGCAGACTCTCCCCAGCCATTTGATAGCGCCGCGCTGATCGCCAGCATGGAAAAGCTCTGCCAGAGCTGCCAGGATGAAGGGCTGGATGGGAACTCCATTAAGCTGATCCTGAACGGGGCGCGGAGCGCACTGGCCCGGACTAAAAAGTCATTGCCAAGTTCGGCGGTGCTGGCGGACTTTACCCCGCTGAACGTGGTTGTTACGGAAAACGGGGTCGGCTTCTGCGACTTTGCTCGCATGAAGCGTCGCGGCAATTCCTTTGAAGATCTCGCGACCTTCCTGGCCTCAGTGGAGGCGCTGGAGAAATATCCTTTCTGCAACCGTAAGATCACGGCGCAAATCCAGGAGAATTTCCTGAACGCCTACAATGTAAGCCAGTCTGACGCGGCTGTGCTGCGCGTCTTTAAGATGAAAGCCTTGCTGGGCATGTTCGCCCAGGGACGCACAGTGAAAGAAAGCGCGCTACGCAAGAAGGTAATGTGGGCCAACGTGATGAAAAAATTCATCCATCAGGCCGCGCAGAGGTCGATGTCGCCGGCAGCGGCAGCGTAGAAAAACTCTTATCCAAATTCACCAACAAAGCTGGCCATCTGAAAAGGTGGCCTTTTTTATTTACTTTGGTTCTTACTGAGCTTTTTGGGCTTTCG
>DASRDW010000227.1:0-7218 GCA_035652415.1 Candidatus Angelobacter sp. | reverse complement strand
AGGCACACTTTCAATCGCACATCATCTTTAAAGTCGATGTCCCATGCGCTAGCATGGCAGACCACATCGCGGTCCTGCGGCTTCACAAAGAGCGATCGCTCCCAGAATGTTTCCGGCAGCGGAGCGAAGCCCAGCGAGGTAAAGAAATTTTCGCCGTACTTCACCATCTTCTTGGCGTTGTCCAAAGTTGCCGGCCCTGAGCCAAGACCTTGTTTTTCAAGCTGCTTTGTCAGGTCATATCCCTGGCCGCCATTCTCCGGCGCCACCAGTGGATAAATGTTGCCCCACTCCTGCGCCCACATATTGCCCAGCAATTGCGCGGGGATCATCCCATCTGGCCGGTCGGCGATCTTGCCGTACTTTTTGATGAGCTGCTTCCGGACGTAGGTATGCAGTGAAACGTACAACGGTTCCACCTGCCGCCACAGCCGCTCCATCTCTGTGCTGAACTCTTCCGGCGACATGTCATAGTTGCTGCGCCACATTGCGCCCGTGTCTTTAAAGCCCAGCTCTTTTGCGCCCTTATTGGAGAGTTCCACGAAACGCGCATATTTGTCTTTCATAGGCACAGAGATTTTGTGCCAGCCCACCCAGGCATCCAGCAGTTCGTCAGGGTTGTTGCTGTGCGCCAAAATGCGCTCAAGATCATTCAGAGAAAAACATTTTTCTTTGCCATCCACCTGTTTGCAGTACTTGCCCTTGCCATACATGCCGTCAAGCTTGCTGGCCAGCTCGGTCAGCTCTTTGCGCTCGGCATCATTATTCGGCGCAGGCGCGACAAGAGAAAGCTTAAGCAGCTTGAATTTGCGCTGCAGCTCAGCCGGCATCTTCATGCCATCAAAGCGGCGAGCTTCGAGCGCCAGCTTGGTGACTGCGGCAGTCAAAATCTCATTGGCTTGTGCCCCCATGGTCTCCGTATCGTCAGTGATAAAGTTCTCCTGCACCCATCCGGCACGGTTGGCCCGGATGCCCAAGTCCTCAAGCTGGTCTTCAGCCTTCTTCATAAAGGCCTCAGCTTCAGCCACTGTGGGTTTTCCTCCGGCCTGTTTGAGCATCGATCCCCCTCCGGATAGCTTTGCCTTTGCGGCTGGTTTGACTGTGGTTTGCGCTCCGGCAACAGATAGCGACAGCAGCATTACAAGTGCCGCCTGCAAGATACGATGTGAAACCATTGCTCCTCCGATGTACTAAGAAACTGCTAAGAGTAGCCGTTTGGCTGGTGTGGAAGCAAATTATTCCCAGCAGATCAGGGGGCGGTCTCCCCGCACCGCCTCTTCAAAACCTAACTATTCCGCTCTGACCTGAACTGAATAATCCTGCGCCGGTCTCGCTTTGAAGGGCGTTTGGTCGGCGCAGGAGAGAAAACCATATTGGCTTTACGCTCTTCTCTTATCTTCTGTCGCTGCTCGCGGCTCTCTTCGGTTTCGCGATAAAGCGTTTGCGCCACGCTTGCCGGACCGCGAATCTCACTGAGCTGCAGGACCTCAACCTGAAAGTCTCCGGTTTCAGTCTTGATCCGCAGCATATCGCCCACTTTAACCTCACGCGCGGGCTTCACAAACTGGTTGTGCGACTCAACCCTGCCGAGTTCGCAAGCCTTCGACGCCAAGGCGCGTGTCTTGAAGAAGCGCGCTGCCCAAAGCCATTTGTCTATGCGTACTCCGGTCATGGCTTTATTTTAATCAGTACTCAGGAGCAGGTTTAGGGGCCGGTCTCTCTAAATCTTTAGGCAGGTTGGCCAGCGCGTACGCCAGCACCGCCATCACAGCTGCATTCTCCTGCAACTCGCGTGGCACTACCTTATCCAGCGTGTCTGCGGCAGTGTGATGGTAGTTAAAGTAGAAGCGTTCATCCTGAATCGGTCCAAAGCAGGGAACTCCCAAGGCGGACAAAGGTCCAATATCGGTTTCAGTATCTTCCGTTGTCTGTACCATCCCTGCGCCGCTCGATTGCAGAACCTGCGCTGCAGGCTGAAGCAAGGGAACGTTTGTTGCCGGAGCAGCCATGCGGAAGCCCATTGGATGCCCCGCGCCCAGATCGCTCTCAATCGCAGCAAAATGTTTGCCTGCTTCAGCTTTGTGGGCTGCGGCATAAGCGCGTCCGCCGGAGTTGCCGAACTCTTCATTCATCCACGCAATCACACGAATGGTGCGCCGGGGATGCAAGCCAAGCTGCTTTACAAGCTGCGCCGCCTGCATGGCTACAACAACGCCTGCGCCGTCATCGATTGCTCCGGTGGCAAGGTCCCACGAATCAAGGTGGCCGGAGACAATCACCACCTCGTCAGGCTGCTCGCTGCCTTTGAGGTCGGCGACTACGTTATATGAATCTACGTCGGCCAACTTTTGCGGCGTAAGCACCAGATGCATGCGAACTGTGCCCTGCTTTGTGAGATACGCCAGCATATCTGCATCTTCCGCGGTGACGGCTGCCGTGGGAATCTTTGACGCATCCGGTAGATAGTTCATTCCGCCCGTATGCGGTATTCGGTAGTCCGCACCGCCCACGCTGCGCACCAGCGCTGCAATCGCACCTTGCTTGGCCGCCGTGCTGGCGCCCAGCACGCGATAGATCACTGCCTGCCCATATGCCGCGCCGCCGTGTCCGGTGGCGGCAAGCTCTTTATCAAATTTGTAATTGAAGAGCACGATCTTGCCCGCAACTTTATCTCGGCTGAGCGCTGCAAACTCATCAAAGTTGTTCACCACCACAACGTCCGCTGTGACTCCCTGAGCAGGCGTGGCAACGCTGCCGCCCAGCGCTGTGAGCACCACCTTTTGCGTTGTGCCGGGCGCCATCCCGGGAAATTCCACCAGAGCCCCGGTTTCTTCTCCGCGCACCCAATGGGGCACAACCACCTTTTCCAACCGCACGTCGAGCCCAAGCTTGCGTAGCTCGCCGGCCACGTATTGCGCGGCAAAATTGGCTTGCACTGATCCCGCCGGACGCGGCCCGATGTTGTTTGTGAGATGGGCAAGCTGGTTCCAGGTGTAATCACTCTTGAGCGCGGCTTCCTGCAGTTGCTTAAGCTCAGCGGTAAGCTGTGGTGAATAGGCAGGCGTTTGCTCAAAAGTCCGTTGCGCCAGGGCCGCATTACTCAAAAAGAGGCCGCCAAGAAGAAGAATGAGTACATTGCTGAAAGATGTTTTCAAACCTGCTCCTTCGGGTAAGACAATGGAAGTTAGTTCACAAAAAGTGGCAGCCATTATATAGAGAGCGGATCGGCGAAGTTTCATTCGCGCGTGAAGCGTCCGATTTGTGCTCAACAGCCCGCAATCAGCAATCCCTGTTCGCTTCTGAAACCTTACTGTTCGAAATCGAACAATAAAAGCTCGGAACCTGGGACGGGTTGCACGCGTATATCTGGTTGGCGTTTCAATCGCTTGGACTGATCTGCTGGATTAGGGCATTGAATTGCCACTCTGCTTTATTCGCCATTATCAACTGACCGGAGGCGCGGGTATGTGGACCTTATTTCAGGATGTCCGTTATGGAATCCGCATGTTGCAAAAGAATCCTGCCATGACGCTGGTGGCCACGTTGACGCTGGCCCTGGGCATCGGGGCCAATACTGCGATCTTCAGCGCGGTCAATGGAGTCATGCTGCGTCCGCTTCCTGTGGCGAATGCTGATCGCCTGGTGGTTTTTGATGGACAGTCGCAGGGCGGCAGTTCATTCACAGCGTTCCCTTTTGCTGACTTCCAGGACATTCGCAGCCAGGCCGATGGCTTCTCAGACGTAATTGGCTACACGCTCCATCTCGCCGGCATGGAAAAAGACGGAAAGGTTGAGCCAATCCTCTATTCCTATGTGAGCGCCAATTATTTCCAGGCTCTTGGGCTGAAACCGGCAGCGGGCCGTCTGATTTACGGCGCGGAAACGGAAAAGCAGGGCGCTGAGAACATTGTGGTGCTCGGCTACGATTACTGGAAAAAGCGCTTCAACGCTGATCCCTCAATCGTGGGCCAGCAGGTGAAGATGAACAGCCATGCCATGACCGTGGTGGGCGTGGCTCCGGAGGGCTTTCACGGAACCTATGCGATGGTAGACATGCAGGCCTATCTGCCTTACGGCGATCGAATGTTATGGGACCAGACGACAAAAGACAAGAGCGGATACTGGATCAGGCGCGAAGACGGCGACGTGAAAGTTTTGGGAATACTCAAGCCAGGCGTCTCCCGCCAGCAGGCCCAGATTTCAGCCAATGTGGTGGCGCAGCGGCTGAATAAGCAATTTCCTGAGAGCCACAAAGGCGTAAGCTACCGGCTGTATCCTGAGAGGCTGGCGCGCCCTGATCCCGATCCTTCTAACGGGCTGCTGATTGTAAGCGTGCTCTTTATTGTGCTGGCCGGCCTGGTGCTGCTGCTGGCCTGCTCCAATGTTGCCAATATCGTGCTGGTTCGCGCCACATCGCGGGAACGCGAATTGGCGGTGCGCACGGCGCTGGGCGCTGCACGCACGCGGATTGTCCGGCAATTGCTGACGGAAAGCTTTCTGCTTGCGGCCTTTGGCGGTTTGCTGGGCTTAATCGTGGGCATCTGGAGCAGCCGCCTTGTGAGCTCAGTCCACCTTGAAGTGGCGGATATTCCCATACATTTTGATTTCAGCTTTGACTGGCGTGTATTCAGCTTCGGTCTGGTTGCCGCCTTATTAGCTGGGCTGCTGGTGGGTCTTGCGCCTGCATGGAGGGCAGCGCGTGCAGACTTTAACCAGGTTCTGCATGAGGGCAGCCGGGGAATCCTGGGTTCAGGCAAATCGTGGATGCGCAATGTGCTGGTAGTTGGCCAGGTTGCTGTTTCCCTGATGCTGCTGGTGGTAGCGGGCCTGTTCGTGCGCAGCTCGCAAAATGCCCAGCACAGTTATCTCGGCTTCGATCCGCATAATGTGCTGAACCTCACCATGGAGACGCGCACCATCGGGTTTGATCTGCAGCGCTCGCAGCAGTTCTACCGTGAAATGGAAGACCGGGTCCGTGTGCTGCCCGGAGTGCAATCGGTGAGCGTTGCAGCCAGTGTTCCCCTGGGCTACTCCACTGAGAGCAACCTGGTTTATCCTGAAGGGCAATCACTCCAGTCCAAAGAGGCTGCGCCATCGATTCTTTACAACATTGTTGATCCGGAATACTTCACCACCATGCGCATCCCGCTGCTGCGCGGACGCCTGCTCACAGAGCAGGACACCAATAAATCGCCGAAAGTAGCCGTGATCAATGAAGCCATGGCCAAAAAATTCTGGCCGAACCAGGACGCACTGGGAAAGCGCTTCAGCACTGACGGGCCGAAAGGGCCATTCTTGGAAGTGATCGGCATTGCCAGGCAGGGGAAGTACAACGATCCGATTGACGCCACCACGCCTTTCTATTATCAGGCGATGGCGCAGAACCCGACCTCATTTGTGACTTTGCAACTGCGCACCGCAAACGATCCACGGGCGCTGGTTCCCGACGTAGAGCAGCAGATCCACAGTTTGGCTCCAGGGCTTCCTCTGACTGATGTGCAGACCATGGAAGAAGCGCTGGGCGGAGTGAATGGATTCTTTCTTTATCGGATGGGCAGCCGTTTTACCGTTGTCCTTGGGCTGCTCGGGCTTCTGTTGTCATTGGTTGGTGTTTCCAGCGTGATCTCCTATACCACCGCGCAGAAAACGCACGAAATCGGCGTGCGGATGGCTTTGGGTGCCGGCCGTGATGACATCCTCAAGATGGTCCTGCGCCAGGGCTTTGTGCTCGTCGGCGTTGGATTGCTCGTTGGCTTGGTTCTGACCTTTATTGCCAGCCGCGGTATTAGTTCACTGCTGGTTGGAGTGTCGCCTTCTGATCCGCTTACGTTCCTGGTTGTTACATTATTGCTGGCAGCAGTTGGCTTGACGGCATCGTTTATTCCTGCGCGGCGCGCGATGAAGATTGAGCCTTTAAGGGCGTTGAAATACGAGTAGTACTTTTCTGAAATCCCGAAGCCGCGCGAAGATGGAGTCCGAAAAATGATTCGGACATTGCGCGCGGTGAGGGATCACTATGACTGCAAAGATTTACAGGATTATAGATCGAGTCAAGAAAAAATCTTTCCTTCAAGTGTTTGGATGACGAAATGGGCCTCTCGCTCCGCTCGAAGTTTCAGAAAAAGGCTTCTGTCGGAATACAGAAATTGCGGAAATCCTGTGCGCACCCTCTGGAAAACGCGTCCCAAACTTCGCCAAATCTGCATTGACCCGAGTACGCTGAATCGCTGACAATCGCCTATCACATGCTTTTCTACCTCGCAGGCTCTATTGAGTACTCTCCTGATCTGGGCAAGGGCTGGCGTGCGCAGATTACTCCGACGCTGAAGGCGCTTGGACATGAGGTCTACAATCCTGCAGAAGACGAGCTTAAAAAAATGACCGAGAGTGAAGCACGCGAGTTTCGCTCTTGGAAAACCAAAGATCTGCCGCGCTTTCGCAAAACCGTTCAGAAGATCATTGCCTACGATCTTGACTTGATCGAACACCATTGTGATGCCATTGTCTGTTATTGGGACCAGTATGCCGGTCGCGGCGCAGGCACACAAGGTGAGCTGACCTTTGCCCATCGACTGGGAATCCCGGTGTATCTCATCTGCGGTATTCCGGTCGAACAGATCAGCGGCTGGCTTTTGGGCTGCGCCACGGAAGTTTTCACATCGTTCGATGAATTCCAAAAATTTCTTCGCGCACAACCCGCTAAAACCGTGATGGCGGTTGAAGGATGATGATTGTCCGGAAGGCCGGGATAGTTTTCGCGTTGTGCCTTCTGCTTTCCGCAACAAGTGTATGTCTTGCACAATCGCCGCAAACGCCATTTGCTTCAACGCCCCACTTCGTCTTCTACAGTGATTTTGAAACAAACCTGAACGATGCCCTTATTAATGTCGGCGTAGTGCGCAAGTTTCATAAGCCACAGCTATTCCATGATGGCGATGAGGTGGCTTGCTTCGGGAAACTTCCTGCTTTTGAACGCTCAGCCTGGGAACGCGCTGCCGACTACTACGCAGAAGTCATTGCCCCGACCGGAACAAATTCTCAGCAAAGATATCTTTTACGCGCGCAGCTCGCCGGGTGGGATGATGCATTCAAGAATGAGGAAGACCGGCAATTTGTTGAGATCGCGCGCGCACTCAGGGCGGCGGCAGCGCCTGCGTACAGAGCATGCCGCTGGTCTGCCCAGGACGAGACGAATCGCAAATGGGTTGAAGCAGTCAAACC
>DASRDW010000226.1:0-4371 GCA_035652415.1 Candidatus Angelobacter sp. | reverse complement strand
GCATGGAGACGCTGCGCCAGATCACGCGCCGCTTCCGCGTGCCGGTGATTGTGGTGAGCGCGCTTACTACTGATGGCGCCAGCGCGACATTCAAAGCGTTGGCTATGGGCGCATTTGATTTCGTCGCCAAGCCGCGCGATGCGGCGTCGGCGCACATGGATGAGATTGCCGTGGACCTTATCGACAAGATCAAGGTAGCGGCCAAGAGCAAGATGCGCAATACCACGCCGCCAGTGGTGGTGGACCGTCCCAAACCGCACAAACCAGCCATGCGCCTGCGCCGCGAGGCCACCAAGATTGTCGCCATCGGGATTTCTACAGGCGGGCCAAACGCGTTGCAATACTTGCTGGCGCAACTGCCTGGTGACTTTCCGGGAAGCATTGTTGTGGTACAGCATATGCCTGAAGGCTTTACTGAGATGTTTGCGCGGCGGCTGGATGAATCGTGCGCCATCGACGTGAAAGAAGCGCAGTCCGGCGATCTGCTGATTGCAGGCCGCGCGCTGATTTGCCCCGGAGATCGCCACATCAAGGTACGGCGCATGCCGCTGGGAAACACAGTGGTGCTCTCAGACGAGCCGCGCATGAACGGGCACCGGCCTTCAGTGGATGTTTTGTTTCGCTCGGTCGCCATGGAATTTGGCACCCGCGCAATGGGCATATTGATGACCGGCATGGGGGACGATGGGGCCAATGGACTCGGCCTGATCAAAGATGCGGGTGGCCTGACCATTGCGCAGAGCGAAGAGTCCTGCACCGTCTTTGGCATGCCCAAAGCAGCAATTGAACGCGGACACGCTATGCGCGTGGTGCCGCTGGACATGCTGGCAAATACATTGGCGATGCAGTGCAATCCGGAAAAGATTGCGCGCACGGCAAAAGTTTAGTTGGAGTCGCAAGGAGAACAACGATTATGGATACGTTTCCTACACTGCTTCGTAAAGATCAAAAACCGATCCGCTATCTGGTGGTGGACGATTCGGTTTTTGCCCGTAAAAACGTGGCAAAAATGGTGGAGTCCTTTGGCGGCGAAATTGCCGGCGAAGCCGGCGATGGCTGCACCGCCATCACGGAATATGACCGCACCATGCCGGACATGGTGCTGATGGACATCACCATGCCGCAAATGGAAGGCATTGAGGCGGCCGAACGCATTGTGAGGTCGCATCCAGAAGCGCGCATCGTCATGGTCTCTTCCGTGGGCTACCAGGAGAACATTGTCGCTGCGCTGCAAAAAGGCGCGCGCCACTTTGTGCAGAAGCCGGTGAAGTCGGAAATTCTGTATGAAGTGATCAAGTACGTGATGGGCGACGACGCGGCCGTGGCTACGCCAGCCGTCCAGGGACACTAACGCGATGAAGATCGAGCTGATTCAACCTTTCATCAATGCGGCTGACGCGGTGCTGGCGGAGACGCTGAAATCGCCAACGCGCATCGGCGACGTTACCATGGAAGAGGAAGCATACCGGCGCAAGGGTGTGGCTTCACTGGTGACGATCAAAGGTGATATCGAAGGCAGGATCATCTTCGATATCGATAATCCGACTGCAGCCAAAGTGGCGAGTTATCTGGCGGGATCGCCTATGCCGGAGAGCGAAGAAGTTGCGCGCGAAACCGTGTGCGAACTCGCGAATATGGTGATCGGCAGCGCCGTGACTGCTCTTAATGACCAGGGCTTTCACTTCAAGATTTTTCCGCCGGTGGTGCACGCGGAAGATCTGGGTGAAAAGAGCAGTGAAGAACAGGAAGCGCTGGTGATGTGTTTTGATACGGACAGTGGCAACGTGTTTATGAATATCGCCATGCGGTATGGCCGCAGGCGCAGGGCTGATAACCGGCCAAAATAAGCTCTATTACTTGTGAAAACTCCAACCCTTGGGCGGCGACGAGCCGCCCTGTTTTTTGCCAGTATCAAATCTTGCGCCGATTTTTATGGGAAGGTACGGATCATAAACGGCGTTTGCACAGGGCAGAAAACAGTCGCGCTCACCTGACACAAAGGATTCTGCTGAGGGGCCAGCATGCGTATGACTTCTGTGTCTGTGCTGGTGCGAATATCAGAGATAGTTCCGGCTGTATTGGTTCCGGCAGAGTTAGTGAAGGAATCATGTGCATTGGCGACAAACACCCGCGTCGCATCACCTGATGCATCAACGGAAACAGCGCCGATGCCAACAGGAATGGTCCGGATTTCGCGGAACCCGACCGTATCGACCACGCTGACAAGATTGCCATTGCAACTCGGCAATGAGGCAAGAAGGGTCGTGTGGTTGACGCCGGCGGGGCAATTGCCCAGAGCAACATAGGCCTTGCTTCCGTCAGAGAGAGCAGTGACAGACGTGGGAGTACCGGAGACTGCAATCGTGGTGGAACTGGTAGGCGGATTAGCGTCGCTGATGCCATTTGCGTTGATGACGCTGATGGTGTTTTCACCGGTGTTGCTCACATAAACACGGTGAAGCGTGGGATCATAGAAAGCAAAGTTGGGGCTGGCCGTGGCTGGCGCATTCCCTACAGGAACCGTGGAAATAACTTTGCTTGTGGAAGCATCAATCACGCTGACAGTGCCATCGCCCTGGTTCACCACAAAGACAAAGAGTCCGTCGGTGCTCATGACGCCCCATATCGGCTGCGAACCTACCGGAATCGATGTCACCACGGTATCGTCAATGGTGGAGATCTGCGTTACAGTGCCGCTCTGCTGGTTGACAACGAAAATCTGATTGTTTGCGGCATTGCCTGCAATCATTACGGGATGAGTATCGCCGGCAGGCAAGGAAATTGTGTCAGTGACTGCATTAACAGCGGAAATTACACTGATATTGTTGCTGTCTCGATTGGCGATAAAAATATTTCCTGAACTGCTGGTGCCTCCAGCGACGGGAGTGAGCGCCTGATTTGTCAAGGGCGGGGCGGGCAGGGTTACAACGCTTACAGTCGCCGATTGCGGCAGAAGGGCAGTGTAAACCGATACGGTTGGCGGATTTGAAGCGTCACCGCTATTGATGACAAAGACCCTGCTTCCGCTTTTGCCCAGGAAAACCGGATTCACTCCCAGCGGGACGATGCCTACGCTGCTGTCACCGGAAACATCCACGTGCATGTCACTGCCGGGCGATGACGCCACAGGATTTGTGGAAAGCGTAATCGCATGTGACAGACCTTCCGGATTGCCAGTGGGCGGGGGAACTGGGGTAATGAACTGGCGCAAAGTATCATTGCAGCCCATGGCGGGCAGCAAAAGAGCGCCTGCAGCGATAAACAGCCACAATGCCTGGAAACGTGACTTCATCAAGACTCCACCGGTACCATCGGTTTGAACGAAAAAAATATGAATTATTGCAGAGGATTTTATTGTACAGCAGCGGCTGGTTAGCCTCCCTGGAAGCATGAGCTAAGATCTTCAAAACAAGAGGCGGGAACCGTCGAGCGCTTTAAGCTTGCGGTCCAAGAGTCGAGTTTTGAGACTCTTCCAAAAAACTCTTCTCGAGTCTTCCCCCGGTCGAAGAAGTGAATTCGGAGATAACTTGATCGTTCGGTAATCTTAGAGCTAGGTGAATGCAGGGAATGATTTTGTTGGCCTGGTTCATGCAACCGCTATGCTTCTGAAATCGCAGGGTATAAAGCGAAATAGAGTCTTTATTGTTAGAAATCTTAACCGTATAAGCCCACCGATGATCGGAATGCTTTTCAGTAGTCAAATATAAGCCCTTTATTTTCTTATAAATAGATTGACGTTCTGCTGGCGCCATGAAGGGCGTAAAGGAAAGACATTTACATCCATCGCAAGCCCATCTTAAAGTACGTGTGACCCCAGAAGGGGCAAGCATCTGTGCTGGACCAGAGCTAACTATAAGAAAAAACAAAAGCTCGGGTCCAAAAATGACGACCGCCAAGTTTGTATAGCCCATGTCCGGGCACACCTCGCGCAACTAGGCCGTCATGCCAGTCTTGCACTCAAGGGTTGAGGGCAACAACCGCCCTAAAGAATCGAACACAAATTTAAATCTGTAAATCGAGCAGGCGACTGAAAGATCTTTAGGTCTTGATGGACCACGGATTGAGCAGGCATAAATGCCGGCCTTTCAGAAAAAGCCGATTTGCAGCCAGCAGAGTTGCGAGGTCATTGAATCAATGAAGCGAACCCCGGTAGCTTCCGGCAAAGAAAAAATTCTTGTCGTTAATCACGATCGTGAAGGCCTTCTATTTACCCAGCAGTTGCTGGAGAGCGCGGATTTTCTGGTTGAAACCAGCCCCAGTTGCAGCAACGCTGTGCAGCGGATGGAGAACGGGGAAGTGCCCGCGCTGATTCTGCTGGAAGACGCGCTGCCGGAAGAGGCGATGAAAGCGATCCAGACCTGCCGCCAGCTT
>DASRDW010000225.1:0-11811 GCA_035652415.1 Candidatus Angelobacter sp. | reverse complement strand
CTGCGTGGTGGGCGCGGGCGAAATTGAAGTGGACGAGAAGAAGAAGGAGATGCGCGTCGGCAAGCTCACGCTGAAAGAGAACGATTGGATTTCTCTGGACGGCACGACCGGACGCGTGATCAAAGGCCAGCTTGGAACCGTTCCGGCAAAGCCGGACGATCCTGATTTGCAGACACTGCTCAAGTGGTCAGAGCCGCACCGCAAGCTGGGTGTGCGCGCGAATGCTGATATCCCGCGTGATGCCGTAGCGGCGCGTAGCTTTGGCGCTGAAGGTATTGGTCTCTGCCGTACCGAGCACATGTTCTTTGCGGAAGATCGCATTGGGCACATGCGCAATATGATCCTGGCGCGTACGGAAGCTGACCGGAAGGCCGCACTGGCCAAGTTGCTGCCAATGCAGCGCGAAGACTTTGAAGGCGTCTTCAAAGCCATGGACGGATTCCCGGTCACCATCCGCCTGCTGGATCCGCCGCTGCATGAGTTCCTGCCTCGGCGTGAAGAGTTGATGGTGGAGATTGCGCAACTGGAAGTCAAAGATCCGAAATCACCCAAGATCAATGAAAAACTCGAACTGCTGCGCCGCGTGGAAGAGCTTCACGAGTTGAACCCCATGCTTGGACATCGCGGATGCCGCTTGGGCATTACCTATCCCGAAATTTCTGAGATGCAGGCACGCGCAATTTTTGAAGCTGCAGTGAATATGACAAAAGCAGGGGTGAAGGTTATACCTGAAGTCATGATTCCGCTTGTCAGTATGGTGAAAGAGATGGAGAACCAGGGCGCAATTGTTCGCCAGGTTGCAGAGCAGGTATTCCAAGAGAAGGGAATGAAAGTCGATTACCTTGTCGGCACCATGATTGAACTGCCGCGCGCCTGCACGGTAGCCGACCAGATTGCCGGTGATGCTGAGTTCTTCAGCTTTGGCACCAATGATCTGACGCAGACCGCGTACGGCTTCTCTCGCGATGACATCAGCAAATTTCTGCCTTCCTATATTGAGCGTGGCATCTTGAAGAGCGATCCATTTGCCACGATCGACCAGCAGGGCGTGGGCGAGTTGATGGAGATGGGCGTAAAGAAAGGACGCAAAGCGCGCCCGACACTGAAGATCGGAATTTGCGGTGAACATGGCGGCGATCCGGCATCGGTGGAGTTCTGCCACAAGATTGGATTGAACTATGTTTCCTGCTCACCGTACCGCGTGCTTACAGCAAGGCTGGCGGCAGCGCAGGCAGCGGCAGCGGAAGAGTTGAAGACAGAAAGCGGACGAACGAAGTAGAGGTTCGGCCTCATCTGTGGCTATTTACGTGGGAGGCTTGTTCTGCGCATGTTTCAGCCTTGGTTTTTTCGCGCAGGCTGCTGTCACAAGCATTACAATTTCTGGTAGCAATCGCCGGAGTGTGACATGACCAAAGACGAGATCATCAAAAAGCACAAGCAATACCTGTTTCCTTCCATCTCGCTGTACTACTCAGATCCGCTGGTGACAGACCATGCCAGCATGCAGCACCTGTGGGATGTGGATGGCAACAAGTACCTGGATTTCTTTGGCGGGATTGTCACTATCTCCGTGGGGCACGCCAACCCGCGCGTAACCGGCAAGATCAAGACGCAGATTGATAAGCTGCAGCATGCCTCAACTGTCTTTCCGAATGAAGCGGTAGTAGCGCTGGCGGAAAAAATTGCGCAGATTACTCCGGGCGAAATAAGCCAGAGTTTTTTCTCAAATAGCGGCACCGAGGCCAATGAAACTGCTGTACAACTGGCGCGGACGTTTACCGGCCGCTTTGAAGTAATTGCGCTGCGGCACGGCTATAGCGGACGCTCGCAGATGGCGCAGTCGGCAGCAGGGCAGAATTCCTGGCGCAAGTCGCTGTCGGCCCCGGCGCCGGGATTTGTACATGCGATGAATGCTTATTGCTATCGCTGCCCGCTGGGCAAGACCTATCCCAGTTGCGAAGTGGCGTGCGCCAAGGATGTTGAAGCGGTGATCCAGACTTCAACCTCCGGGCAGATTGCCGCGTTTCTGGCGGAGCCGATCCAGGGCGTGGGCGGCTTCATTACGCCGCCAAAAGAATATTTCAAGATTGTTTTCAAGATTGTTAAAGACTACGGCGGGCTTTTCATCGCTGATGAAGTGCAGACCGCATGGGGACGCACCGGCAAGCGCTGGTTCGGGATTGAGCACTGGGAAGTTACGCCGGACATTATTACTTCGGCAAAAAGTTTGGCCAATGGTACGCCGGTCGGCCTGACGGCAACGCGACCAGAGATCGCCGCCAGTTTCAAGGGACTGCAAATCTCTACTTTCGGTGGAAATCCGGTGACCTCTGTTGCTGCCAAGGCGACGATTGACCTGATTGAAGAAGATCGCCTCATGGACAACGCAGATACCGTGGGCAGATATTATCGTGACAAACTGGAAGAGCTGAAGGACAAACATGAACTCATTGGCGACGTGCGCGGCATGGGCCTGATGCAGGCTATTGAGTTGGTAAAAGATCGCACAACCAAAGAACCTGCGCCGGAAGCTACCAATCAATTTATGGAGCATTGCCGCAAAGGCGGTCTATTGGTGGGGAAAGGCGGATTGTTTGGCAATGCGATCCGGACTTCACCGCCACTGAATATCTCCAAGGCCGATGTGGATGAAGCGATTCGCATTATGGATACGGCATTCACGGCGATTTCACCCGCATTGGCAGGAGCGGCAGGCAGGCGCTAGCACTCAGCGATGTCTCACAGCAGGAAGTTTTCGGCGGTATGTAGCGTGGAGCCGCAAAAACCGAATGCCTGTTTTAAACTTGCATCAACTTTCAGTCGTTTCAGATTGGGACGTTTTCAAATGCGTGGCGTCCTATTTCGGGATCAAATAGCGGAATATTTATAAAAGTTATTCAAAGAGTAAACTAGACGAGCCACCATTTCTGTCATTCCAAGGGTAGTATTAACCCCATCATGTTTACAGAGGTGTTCGCTTTGTCCCGACGCAAGACTCCTTCGGTCCACCCTGACCGCCTGCTCGCACAATTGGACAAGGTGGAACACCAGTTACAACAGTGGATTGCCCTTTCACAGGAAAATGCTGAGTGGTTCAGGCGCGATCCTCTGGGTGCAATGCGCGCAGCCGGCTTGAACATTGAAGATGACATCATGCTTGAACTGGAGCTGATTACCAAAGCGATCGCCAAGAAGCTCAAATAATTTTCTACTTTCAGACCGGCAGCCTTTGCCTTGAACCGCACGTTCTGCTTTAATGCGCCTCATGCCGCAAAAACCTGACTACGGTATTGACGCTCCGGGTGTGGTGCGTAACCTGCTGGTGATCGGCGTAGTCCTGATTCTTTCTGGAATTCTGTTTCCAGTTATCCACATCGGCCAGGTGACCATCCTCTGGAGCGCCAGCGCCTTCTGGCCGGGCGGATCGTTTTTGCTTAGCGGCTTCCTGATGCTGGCATACGCTAAATGGGGTAAATTCCGCCACCGTGATCGTATGCTCAACATGATCTCCTGGCGTGGCGATGAACAGGTCCTGGATGTGGGAACTGGACGCGGGTTGCTGTTGATTGGTGCGGCTCGGCGCCTGACCACGGGCAAAAGCATCGGCATCGATGTCTGGAGCACCAAAGATCTCTCCGGTAACGCGCTTGAGCGGACGCAAGCGAACGTCGAAGTGGAGGGCGTAAAAGGTAAGGTCGAACTCAGGAGCGACGACGCGCGCAAGCTAAGTTTCGCTGATGACGCCTTTGACGTGGTGCTCTCCAATCTTTGCATCCATAACATTCCTGATAAGCAAGGCCGTGCCCAGGCCTGCCGGGAAATTGCTCGTGTGCTCAAGCCCGGAGGAACAGCGCTGATCTCAGATTTTGTTTTGACCGGCTTTTACAAAAAGGCGTTTGAGCAGGAAGGACTGAAAACCAGCCGGACGGCCTTTAATTTCTTAACCTATCCACCTTTGCGGGTGGTGCGGGCAGAGAAGAAGGCAGGCCAACAAGCATCTGCAGTAAAGGACTAGGTTGCAGGACCGCTGGCTGTTAGTCGGCTGCTGCCGTTAACTGAGCTTTGTTCTTCGCCAGCGCCAATTGCCGTTTCGGAAAAATCTCTTTCAAAGCTGCCACGATGATAAAGCTGATAATCACCAGCAGCGTCCATGAGCTGATCTTTGCCGGCCCTACAATCGCCCACCTTCGTGCCTGGTTCGGATAAACCCATGCGCCGAAAAATGTGCCAATATTCTCAGCAATCCAGATGAAGAAGCCAGTCAGCAAAAACGAAAGCACCAGCGGCATTTTGCGTTCAACGCGCAAGCTCGTAAAGTGCACACGGGTCTTCCAGAACAACGCTATGACCGCGGCAAAAAGAAACCAGCGGATATCCGGCAGGTAATGGTCGGTAAAAAAATTCGCATAAATCAGTGCGCTTAGGCTTACCGCCATCCAGAAATTCGGAAAGCCGGTCATACGAACGTTAAGGCGCCGCCATGCCTGCATGATGTAGCTGGCCACAGAAGCATACATAAAACCGCTGTAGAGAGGCACAGTGCGCAAATGGAAAAAGCGTGCTCCGGATAACTCCACGAACGGATCGAGGGTGAAGTCTTGAATAGCTCCAGTCCTATCCCGATCAAATGGAACAACGAGAGAACTGCAACCTCGCGCCAGTTCTCCAGCCGCGTTGCGATCAGCACTACCTGGATCGCAATCGCGCTCAGGAAAAGGAAGTCATAACGCGCCAGTCCGGGTATCCTGACGTGGCTTGAAATCGCAAGCAGGAAGAGAAATGATCCGGCGAATACGCATGAGGCCGCTTCCTTAACCCCGAACACAAGGAACTCGCTGAGATACGCGGCAGCTTTGGCAGGCAAAACTCGCCTTGCTAACCGCTCAACCAGCAAGCTCTCGGAAGCGCTTGCTTGCTCTACTCCGGCCAGCGACAAGTGACAACCTTGGTTTCAGTGTAGAAATTAACTCCGTCTTTGCCCAAGGCATGCAGGTCGCCGAAAAATGAATTCTTCCAACCGGAGAACGGGAAGAACGCCACCGGCGCAGGTACGCCCACGTTGATGCCGACCATTCCGGCCGTCACATTCTGCGTGAACTGCCGCGCTGCTCCGCCGGAGCGGGTAAAGACTGAAGCTGCATTGCCGTACTCTGAACGGCTCACCACTTCAATCGCTTCTTTCAAATCTTTCACGCGAACCACTGACAGCACCGGCCCAAAAATTTCATCCTGGGCCACGCGCGATTCCGGATTTACCTTGTCCAGGATCGTTGGGCCCACAAAGTAGCCATTGCCCTTGCTCACTGGGTATTTGCGGCCGTCACGCGCCAGCGTTGCGCCCTCCTTTTCGCCCAGTTCAATGTAGCTCAAGATTCGTTTCCTGGCTTCCTCAGTAATCACCGGCCCCATCCCGCTCTTGGCATCGCAGCCGTTGCCCACGGTCAGATTGTTTGCGGCGTGCACCAGTTCTTTCACCAACGGATCGCCGGCTTCACCCACCGCAATAACCACGCTGGTGGCCAGGCAGCGCTCGCCGGCGCAGCCAAAAGAAGAGCCCATCACCGCCGCCACGGTGGATTTAATATCTGCATCAGGAAGCACGACAGTGTGATTTTTTGCGCCGCCCAGCGCCTGCACGCGTTTCCCATTGTTGGCAGCAGTCTGGTAAATGTACTTTGCTATCGCGCTCGAACCCACAAAAGAGACCGCCCGCACGCGCGGATCGGCGAGCAACTGGTCCACAGTGCTCTTTGCGCCATGCACAAGGTTCAAAACACCGGCAGGCATCCCGGCTTCATGCGCCAACTCAACCATGCGCACGGCAGTGCGGGGAACTTTGTCTGAGGGCTTCAGCACAAATGTGTTCCCGCAGGCAATCGCCAGGGGAAACATCCACAACGGGACCATCATCGGGAAATTAAAAGGCGTAATCCCAACGCACACGCCCACCGGATAACGCGTTGACCAACTATCCACTGACGTGCCGACGCGGTCCACCGTGTCACCCATCATCAAGGTTGGCGCGCCGCAGGCGAATTCAATGCATTCGATGCCGCGATCAAACGATCCCTGGGCCTCTTCACGGGTCTTGCCATTTTCCTCGATGATCAGCCCTACCATCTCCGCGGAATGCTTTTCCAGCAGCTCGCGAAACTTAAACAGCACCTTGCAGCGCTGGATCACCGGCGTCTTGCTCCAGGCAGGGAAGGCCTTTTGCGCAGCTTCTACCGCTGCAGAAATTTCTTCCGGTGTGCAACGCGGAATCTCTGCTACGGCTTCTCCTGTGGCCGGATTGTGCTGAATGTCTTTTTGACTGGAGGAAATGACAGGTTTTCCATTGATGTAAAGCGGACAGGGTTTTAATTCCACGGCAGTTGCGCTCGGCGTCATAGGACCTCACTAAGTATTTTAAAATTTTACACCGCTAGGCAAGATCGGTATTGGCTTGATCGCGCAATGATGGTGACCCACGCAAGATTCAACGAATCGGGCAATTGGCCGCAGGGAAGATCGGTCAGATTTACGATCGGCACAGTATTGAGCACACAACTCTTCTGCCCACCGCATCCCTTTCGATGACGGGCCACAATTATTATCGCTGAGAAAGCAGCTACCAACCCAAACCGCCTTTTCTGGTTCCAACACTGGTGTGCTGACCTTTCCT
Source organism: Candidatus Angelobacter sp. (assembly GCA_035652415.1). Taxonomy (GTDB): domain Bacteria; phylum Acidobacteriota; class Terriglobia; order Terriglobales; family Acidobacteriaceae; genus Angelobacter. The sequence goes on along the minus strand of DASRDW010000225.1, from coordinate 5,147 downwards.
TTTAATACTCTGGCAAAATCAACGATTTTCTATTCACTCTGCGTAATTGCCTTCGCCATCACAGCTATTGCACAACAATCAGGGGCCGGTAACGCGCATCGTTCCGAAGCTAACAATGGCGCAGTCCAGACGCAGATGCATAATGTGATGTACCACTATGCGGATAATGTTGTCGTTCATCTACGCGACGTGATTGGCTCACTGGTGCCGACCAAAGCAGGCCAGATGCCTGTTTTTGACAACAAGAAATCCTTCACCCTGCAAATCACAGCAGCGGAAATCGCGATTGATCCCCAGTCGCTGGCCAATGTGCTCAACGCCAACGTGTTTTCCGGAAAAGATACGCCGCTTAAAGACCTGGCCATCAGTATTGAGAAGGGGCGGCTCAAGATCAAGGGCAAGCTGCACAAGAAAGGCGATATTACTTTTGAAACGGAAGGCCAGCTCAGCGCCACGCCCGACGGCAAAATCAGGCTGCATTCGGAGAAGATCAAGGCAGCGCATTTACCGGTAAAGGGGCTTATGGACCTGGTTGGACTCGACATCGCTAATCTCATCAAGTCCGGCAAAGTCCAGGGCGTGGAGGTAGAAAAAGACGACCTTATTCTTGATCCGAGTAAGATTCTTCCTCCGCCGCAGATTACCGGCCACATCAGCAGCATACGCCTGGAACCCAACAACATTGTGCAGGTCTTTGGCGATCTGAAAAAGCAAAAGTGGGAAAAAGTTTCCGCGCGCAATTACATGGCATACCATGGCAACCGGCTGCAGTTTGGAAAGCTGATCATGACTGATACTGACATGGTGATCATCGATCCCGATCCCCGCGATCCGTTCGACTTTTTTCTGGACCATTACAAAGAACAGTTGGTGGCAGGCTACACCAAGACGACGCCTGAATTTGGGCTACGCGTATATATGGTGGATTTCAACAAGCTGAAAAGAAAACCGGCGCCTGCCGCCGCAAAATCCAAATAATCTTTCCTTTGGCGCCTTTGCCGCCGCAAATGCTGCAGGTTTTTGCAAAACAATATTGCGCAAGCTTCTCTGAAAAAGCCGTTCTTTGGATACGGGGATACACACAATGAAGCCTTTCGTCGGTTTTTCGCCAAAGAGCTCGCCGCAGTCAAAGAACTCGCAGCAGATTCTGGCTCTTCGCAACATTCGTATTGCTTCTCCTTGTCCTATTGAGTGGTCAAAGATGGTTGGCGACGAGCGTGTTCGCCATTGCTCAGAGTGCAATTTAAATGTTTATAACCTGTCTGCCATGACTGAGCGGGAGGTAAAGAAGCTGCTGGAAACCAATCGCGGCCAGCGCCTCTGCGCGCGCATGTACCGCCGCGCTGACGGGACCGTGCTGACCCAGGACTGTCCATGGGGATGGCGAGCGTTGCAACGCAGGATTTCGCGCGTTGCCGGCGTGGCCCTCACTTTTTTAATGAGCGTAGGCATGGCAGTAGCTAAGACCAAACCACAGCAGAGCGTTCAAACATGCACGCAAAAATCTGAAAAAGAGCCCAATATTGCTCTCACCGTCATGGACCAGGATGGCGCAGTGGTTCCAAATGCTGAAGTTCTGCTGGAACTTAAGGGCGGCAAAGAAAAGATCTCCGGCAAGACAGGAGCGTTAGGGCAGTGGAGCCAATCTAAATTACAGTCCGGGAGCTATGTTCTCACTGTCAATGCGCCGGGATTTAAAAGCTTCAAAAAGACCATACATTTGTTGGATAACAAATTAGCCACTCTGCAAATAAAACTGCGGGTGGATGAAGCAACAGTAATGGGCATTGTTACCGTTGTTACCGAAGAAAAACCAATTTTGTCGCTTCCCATGGAGACACCAGCAAACCCTACGATGATACGGCGCTAGCGCAAGATCTGTAGTGTTTACTCCGCATCGTGATACACAATCCCCAGCGTATGCCGAATTCCGCTTGTGACCGGGCTTACGCCATGCTTGAGGTTCACACGATAATGCCCGCGCGCGCCTTGCACCGGTCTCCAGCGGGTAGTAAAGATCACGCCTTCACCTTGCTGCGGCGCAATCACCTGCGCTGCTGACTGCGCCCGCGGACGCTGCTCCACCAGCACAAACTCGCCGCCTTCAAAATCCTTTCCCGGCTGGTCAAGCATGAAAACCGTTTGCAGAGGAAAATAAACTTCGCCATAAAGGTCCTGATGCAGGCAGTTGTAGCCGCCGCTCTCATAGCGCAACATCAGTGGCGTAGGGCGCTTCTGCCCGCGTGCGTGGCAATGCTTAATGAACTGTTGATGCGTAGCAGGGTATTCAACCTTATCTTCCAGCCTGGCCGCCCATTCATTCGCAACTTCGGCTAGATGCGGATAAAGAGATTCACGCAACTCCTTCACAATTTGCGGCAAGGGATAGGCGAAATACTTGTACTCGCCCATTCCAAAGCGATAACGCTCCATGATGATCCGGCTGCGGAATAGCTGATCATTGGCGTATAGCTCGCGTAGCTCCTTGCATTCCTCTGCGGTCAGCACCGGCCCGATCTTTGCCCATCCTGAATTGTGCAGGCTTGCCTTAATCTGTGGCCACTCAAGTGAGTGAATGCGCGATTCGATCTCATTTAGTACCGGCGTTGGAATTTTTGCTGCTGACATAACCTCTCCAGATATGAATTGTTGCGTAACCGCGATATGGGCTCCATTGATTGGATGTCTGCTCCAGGCGTGCAGCATCTATTTGTGCCTTGCCGTTGCTTAGCGCTTTGCATAGAACCAAGTCGCCTTCGGGCCAGTGATCGTGGTCCTGGCAGCTTCGCATCAGAATGTATCCTGCAGTCCATTTACCGATTCCCTTAATGCGAAGCAGTTTTTCCTTAAAATCCGGCTGGGCAACACAGCCATCGCCGTGCTCTGCGAAAAATGCAGCCAAGTCTCGCAGCGTTTCTTGGCGTTGCCGTGGAACTCCCAACCGGCTGAGATCGCACGCCACTACCTGAGCTGCCGTGGGAAACAGCCATGCCGTTTCATTTTGCTGTGTTCCGGCCAGACGCACCAGGCGTCCCATGAACGTGGTTGCTGCGGGCACTGAGATCTGCTGGCCAAGAACAGCGCGTACAGCAATCTCAAAGCTGGACCAGCCGCCAGGCACACGCAATCCGGGCTGCTGCCTGACAAATGCCGCAAGCTGGGGGCTGCGGCCAAGAACTTTTTCAATCGGGCTGGTATTTACATCTGCTTTAAAAATCTGCTGCACGCGTGCTTCAATTGTGCCTAAGGATACTCCGCTGGTTTCAGCTGAACAATCCATGCGCAAACAGGCATTTTCATGGTCATAAGTCACGCTAAGAGTTTGCGGTTGATCCTTGGTACCGATGGTTCTCTGATATGTAGAATCCGTAACCGTTTCCACACCGGGCGTAGCACGAGCGCGCAGAAAGGCGAGCAGCGACTCCCAATCAAACGGGATCTGAACCGGCAACGTGAAGCTAGACGATGATGCCATCTATCTTCTTATATACACATTGTTCAGGAATTTCCCGCTCCGAATCTTGCGGTGAAATTTGGAAGAGGCAGCTTTATTTGTCAGCTCTTATGCGGAAAATCAAGCGCGGCCGCGCATTTTGGCCCACCACCAGCGCACACCTACCAGCAGAAAGCGCCAGTCGTGGAAGAATTCAGGCTCTTTACGCTCAAAAGCATGGCCGGCAAACTGCAGAATCCAGCCAAAGACAAACAAGCCCGCGGCATATATCCACAGCCCATGAATAAAGATTGTGGCCACGCCAAGTACGCCCGAAATCACGATCAACGGAATCCCAAACGTATGGCAAAACCGGTTGATTGGATGAGTATGGCTGCTTGCGTATTGTGCGATCCACTGCTCGTTGCTGCGTCCGCCCAGCATGGGCGAATTATAAAGCACACAATTTAATTATTGCGGCGTGAGCAGGAATATACGCGTGGGGCCGGCATGAACGTGGCTATCGGCATTTACCTCATCATGATGGCTCACATTTGGATTTTTCAGACCAATCGCCACGATCTGGCCTGCATTGTTAATGGCAAAAGCACCGACCAGGATCGTATCGCCCGGTAGGTTTGGTACTACTTCATTCAGATCAACCATGCCGCCCTGGCTGGTCCACAGAAAGGCGCGATTACCGAGTGGACTTGAAGATTCGCCCACCACCTGCCCTTGGTTGTTAACGGCAAAAGCCTCGCTATAGATGCTGCCGGAAAGTGAGCCGAGCGACTGCATGCCCGCTGCGCTGGTCCAGACAAAAGCGCGCACGCCTCCGCCGCCCTCGGACGCGCCAACGACCATGCCGCTGTCATTAATATGATCGGCGCGGCTGCTGGTATCTCCTGGGAGAACACCAAGGTCCTGCATGGAGCCGTTTTGCCAAAGGAAGGCGTGCGGCCCTGTAGATGTATCGGAAACGCCAACGATGACGCGGGAGTTATTGATTCCGTGAGCTTCACTTGTTGGCCCGCCAAGAGTTCCCAAGTCCTGGATGTTGCCTTGTGTCCAGAGCGCGGCATGAACGCCTGAAGAGCCAACAATCTGGCCCAGATTGTTGATGTCGAAAGCTGAGCTTGCGTCGGTACCGGGCAACGTTCCCAGATCGTGAAGGCCGCCGCTCTGCGTCCATGAGAATGCATGCATACTGTTCGTTATGTTTGACGTGCCAACTACCACACCTGAATCATTGATAGCGAAAGCGGAGCTGTAATCGCCTCCCGCTAATGTCCCCAGATCGCGAATGCCGCCTTTCTTCTCCCAGAAAAATGCATGAGTCTCAGCCCCGTGCGGATGCCCAGACTGGCCTACCGCCTGGCCTGACGCATTCACACCATGCACCACTGCGCTGCCCGGCCTGAGAGTGCCCAGATCTTGAACGGTATAGCTCTGAGCCTGCAAGCTGCAGGCCCACGCTCCTGTCGCCAACGCCATCAGCAGCAATCTAATTACTTGGCCCCGAATCATTTCATCTCCCCTAAAAACCTGTAAACGTAATGGTGGTCGTAACGCCGCTGGTAACAGTTGCGCTCTTGCTCTGGGTTGTGTGTCCGGTCTTTGAGATCGTGACCGTGTACGTTCCAATGGGAATCCAGTTGGTTGTGAGTAGGCCGCTTGTGCTGGTGCTTCCAGTTACAGTGGTAGCAATCACACC
>DASRDW010000224.1:0-8552 GCA_035652415.1 Candidatus Angelobacter sp. | reverse complement strand
CTTAGCTACAGCTCTCAATTTTTAGCATTCAATTTTGAATTGGAAGCCAGCACTGCCTTAAGCTGGTAAGCGACACTTTGCTGGGGATTTTCTCCCACGATCCTTTGCGTAATGATCCCTTCTTCATTGATCACAATATAGGTTGGAAAAGAATTCACGCCGAAACTCCTGCGGATATCACCATCGCGGTCCCAGAACTGGTGCCAATCCATCTTTTGCTTGGCAACAGAAGTCGCGCCACTTGGTTTCATCTTCATCCGCGCTGATGCTGATCAAGGTAAGTTGGTCGCGAGAATATTTCTTTTCCAGATCCTTCAAGTCGGGAACTGACGCCCGGCAAGGCGGACACCAGGTCGCCCAAAAATCAAGCACCACAATCTTGCCCGCCAATTGCTCTGAAGAGATGTTTTCTCCCTGCAGCGTGGTGAAATGAAATTCGGGAGCGTAGTTCTGGCGGGCCCGCCGCGGATTGGCGATCATTTTTTTGGCCGTCTCGGCGAACGGACCTTCCGGCGCCTGAGCCAGATAGTTGTTGAGTTCCTGAACCCCCTCCTCGTCGTGAGACTCTTTCAACAAAATAATGCCCAGATTCAAACGATAGAGCGGAGTCTGTGGATCCAGTTGAATCGCGGTGCGGAATTGCTGTTCGGCGGCTTGCATTTTCCTGGCGTCAGAAGCTGAAAGGCCCACGAGCGCCTCGCCTTGCAAGGCATGCGCTTGCGCTCGAATTGCGTCGTTCGAGGCAGCTTCCAAAGCCTTTTGCGCGCTTTCCAGCATGTGCTGACGGTCGCCTACCTTGGAGTACAACAACGCCGCCTGCAGAAAGCAGACATCACAATGGTTATTTTTTACTCTGTTTGCTTCCTTGAGTTCCTTGAAGGCATCTCCATATTTGTTCGAAGCTGCAGCCTCCCGGGCGCGGCGAAGATGGTTCTGCAACTCGACATCACCGGCGTCACTTTGCGCCCAAGCGCCATAAGCCAACCCCATCAAAAGAAATGCCAAAAGCGGCTTCACGACTGGTCTCCATTATTGCAGGAGCCATTCTACAATGATTTTTTACGACCCCAGAAAGATTGAGATTCCAAAACCTTGAAACGCTGGTCGAGCAGGTTTATGGTCATCTCAAGACCGCGGGGCTGGTCTTATTGTTCGCGGTCGGCCCTAATGCGCTTGAGTTTGCCTTCTCTACCGGCGGGGTTGGACTTTCAGGAGTCGGCTATGGTCTATTCGGTCTGCTCTGGGTGCTCTGCAAACGTGACGAGCGCTTTCGTGATGCTATTGATCAAGGCACGATTCAGCTCTTCGTTGTGTGGTTCTTCATCTGTATTGCAACCACGGTGACCAATATTATGCCGGTAGGCAATATTGCGCACGGCGTTGGCTGCGCTCTCGGCATTCTCACAGGCTGCGCCATAACTTTGCCGGAACACCGTACTCGCATCGCCGTCAGCATCACGGCGGTTCTTGCATTCGGTCTCTGGGCAGCTACTCTCGGACGCCCTCTGGTCAACATGTCGGGAACGGCGGGTTACAAAGAAGGCAAGTGGGGCTACGATGCCCTGATGGCAAATCATAATCAGGAGGCCGTACGCTGGCTGCGCGATGCCGCCAGGTATCAACCGAAAGAAAATGCGTATTGGTACAATCTCGGCATCGCATATGAACGCCTCGGCAACCAACCTGCCGCCACGGCCGCTTTTGCTAGAGCAGCCAATCAGAATGACGCTCATGGAGTATTATCTCGGCGAGATGTATGAGAATGGCTACGGAAGTCTGCCCAAAGACGGTACGCAAGCCGCTTCCTGGTACCGGAAGGCCGCCGAGTATGGGGACCCGCAAATGCAGAACAATGTAGCATGGAGTTTTGCCACCAGCTCCGATCCGGCAATTCGCAATCCGGCTGCAGCGTTGGAATATGCCCGCAAAGCTGTTAACGCGGAGAAAGATCACCCCGACCCCAATCATCTCGACACGCTCGCCGAAGCCTGCTACGTGAATCAGCAGTACGACGAGGCCGTCAAAACCGAACAACAGGCACTTTCGTTGGCGTCACCCGAATTGGTGTCCCCGGAAAATAAAAGTGAGTTTGAGAAAAGACTCGAGAAGTATCAGCTCGCCTTACAGACAAACAAGCACCCGCTGGCGGCGAAGTAATTGCTCATTGGACGTAGCGTCGCCAAAAGCTTGAAATCACACTTTCCAATAAACCATGCTTCGCAGTTGCCAGTTAGTATGTTACTGCGAAATACTATTAGTTTACCTTCGTCCAAGTCCGTAACTGGCAACTGACTATGTCCTGGTTTAAACGAGAAAACACGGAGCTGGAAGCGTCCAGCGAAAAGCGGGTTCGCACGGAAGGCCTATGGGTCAAGTGCGAAGGCTGCCGCCAGGTGATCTGGAAGAAGGACCTTGACCAGAACTGGAACGTGTGTCCCAAGTGCAACCGCCACTTCCGCATTGATGCGCGCACGCGCCTGGCGTTGCTGCTCGATGACGGCGAGAAAGATGACAGCTTCAGCGTGGAAGACGAAAACCTGGCCTCTACCGATCCGCTGAAGTTTGTGGATGTGCGGGCTTACTCCGACCGGCTCCGGCAGACGCAGTCTTCCATCGGCTTGAAAGATGCCGTGGTTAACGCCGAAGGCAAGATGAACGGACGCTCCGTGATCGTGAGCGCCATGGAATATTCCTTCATCGGCGGCAGCATGGGTGCAGTCGTAGGCGAGGCCATTACCCGGGCGATCGAGCGCGCCACGGAGGAACGTACGCCGCTGATCATCGTTTCCGCTTCGGGCGGAGCGCGCATGATGGAAGGCGTTGTCAGCCTCATGCAGATGGCCAAGATCTCAGCCGCGCTGGCCCGCCTGGACGAGGCGCGGGTGCCTTATATTTCTGTCCTTACCGATCCTACGACGGGAGGGGTGACCGCCTCCTATGCCATGCTGGGCGACCTGAACATTGCTGAACCCGGCGCGCTTATCGGCTTTGCCGGCCCGCGAGTCATTGAGCAGACCATTCGCCAGAAGCTGCCGGAAAGCTTCCAGCGCAGCGAGTTTTTGCTGGAACATGGAATGCTTGACGCCGTGGTGCACCGCAAAGAAATGAAGAGCTATATATCGAGGGCGCTGGATTTTATGAGTGTGAGCAGTTAGCACTTAGCAATTAGCATTTAGCCATAAAAGAATAAATTCTGGTGTGGGAAATTCGAGCGCGCGCCCGATGTCGTGTCCTAATATTCAAATATCTTCGTCTCAACTTTTTAAGGGCCAAATGCTAATTGCTAACTGCTAAATGCTTTCTTACGATAACGCCATTTCCGAATTGCTAAAGCTTGGCCACGAGCTTGCGCAGACACCTTCGCATAAGTTTGATCTGGCTAATATGCGTGTGTTGTTAGAGGCGCTGGGCCATCCTGAACGGCGCTTTGCCAGTGTGCTGATCGCAGGAACCAACGGTAAAGGTTCTACAGCCGCATTGCTGAGCTCTATTTTGCAAACAGCGAACTTCCATACGGGTCTCTACACCTCCCCGCATCTTACGCGTGTCAATGAACGCATCCGGGTTGATGGCGAGCTGATCAGCGATGCCGAGTTTGCCGAGACGCACTCGCGGGTGGAGCAGGCCACGCAGAAGCTGCTGGCGCAAGGCGCGTTGCCCTGGCATCCGAGTTTCTTTGAGATGCTGACGGCCATGGCTTTTGAATATTTCGCCAGCACGGGGATACAAATCGCGGTGCTCGAAGTCGGCATGGGCGGCCGCCTGGACGCAACCAACGTTGTTGATCATTGCATTTCGGTCATCGCCGATATTTCTCTCGATCACCAGAATTTTCTGGGCAATAGCCTGCGTGAGATTGCAGCCGAGAAAGCAGGGATCATTCGTCCGCGCGGGGTGGTGGTCACGCTTCCGCAGCATCCGGAGGCCAATGATGTTATTGGCAACACGATCCTGGAACGCGATGCGCGTGGGGTGACCGCTGTGCCCTATGTTCCTCCGGTGTCGCCGGGCTCCCCGGTGGTCTGGGCTGAAGACGGGTCGTATCCGCTCACGGTTTTAGGAGAGCAAATCTGCGTTGAACTGCCATTGCCAGGGCGGCACCAGCTGCGCAACGCTGCATTGGCGATTGCCACCACTATAGAACTGAAACAATTTGGATTCGCGATTACGCCTAAACAGATAGAATCCGGCATTCGCCAGGCGAAGTGGCCTGGGCGCTTCCAGATTTTCCCTGCCAGGGGCGGCGCGCCTGAAGTTGTGCTTGACGTGGCCCATAATCCGGCGGGAGCCTGGGCATTGCGCGCCGCGCTTTCGCAGCACTATGAAGGGCGGCCACTCTTAATGATTTTCGGGGCCATGCGCGACAAAGCCATTGCGGAAATGGCTGAGGTCCTGTTCCCCCTGGCAGATAAAGTGATTCTGACCCATGCCGAAACCCCGCGTGCGGCCACTCCGGAACAGATCGAGCAGGCCGCCTCTCATAGCAACGCGGAGACCATTCTTGCGCCTGACGTTGAAAGCGCCTGGCAGCGCGCCCGCGCTCTTGCCGGCAACGACACAGTGGTAGTAATCACGGGTTCGATTTACATTGTAGGAGAGGCCTTGCGTATTCTTCAGGGCCGGTACTAATTTTCTCGAAGCTTCCCAAACCGTGGCAGAACAGGAATCCAAACTCAAGTGGGCGATCACCGGCCTGCTGTCGTATCTGATCATTGATCCGCTGATCTTCGTCTATACGGGGATTTTGGGAAGCCTCTCGCTGTTATCTTCCTTGTTCGACCGCAAGGGCCGCCTGCAGCATGGCTTTGCCAGGCTGTGGTCCTGGCTGATCCTGAAGACGTGCCTGACGCACGTGACGGTGACCGGGTTGGATCGTGTTGATACCAGCAAACCGCATCTGTATGCCGCCAACCACATTTCGGGGCTGGATATTCCCGTGCTCTATACCCAGCTTCCATTCCAGTTTCGCATCATCGCCAAAGAAGAGCTGTTTCACTATCCATTTTTGGGATGGCACCTGCGGCGTTCACGGCAGATTCCTGTGGATGCCACCAGCGCAGCCTCTTCAATGCGCAGCCTGAACCGCGCCGCTGAGACCCTGCGCGCCGGCATGCCTATGGTGGTTTTTCCCGAAGGTGGACGCTCTGCCAGCGGCCAAATACGGCCTTTCCTCTCCGGCGCTTTTTATGTCGCGATCAAGACGCAGGTGGAGGTGGTGCCTATTGCCATTGTCGGCACCTTTGAGATGCTGCCCATTAATTCCTTCCATATGCGACCGCGTCCGCTCAAGATGCTGGTGGGCGATCCCATTCCTACCCAAGGTTATACCGTGCGCGACATGGAAAAACTTGCCGCCATCGCGCAAAAGGCAGTGGAAGATTTGTATTACGCGCACGCCGAGGTCATGGATCACCGCCAGACTCTCGCCGCTGCACAGCCGGCCAGTGTAAAGGAAGATGGATAGCCGTGAGACCCAAGATCGCCATTCCCGACCTTCACTCGCGACATCCGGAGTATGCCCAGCGCGCCTTGCCACAGTATATTGCCGCCATCGAGAAAGCCGGGGGCGAAGCCGTGGTAATCCGCCTGGAGCAAAGCTCGACGGAAATCGCTAAACAACTTGCATTTTGTCATGGCGCTCTTTTGCCTGGAAGCCGGGCAGATGTCGATCCGCAAAAATACGATGCGCCCAGGCATCCAAAAACAGAGGAGGCTGATGTTTTGCGCGATGCAGCCGATGAACTGCTGCTGCAAGACGCGCACAACTTGCGTAAGCCGATTCTTGGCATCTGCTACGGCTTGCAATCGCTGAATGTCTGGCGCACAGGCACCCTGGTGCAGGATATTCCCTCGCAAGTCAAAACCACGGTGAACCATGCCGCCGGGCGTAGCGTGATCCACGCTCACCGCGTGCGCATTGACCCTTTCTCGAGTCTCGCGCGAATGCTGCATCACGATCCGGAAATCGGGACTCATCTCCAGGAAGCAGCGCACGAGTTGAATTCCTTCGATCTGGAAGTCAATTCCAGCCACCACCAATCGGCAGACGTGGTTGGCGACGGCCTGCGCGTGAGCGCCCGCTGCCCGGACGATAACGTGGTCGAGGCGCTGGAGGGAACCGCGCCTGGGCACTTTGTAGTAGCGGTGCAGTGGCATCCGGAGCGGAGTTACGATGACGAGCCCTTGTCGCGGGCGCTATTTCGGGCATTTGTTAAGGCCGCAGCCGAGTATAAGTAGTTGGCAGCCGCCAGTTGCTGGTTGCCAGTTTAAGATGTGACAGACTCCTTGAGGTCAAAAATGGGCAGGTCATATCGTGATTTGGTGGCAGAGGCGCAAAAGTTGGGACAGCACCGCACTAAGAAAGAAACCGTCACCGCCGCGCTTGACGAGTACATTAAGCGCCGCAAACAACAGGCAATTCTGTCAGTTTTTCATTCGATCGAATATGACAAGAACTATGACTACAAACGCGAGCGCAGAGCCAAACGGGGATGAACGTTCTACTGGCAACCGGCAACTGGTAGCTGGCAACTCGGGAAGAGTATGTCCATTCAATTAAGCGTAAACAACCAAGTCGCCCTCATCACCGGCGGATCGCGCGGCATAGGCGCTGCGGCAGTCAGAATGTTCGTGGCCGCCGGAGCCAAGGTCCTCTTCAACTATCAGCTGGCGCGGAAAGCGGCGGAGCAGTTGGTGCGCGAGTGTGGCGAGACGAACTGTGCCACGATGCAAATGGATCTCCACAGTGCGGCGAGCGGTGGCAAGCTGGTGGAGGCCGCAGTCGCGCGTTTTGGATCCCTTGATACCGTGGTCGCCAATCATGGAGTCTGGCCTGCGGGTGACGCTCCGATTGATGAGATGTCTGAAGAACAATGGCGCAGCACCATGGCTGTTAACCTTGATGCCGTTTTCGGGCTGGTGAAGTATGCGGTAGCACAAATGAAAGTTCAGGCGAAGAAGCAGCGGCCGGGCGGGAGCATTGTACTGGTGAGTTCCACCGCCGGGCAGCGGGGCGAAGCATTTCACTGCGATTATGCCGCCAGCAAGGGCGCGCTCATCAGCATGGTGAAAGGGCTTTCCACGGAGCTGGCGTCTGAGCAGATTCGCGTCAACTGTGTTGCCCCCGGATGGGTAGCGACGGAAATGTCTGCGCCGGCCTTGAACGATCCTAAAGCCAGAGAGAAAATCTTTAAGAGCATTCCACTGGGGAGGGTGGCTACGCCGGAAGAAATTGCGGCGCCTATCTTGTTCCTGTGCAGCGAACATGCCGGCTTCATTACGGGCGAAGTCTTCAACGTGAACGGCGGGGCTGTGCTGGTAGGATGAATGTTGAACGCAGGCAGCTACCCTGCCGGATTTTGCTTCTAAGTAAACAGGCCCACATGAAAATCAGCGTGCTGATTCTGCTGCTATCTCTCACTGCTGCGGCGCAGAGCCCTGCCCCCGGGACGGCAACGCCAGCAACTAAAAATTCGTCTGTGTCAAAGGACTCCCTGGCCGCGGCCAATGATCAAAAGGCGCGGGAGCTGATCAATAAGGCGATTCAGGCCCTGGGAGGCCAAGCTTATTTGACCTTCCAGGATATGCAACAGCAAGGGCGTGTCTATAGTTTCTATCGCGGCGAGTCCAACAGCGTGGGCACACTGTTTTGGCGCTTCTGGAAGTGGCCCGACAAGGACCGGGTGGAGCTGACCAAGCAACGCGACGTCATTTACATCGAGAATGGCGACAAGGGCTACGAAACCACTTTCAAAGGCACGCGACCGCAAGAAGACAAAGATATGGTCGAATACTTGCGCCAGCGCGAGTATTCGTTGGACTATGTTTTGCGGCGCTGGCTCAACGAATCGGATGTCGCCCTGTTTTATGAAGGACAGACCGTTGCCGATAATCATGAGGTAGAACGGGTCACCATCATGAACAAGCAGAACCAAGCGGTTACGCTTGACCTGGACATGCAAACGCATCTTCCCATCAAAAAAACTTTCATCTGGCGCGAGCCGGATACGCGCTACCGCAATGAAGAAACTGAGATCTACGGAAATTACCACGTGGTGCAGGGAATCAACACGCCCTACGACATCGTCCGCATGCACAATGGCGAGATGACGCGGCAGCGGTTTCTCACCGATGCCAGGTATAACACTGGAATTGCCGATTCGCTGTTCGATGCCAAAGTCACCTACGATCCTGACGCCAAAAAGCATCCGGGTAACTGATCAGTAAACAATATTTGCGTCGTATGTGCATATAAGACACGTAGTGTGCTGTTTTTGCCACATCTTGTTTTCCACAGAAGCGTGTAATCTACTTATTTGCAAACACATAGTCGACCGAGACTTTCTAAATAAAAACGGGTTAGGTTGAGCAACACCCCCGTGAGTATCTGACTTCTGAGTACGACAGACTGCTTTACGAACAGACAATTCGTAGTTCAGTAGAGTGCAAAGGCACAGGATTGCACAGCGGCGCGCCAGTTTCGCTGCGCATCTTGCCGGCAACTGCAGGGAGCGGGATTGTTTTCCGCCGCGCCGATCTGGATGACTACCAGG
>DASRDW010000223.1:0-25124 GCA_035652415.1 Candidatus Angelobacter sp. | reverse complement strand
CATTGGCCACCGACCAGATGCTGCATTCACCTTCACAGGATATGCGCATCACATGGTTTCGAGCGCTGCGCGGCGTGGCTGAGACCGCAAAAGGCCGCGATGAATTGAAAGATATGCTAAGCGGAAAGCTCACGGTTCCTGGCGTTGAGCTTCGTCCGCTGGATCGCTGGAACATTGTGGCTACGCTGGTAGCGTTGAATGATCCTGGTGCGGAAGCTGTCCTGGCAGCGGAGGAGAAGGGTGATCCTTCTGGCGATGGCAAAAAGTATGCCTATATGGCGACTGCTGCCCAGCCCAATGCGGCAAGCAAAAAGAAATTTTTTGATGACTACCTGCATGATCCTTCGCGTCCGGAAGACTGGATTGAGCAGAGCCTGGGCAGCTTTAATTGGTGGAATCAATCTGAGCTGACTGCTCCCTATTTGCGGCCAGCCCTGGATGCGCTGCCGCAGGTTAAACGCGAGCGCAAGATTTTCTTTCTGCTCGCCTGGCTCAATGCGTTTATCGACGGACAGCAGTCAGCCGAGGCGGACAAGCAGGTGCATGATTATTTGCAAACGGCATCACTGGACAAGGATCTAAGGTTAAAGATCCTTGAGGTAGTGGACGAACTGGACCGTACTGTAAAAATCAAGGCCCGGTATAAATAAAAGACCGGGCCTTTTGGCTTTCAAGACAACAACCGGTCAGGCGGCACGGCTATAGGCATCAGAACCGTGCTGTTTCACCATTTTGTTGTACACACCCATGATGAGAAATGCTGGGGCCCACTGGCCGACGAAGAGCGCCCAGTCATTCTTACCCAGGGCTTTTAGGACAGCGGAGCCGGCCATAGAGGCTATGGCTGCTCCCAGATATCCGGTTGAGGGAATCTTTGCAGTCTGCGATTCAATGCTGGAGGTGAACTGATCTTCTCGCTCCCCGTGCGTGCGAGATGTCGTGCTGGGAAAGGTCATGGGAAAAACTCCTTGTATTTAGGAAATTTTCAGGATCGAGATTCAAGATAAGATGGGGCGCGACGCATTGCAGATGTCATAAGAGAGTGCGATTTACAGCTGACACTTACTTCAGCAATCAATGCGGGAGCATAATCAGCGCTGAAGTCGTCCAAATGTGGATTCGGGCTCCAGAAACGGCAGAGCGAGCCAAATTTCCTAAGCGCGGAGACCACCCTGAAACAGATAAGGCGGATTCGCAAAATAGGCAGAGTTATCATAGGTGAACCCCATTGTTTTTCATCATTTTTGGGGTGCCCAGGGCGAAAAAGAGAGATGTATAATCGTATAGAAATGCCGAAGTACTCGATCGTAGTACCTTTTCATAATGAGCAGGAGAGCGTAACCGCACTCTATGATCGCCTGAAGGCCGTCATGGAAGCTACCGGTGACACGTTTGAACTAGTCTTTGTTGACGATGGCAGCATGGACCGCACCTATAAGCTGCTGCGGGAGATTGTGACCATTGATAGCCGCGTAGTGGTAGTCAAGCTGCGGCGCAATTTTGGCCAGACATCAGCGCTTGCGGCCGGCTTTGCTCATGCCCAGGGTGAATTCGTGATCGCCATGGATGGCGACCTGCAACACGATCCTGATGACATTCCAAAATTTCTTGAGATGCTTGAACAGGGTTATGACCTGGTAAGCGGCTGGCGCAAAGAGCGTGTGGATAATTTTGTGATGCGCCGCCTGCCTTCCAGAATTGCTAATTGGGCCATGTCAAAGCTGAGCGGTGTTAATATCCACGATTTTGGCACCACTTATAAGGCTTATCGCCGCGAGATCATTCAGCAGCTACCTTTATATGGCGAACTGCACCGCTTTATCCCGGCGCTGGCCTCATGGTATGGCGCTTCCATTTGCGAAATTCCTATCAAGAACATCGTGCGTCCAAAAGGGAATTCGCACTATGGCATCTCGCGCACGTTCCGCGTGTTTTTTGATTTGATGACCATCCGCTTCCTGCTGAAATACATGTATCGCCCGCTGCATCTGTTTGGCACCGTGGGCATGCTCTCATTGCTAAGCGGATTGGGAATCGCCTTCTGGTTGATGCTTTCGAAAATCGTCTGGCACTTGAGCGTGATGGGCCAACACGGCCCGCTGTTGATCTCAGCCGCGGTTTTGATCGTTTTTGGCGGACAGATGCTGGCGCTGGGACTCCTGGGCGACCTACAGGTACGCAATTTCCAGGAGCCGTCGCGACGTGTGCCTTATACCGTGGCGCATGTATTGCGATCACAGAGCCAGGAACAAGCGGTCAACGAGTAAATCGAATCAGAAGAGCATCATATAAAAGTCATGAGCACAGTTACTACTCCCACAGAACTGCGGCTGGCCAAACGTATGGCCCGCCTTGGAACGGAAACCGCTTTTGAGACCCTTGCCAAAGCGCGCGCGCTTGAAGCCCAGGGCAAAAACATTATCCATCTGGAAATCGGCGAGCCGGATTTTGATACGCCGGCAAACGTAATTGAAGCCGGTATTGATGCCATTCATAAGGGCTACACGCATTACACGCCTTCAGCCGGATTGCCGGCATTGCGCCAAGCTGTAGCTGAAGAGGTCACTAAATCGCGCGGCGTGAAAGTGACTTCAGATGAAGTTGTGATCGTGCCCGGTGGCAAGCCCACGATTTACTTTACCTTCACCGCGTTGGTGGAAGAGGGCGATGAGGTGATCTTTCCCAGTCCGGGGTACCCGATTTATGAGTCGCTGGCCAATTTCACCGGTGCCAAGTCTGTGCCATTGCAGTTGCGGGAAGAGAATGATTTTCGTCTCGATCCCAACGAATTGGCTGACCTGATTACCGATCGTACCAAGCTGATCGTTCTGAATTCCCCGCATAATCCCACGGGCGGCGTGCTGACTGAGCAGGACATAAAAGATATTGCTGCTGCCATTGGTGATCGCGACATCATGGTGCTGTCTGACGAAATCTACAGCCGCCTGATCTTTGAAGGTAGCCACCATTCACTGATGTCGCAGCCGGGATGGAAAGATCGCGTCATTATGCTGGATGGCTGGTCGAAATCCTATGCCATGACGGGCTGGCGCCTGGGCTACGGCGTAATGCGCAAAGAGCTGGCCGAACATTTTGGCCGCTTAATGACCAACGTAAACTCCTGTAGTGCCGGCTTTACGCAGATGGCCGGAATGGAAGCCATCAAGGGCGACCAGTCAGCAGTGGACCACATGCGTGAGCAGTTCCATGCACGGCGCGACAAGTTTATAGCCGGCCTGAATAAGATCCCAGGCTTCAGCTGCCGTCTGCCTCGCGGCGCTTTCTATGCCTTCCCCAACATTAAGGAGACAGGCTTGGAATCGCGCAAGCTGGCTGAAGCGTTGCTGAATGAAGCGGGCGTTGCTTGCCTCTCTGGGACGGCGTTTGGCAAGTATGGAGAAGGCTATTTGCGCTTCAGCATTGCGAACTCAATGGAGAACTTGGCGACCGCGCTCTCACGTATTGAAAGCTGGGCAAAGAAGAACCTATAGCCGCCAGATTTGCGCTGCATAACGCAAACTTTATGGAAGGAATTTAAAAGGGACAGCGTTATGCCGTCCCTTTTATGCCGTCTAATTTTAAGCAGTCAGGCAGCGCTACATGCCTGAAGGCCTACGCTTACCTTTTATATCCAACTCGTTCACCACCTGCTGCACGTTGGGTACGCTGGCGGCGAGCTTTTCTACCTGTTCGCGCATGCCTGAAGTGTCAACATCGCCCTTGAGGGTGAGCACGCCGTTCTTGGCGTCATAGCGGATGTGCTGCTTTTCCAGCCGGTGCGCGATGATTACAGCCTTAAAGTCTTTTTCAATCGCGTCATCCACGTTGGTATCTATCTTCCTGGCGGCATTCTCAACGCCTTCAGGACGCACGCCAACCTCGTTTGAAATCACGTAGCCGCTGGCTGCGGCTTTGGCTAAATCTTCAGCATGGTCTTTGTCTTCTTGCGTCTTCACGTCGCCGGTAAGGGTTACCAACTCTTTATCATGGTTCACGTCAACTTTCAGGTCTTTATACCCTGCATTATCAAGGGCTTTTGTGACCTGGTCTTTTACGTCTGGCGTGCTGGCTTTGTTGGATGTGCAGCCCATGGCCAAGGCAAGCAGTAGAGAAACCAGAGCAGCTGTTGCAGTTTTTAAGCGCATAACAATTCTCCTAGATCCGGTGAACCAGGGGAAGTTCTGATGCTTTGATGCGGATGGCTGCTAAGAGGGAAGCTTGTCAGGCTATCGTGTGGCGACACCGGCCATGGCCATTGACCGGAAGACCTTGGCACCATCAGCGGAACCTAAAAGTTGTTCGCTGCAGCGGTCGGGATGCGGCATCATGCCCAGCACATTGCGACCTTCACTGCAGATGCCGGCAATATTATCGAGCGAGCCGTTGGGATTGGCTTCAGCAGTGATCTGTCCGTCAGGCGTGGAATAGCGGAAAACGATCCGGTTCTGGTGCTGCAGAGTTTCCAGCGTAGGCTGGTCACAATAGTAATTGCCTTCCATGTGGCCGATAGGAATCCGCAACACCTCACCCGATTTGCATGCGTTGGTGAAGGGCGTATCAGCATTCTCCACGCGCAGATGAACGAATTTGCAAATGTACTTGAGTCCGGCATTACGCATGAGCGCGCCGGGAAGCAACCCAGCTTCACAAAGGATCTGGAAGCCATTGCAGATGCCGATTACCAGGCCGCCGCTAGCAGCAAACTTTCTTACTTCCTGCATGATGGGCGCAAAGCGGGCAATCGCGCCGGTGCGAAGATAATCGCCATAGGCAAAGCCGCCGGGCACGATGATGGCGTCACAATTTTCCAAGTCGCGAGACTCATGCCACAGCATGGTGGCCTGCCCGCCCGTAGCAGTGATGGCGGCGTGATAGCTGTCGTGATCGCAGTTGGAGCCGGGAAAGATGATGACGCCAAATTTCATAATTACATTTTAGCAAGAGGGCAATGTGTTCAGGTTTGGTAATTGAGTAAATTGGTAATTTGGTAAATGAGAACACAAGACTGTGCTGCTTTTGAATTTATACAATTACCAGATTACTCATTTACCAAAATTTAAGCGTACTGCTTCAGGCATCTGAATGACCATGCAGGACTGGCGTTCTCATGCTCGCACCACCGGAACAGCGCTTAAGAACTGGTTTATTGCCCAGTGCCAGGACTCGCTGGCAGTGGCAGTCCTCTGGTTCGTTGGATTGTGGATTATTGGCATTCCATGGGCACCCGTGTGGGCGATTCTGGCTGGCCTGCTCCAATTTATTCCCAACTTCGGCGGACCAATCTCGGTGATTATTCCAGCGATTCTGGGAGCGCTCAGCTATGACCACATGCGCTTTTTTTATGTGTTAATCCTCTTTGCGGTAATCATGGTAATTGACGGCCTATTCCTGCAACCGTATTTGATGAAGCGGACAGCCAAGGTGCCGTTCTGGGTGTCATTGCTAACCCCCATTGCTGTCGCTCTGCTGATTCCGTTCTGGTGGGCGATTCTGCTGGCACCGCCATTGCTGGCAGTGTTTTATGCATTTAAGCGGAAAGCAGCAGAGGATCGCGATCAGCAGCTACTCAATCGATGAGCGGCGATAGCTGCGGGGCGTCCAAAGACCAACTACCCCGCAGCCGGTTTCACGAAAGGCGCAGGAGTGTTACCGCCAGCTCATGCTATAATCTACTTTGTTTTCTTGCGCCATTAGGCGCTCATTGCGCTCCCACCGGCTGCGTAAATCTTTGATTTTCCGAGGTTATCCACATGTCTGGCCATTCTAAATGGGCCACAATCAAGCACAAAAAGGGCGCGCTGGACGCGAAGCGCGGCAAGATTTTTACTCGTCTGATCAAGGAAATCACCATGGCCGCCAAAAGCGGGGGTGATCCTGAAGGCAATCCGCGACTGCGTACGGCCATTGCGGCCGCCAAAGCGGAGAACATGCCTGCTGACAACATCAAACGCGCCATTCAGCGCGGCACCGGCGAACTTCCTGGCGCAACCTATGAGGAAATCACCTTTGAAGGGTACGGGCCAGGCGGTGTAGCGATCCTGGTGGAAGTTACCACAGACAATCGTAATCGCACCGTGAGCGAAATCCGACATGCCTTTACCAAAGGTGGCGGAAACATGGGTGAGGCCGGCTCTGTCTCATGGATGTTCCAAAAAAAGGGGCAGATTGTGGTGCCTAAAGGCGCTGCCAAGGAAGACGATCTGATGAACATCGTGCTGGAATCCGGCGGCGATGATCTCAACGACGACGGCGACAATTGGGAAATTCTTACCGCTCCCAATGCATTTGAAGGCGTGGTTGAAGCGGTAAAGAAAGCCAGCATTGAGGTTGTACACTCGGCGTTGGGGATGGTTCCGCAGAATTACATTAAGCTGGAAGGCGCTCCGGCCAACCAGATGATCCGCCTGCTTGAAACACTGGAAGACGCCGACGACGTGCAAAACGTGTACTCGAATTTTGACGTCGATCAGGAACAGTTAGAGCAGGTAGCGGGATAAGAGAATTTGGTAATTGAATAATTTGGTAATCGGGTAATTTGGAAACTTTCCAGATTACCCTTTTCATTTTTCCGACGAATAGCAAATCGCGGAAGGCGCTTTGAGGCCGTCCTTTATTTTTTCTCGATTGTAAAATCGCCTGGCCGTGCTCCTTTCTTGATGGTCCAACCTGGAGCAAGACTCAACTTCCAGCCATTTTGGTCAATCTCGCCGCTCTTGCCTTCAGCATCTTTTGGAGCCTCAACTACAACGCGGGCAAACTTACCTTGCTCCCGCACCATGAGCGCGCCATGGCTGACATCCAGAATGCCCCAAGTATCGCTGACGCGAATGGAGGGATAAGCACTCGTATTGTCGTCGAGAGGAAAGACTCCGTTTGGATCGTAACTAACCTGGACTTTATCACTGAAAGGCAGCGTTAGCACCGGTCCAATGCACGCCAGCCCCGGTCATCGCAGTATTCGCAATGCTGATTTCAGCTGGTAGTTTACCGGTGAAGATACCGTCATCTGCTGTCAGTCGTCCTTCCGCATCTGCCTGGTTGGCGACGACAGACCTTGTATCCGGATCGACAAACAACATTGGACCGCACAGACTTTTGCCCCACAGCTTCCCGCCATCGCGTTCGCAGATATTGCGAGCTTCGTCGAAGTACTGTTTGGCCTTTGTCAGATCGATGCTTTGCTCTTGCGCGCCAGCAACTCGAACAATGGCCGCAACAATCACAATTGCAAAAAAGAGCCGCACATTTCTTTGCATGATGTTCACTGCGAACATGGGCTCACTAAATTTCAGCAAAGTCAGGTCTCGAATAGTATATTCCCCCGATATGGAGACGGATTTTTCCCAGAAATTGAAATAGCGGGAGGTGATCTGCAAGCGCCTTTTGCTTTTGGCCTCGCACCTGATAATCTCTTTTAGCTTTTCCAGTCAGGAGATTCTTGATGCGTTTGCGCCGCCGATTTTTATCCGCGTCTCCGCGCCTCTGCGGTATGCTCCTGCTGTTGATTTTTTTCTGTAGCGGCTTTGCATTTGCACAGGACTCCAAACCCCTTGATGGTCAACCCTGGGATTTTGGCTTTTGGGCGGGCGGCGGGTTCAGCGTTCCCGGCGGCACCAAAGATACGCACACCTTCAACGTCGGCGTGCGTCTGGGCAAGGTGCTGACCGATGACCATGGCGGCGATTTTGTGCGTGGCAATTTTGAGTGGTCTGCCGATCTCATGCCGCTGTATTACATCTGGCAACCGGTTCCGGCTAAAAATGCTTATGCTGCAGCGTTTAATCCAGTGAGCTTAAAGTGGAACTTTACTAATTTTTGGCGTACTGTCCCGTACCTGGAACTCGGCGGTGGCGTGCTTTTCAGCAATCACGCTGTGCCTATCAACACTTCACACGTCAACTTTATTACTCATGCCGCGTTGGGCTTCCAGTTTTTTAATACTGAGCGCCGCGCTTTTACGGCTGCGGTTCGGTACGAGCATATCTCCAATGCTGGACTCACCGTTCCCAATCCCGGGATCAACACGGTGCAGTTCACGCTGGGAGTGAACTGGTTTCACTGACGCTAAACTACACTCAATGCCGGGCTGTTAACACGCCCCAAATTACTTTAAGAGGCAGTAGGCGAAGCAGTCCAAAAGGGAAGTAGCGGTGAAAATAATTCTCAAGTATATGCTTATCGAATGATAGTGCCGCACGCGACAAGCAATTGGCTGCACGTAAATATGCAGTGCTCATCAACAACGTGTAGAGCAGTCCTTCAGTCCTGTGCAAGACCTGAAGATCGTCAGGTAGCGGCTTGGATGATCGGATATGGGACGCAGTCGAGAAAACAGATTGCTCTCCTGGTGAGAGCCAGCCGCGATGAAGACGAGACAGTTCGCAATAATGCTGTCAGAGCATTAGTTGTCCTGGCAAACTCGAGCTCAAAGACAGCTTCAGAAATTCCCCCAAACAGTTTCATTGAAATGCTTAATTCCGGCATATGGACTGACCGGAATAAGGCAGGGGGACTCTTAATGGAACTCAGCAGGAACCGAAATCCAAAGCTGCTTCAACAACTGAAGTCAACCGTATTCCCTTCGTTGATTGAAATGGCCAAGTGGGATCCAGACCATGCCGAGGAATCCAGAATATTGCTTGGCCGGACTGCAGGATTAGAGGAAGCTCGAATTCATCAGTTGATTGACAGCGGAAGAGCCAATGAGATTCTTGCAGCAGTTGGAGCGGCACAGTAAAAGCAATCTTTGCCGGCATCGCGGGTGAATGTGACAAGTTCATGAAGCAAAGAGATAAACGCAAACGGCCTTCGGTGGAACAGCCCTGCCCCAAAATTCTCTGTAAACAAACCCAAAATTAACATTTGCCTGTTGCTGAAGACGGGGCTATAACAAGTCCAATAGCTTTAAAAACACCAGGTATAACTCAATGTCGAATCACCAGGCACTGCTGGAAGACTTCAGCACATACGCCCGAAGTGCGCCTAATGCCGTAGCGCTGATGACATATATATCGCAGCGGCTGCATGAGCAGCTTGCCCGCTATAACTGGGTTGGATTTTATCTGGTTGATCCACACGATCCGGGAGTGTTGGTGGTTGGCCCTTATGTGGGGAGCTTTTCTCCGAACCAGCGCATTCCCATCAACCAAGGACTGTGCGGAGCAGCCGCCACCACCCGGCAGACCGTGGTGGTGAATGATGTGGCCAGCGATCCGCGCTATCTTTCCGGATCGGAAATTGTAAAAGCAAATCTGGTGGTGCCCATCTTTGCGGGGAAAGAGTTGGTGGCAGAGCTGGATATTGAGAGCTATTTTGCCAATACGTTCACCCGTGCGGAACAGACCTTTGCTGAGAGCATCGCGGTGATTGTGGGTAAGTTCATGGAGAAAAAGAAATAGCTCGCAGCAGCATGATCCGGCGGAAGATCTCTGTCCGAAAATTCTTTGTCAAGCGAACCCAAATTGACATTGCCTGCTGCTTAAGGCCGGGTTATAACAACTGCAACGTAAGGCCCCGGTATAAAAAATGGTTAAGCACACGGATTTGCTCAAGGAATTTGGGTATTTCTCCGAGTCTGCGCGCACAGTGGATGCACTGATGGAGCAGATTGTCCAGCGACTGCACGCCACCATGACTCGCTACAATTGGGTAGGTTTCTACCTGTTCGATAAAACTTCACGCGACGCGCTGGTGCTTGGGCCGCATATAGGCAGCTTTGATCCACATGAGCGCGTAACCCTGGATAAAGGCCTGTGTGGAGCGGCAGCCAGCACGGGAAAGACGGTAGTTGTCAACAACGTGGCCAATGATCCCAGATACCTTGCCGGCTCAAGCCTTGTGAAGTCTGAAATTGTTGTGCCTATCTTTGTTAAGAAGCAGCTTTATAGCGAAATTGACATTAACAGCTATTTCGTCAATACATTCACGCAGGAAGACCAGCAATTTGTGGAAGCCTGCGCGGCGCTGGTGGGCAGCTATCTGGAAAAGCGGTCCTGACGGGACAGAAGCGCACTCATACGAGACCTCATTCATACTAGAAATTTGCGACGCCAGGCGATGCTATGATGTCCCGTCTATGAAACGCCTTAAACTCGCCTTCTTCATCCTGATTTTTACGGCTGCTTCTTTCGCGCAAAAGCCCAGCTTTACCCTTGAACAGGTAATGAGTTCGCCCTTTCCCACGGCGCTTACATCGGCGGCCAACGCAAACCGTATCGCCTGGGTATTTGACAGTAAAGGAGCGCGCAATGTGTGGGTGGCAGATGCACCAGGCTTTGTTGGTCGCCAGATAACGCATTATCAGGGTGATGATGGCCATGACATTTTTGCCGTAAAGCTCACGCCGGACGGCAAAACTGCGCTCTATGCGCGGGGATCTGAGGTGAGCAGCGAAGGTTATGTCGCCAATCCGGCCAGCGAGATCAAAGACCCCAAGCAGCAGGTGTGGACGGTGGATGTGGAGGCAGGAACCACGCGGCTGATTGGCGATATGGGTTGCAGCGAAGAAGACTGTGAGGACATACAGATCTCGCCTGATGGACAGTGGGCAGTTTGGGTGGGAGCGAAACATCATTTGTGGGTTGCCGAGGTGAACGGCAGCAAGGCGGCGCACCAGTTGACCGAACTGCGCGGAGAAGAGGCTGAGCCGCAATGGTCGCCGGATGGGAAGCAGCTTGCGTTTACATCAGATCGCAAGACGCATAGCTTTGTCGCCATTCTGGATTTGCAGGATGGCGTTGCACAGCGGGTGCGTTATGTTGCACCCAGCGTTGACCGGGATTTTGCGCCCCGCTGGTCGCCCGATGGGAAGCAGCTTGTATTTTTGCGCACGGGTGGGACGGAGAACCATCTGCCGCTGATTCCAGAGCGTCCGAAACCATGGGCGATATGGCTGGCCGATGTGGAGACAGCACAAGCAGCGCGAACCGATGCTGGGCCGGAAGGGGGCGCCGGTCTTCCTGTTGAGGCGCACGAGCTATGGCGCAGCGGCAAGAAGATGAATGATTCACTGCCGCCGTTTGCCACGGAGTCACTGAAGTTTGCTGCAGACGGCAAGATTATTTTTTGCTCTGAACAGGATGGAAGAAACCATCTCTATATGGTTCCGGCAAAGGGTGGGCAGACGGTGCTGTTGACGGCCAGCGATTTTGATGTGGAAGACGTGGAACTGACGCCGGATAAGACTGCGGTGCTCTACACGTCAAACCAGAATGATGAGGACCGACGGCATATATTCAAGATTCCGCTGGGGGCCTCGGAAATCGTAAACGGCAAAGCCATCGGCGTGAGTGTACCGCTCACGCATGGCGCGACTATTGAATGGCATCCGCTGATGCTGGCGGATGGGAAAACTATTATTTGTTTTGGATCGAGCGCGACGACGCCGGCAATGCCGTATCGCCTGACCGAAAAAAGCCGGGAGATGATTGCCGCGGACGCGTTGCCGAAAGATTTTCCTTCGACTGAGTTGGTTGAACCGCAACGGGTAACTTTCCGAAGCGAAGATGGGCTGGTAATTCCCGGACAATTATTTGTTCCGCGCGGCCGCACTCAGCCAGGGCCGGCGCTTATCTTTGTGCATGGCGGCCCGCCGCGTCAGATGCTGCTGGGCTTCCACTACATGTACTACTACCACAACGCTTACGCGGAAAATCAGTATCTGGCAAGCCTGGGCTACGTGGTGCTCTCGGTGAACTATCGATTGAGCATTATGTATGGGCGAGGGTTCCGTGATCCGGCAAACGCGGGCTGGCGGGGATCGTCAGAATATAAAGATGTGGTGGCGGGCGCGCGATTTCTGCAGGAGCTATCCTATGTCGATCGCAAGCGCATTGGCATCTGGGGCGGATCATACGGCGGATTGCTCACGGCACTGGCGCTGGCGCGCAACTCAGATATTTTTGCAGCGGGCGTTGATTTCCACGGCGTGCATGACTGGTCAATGTTTCTCCCGCGCTGGGAGAGCGGGGCGGAACAAGCACCTGATTTGAAAGAGGCGCAGAAGCTGGCGTTTGATTCGTCGCCGGTAGCGTCAGTGGCGACATGGAAATCGCCGGTGCTGCTGATTCATGGCGATGACGATCGCAACGTTCCTTTTGGACAAACCGTGGACCTGGCGCAACGCTTGCGGCAACAACATGTTCAATTTGAACAGCTCATTTTTCCTGATGAGATCCATGATCTGCTGCTGTGGAAGAGCTGGGTGAACGGATATAAGGCAGGAGCAGAGTTTTTTAATAAGAAGCTGGGTGTGGGAAGTAATAGATAGCGATGCGCAAAGACAGAGGGGATTTGTTTCGAAAGCTGGTTGCTGTGCTGCTGGCCCTTGGCGGGCTGGTCGGAATCATTATTGCTTTAATGAGTGAGACGGCCATGCTATCTAGCAGCGGACGCGCATTCAACACGGCGCTGATGGGCTTTTTTGCTTTCCTCTTTGGGTTCAGCGGGTGGACAGGTGTCGATCTGTGGAGAAACAAGACGCATGCGTTTCAGTGGGCACAAGTATTGCTCGTAGCACAAATTCCAATCATAAGCTTTCCGGGATTGGCTTACCATTTCTATACCGGAATGGTCCTGTATCTTCAGTACGATCAAACCTCTTCCACAATTTTTTCCTTCCAGGCCCAATTGGGCTCGGCGATCGGTTTCAGGATATCGTCAAGTATTGAAGGATTCGTTTTCGGCATCAACCTGATCGCAGTCATAGCGCTTTACCTGCTGGGGAAGGCACACCCGCAAAACGAAAATGTGCAAGCGATGCCAGCGGCTTCAATTTAAGGTCATCGTGCAACGTTCAACGCTTCAGGCTCGGGGTTTGCCGCGCAGGTAAGTCGCCATGTCTTTGTGGCCGGGGTTGATGTGAAAGTCGCCATACAGGAGCAGGCGGAGAATCGTCGTGGGACGCAGGTGCCAACTGGCCCAACTGAGCGGGGAGTCGCCATTCATGTCTTTGGCGTCGCGGGCCGCGCCAGCATCAAGCAGAAGCTGGATCGTTTCTTCATCGCAGAAGGCGGCGGCGCGGTGAAGCGGAGTCTCACCACGGGTGCGGACGTCGCGCATAAAGGCCCCGGTTTCAACTGATTGCTTTGTTACAGCGTTTGGGTTGGCTCCGTGGGCCAGCAAGACTTTTACCACCAGCGCAGCTTGTGGCCAGGGCTTGCAGGCCGCCGAGTGCAGCGGGGTCTCGCCGGTGTCAGGTGCGGGACGATTTGCGTCCGCGCCGTTTTCCAGCAGAAATTTGCAGAGCCGCCAGTGGCCGTGGAAGCAGGCAGCGGTGAGGCCAAGATCGGCGCCCAGCGATTGCAGCGATTCACCTTTGCTGAGCAGGAATTTGATGGCACTGACATCGCCGTAATAAGCGCACCATTTGAAAAGGGAGACGCCGTTTTCGTCGGTAGAATTGGCGGGATGCCCGGCAGCGAGATAGTCGAAGACGAGGTCGGTGCGGCCGTCAGCGATCTCTTGGAGCATGGACATCAGGAAGAAGCTAACAGAATTGCCAAAATTGGCAAAATCGCCCGGAGTCGCCGACCAGCGTCAAGGAATGCTGAAGCAACACTCCTTATTCCAGGATTAAGCGATGCGTTTTGAAATTCAGGGTGACGGTTGTGAAGTGAGATAGGACATCCTGGCCGATCACACCGTCGATAGCTATACCCAACGCTTCAGTGACCCCGCTTAAGTCGGTGCGGAATACTTTTTCCGAGATGCGCTTGCCAGCCATGGTCAAATAGACTTGGATCATCTCCGGATGCACTCTGGAGGAGAATAGGGTAACGCTCTCACTCGTGTCTAAGACCAATGAATCTTTGAAGGCGTCACGGTCGAGCACCGAAATGCTGCACCCTGTGTCCACGACGAAGTGCCGGTCCTTCCCGTTCATCTGTAACGTGATGACAAAGATGTTTGCCCGCTTTCCAGTAACTTTTGCAGGAAACTCCGTTGCTCCCCAGGCTGTAACGGAGAGTGCAAGAATTGCGGACAAGGCCATTGCCCTAAGCGACGACACAGCATCCTTTCCGAATGACTGCTTGTGATTGGGAATCTACTGATGAGGCGGTAATTTGAACACCGACAAATTAGCAGAGCTGAATTGTAAGTAGCAATAAGGCCCTTTGCTGCGCTTAAGAGACAACCTCTCCTACTCGGGCGTCAGGCAAAATACTGAGGTGCCACAGGGCACTAGGTGAAAGTAAACTGTTCAAGCTATAGACGAGGGTGTCGAAAAAAATGGAACGGCTGCCTATATCGATCTTCATCTTGGCGTACATCGTAGTGCCGGTTGTCCTTGTTACGGGCTGGGTTCGTTGGCGGCGCCAACCACGTGGTCCGGCTCTAAAAATTTCATTCATTGGATTCGTGCTTGGCTCTGCTTCAGCTTTGCTGGCTGCTTGCAGCATTCTGTTTGCATTTCTAGGCAACGGATTTCGGCACTATGATCCCGTGTTGCTGCAGATTTACAGGATGGGAATCCTGCTTTCATTGGGTGGACTAGCGTGCGCTGTTATTGGCGCTTTTAAACAAAACATATTGCGATGGCACGCTCCCATATTGTCGCTGGGCATGCTAGCACTTTGGTTTATGTGGGCCGCAAGCGAATAAAGGGACGTCGGGTTCGAAGGACAGCGTTGATCATTGTATGGCGTGATACATTGAATCCACTATGGATTCTGATCTCAAGAAGCGGTTGAGCATCACGCTGATTGCTTTTGCGGTGGCTGGAGCCATTGAAGGGGGCTATTTGTGGTACAGCCGTCGCGATACGAGCACGCCAGCGAAGAAGGCCGAACCAACCTATTCAACCAACCAGGACGATTACGTCACGCCACACAAGATTTTTCCTTACAACGTGGAGTCCGCAAAGAAAGAGCTGGTAGACAAGCCGGTGTGGGTGAAAAGCGGGAACCAGGTTCCTTATTATCGCTATGACAAGAGCACGAAGAGCGTAAATTTTAAACAGGTTGGGCTGCTGCCGCCGCTGGCCAAGTTGCAGGTCAAGGACGTTATTCTTGCGCGCAAGCCGGTTGCGCTTAAACCCGGAGAAGTATCAGTGGTGCAAAAACAGATCATGGCGGTATTTGAAATGGCAGGTGAATCGGGTCTATATGCTGCCTCTATTGGAATGAACACCGGTGATGATTACACCTTTACGGTAAACGATCTGCTGTTCTTGGATGATCCGCATGAACTCTACAAGCACTGGCCGCCGGAAATCTGGAGCGCCATTGATAAACATGAAGGCGCAATGGGGATGAGCGAGCTGCAGGCCAGCTTTGCGTTTGGCGCTGCGGGTAGTTCGGATTCAGAAAAATACGGTGATCGCACCATTGAGTTTGAGAATGGCGGCCATCCGGTGACCATGACTTTTGAAAAGAACAAAGCAGTGAAGGTTACGCCGGGCAAGATGCAGTAATTTTTGCTGGAATAATTTGCGGCGGCGATCCTAGCTGCCGGCTTTACGCCCTTTCTTGACTGGGGCAGCCTCTTCGTCTGGTGCGGCGGCTGTTCCGGTAGAAGAGCGTATCGGCTTCTTGGCTTCAGCGATGCTCATCTTCAGCGCCTCTAAAATATCAATCACCGGCGCTTTGTGCTTCGTTTCAGTTGTCGCAACAATTTCCTTGCCGGCAACTTTGGCATCAATCATCTTCATCAAGTTTTCGCGATAGCCATCTTTGTATTTCTCAGGTTCGAATGAGGCCAGAAGAGATTCAATCAGCATCTTGGCCATCTTGAGCTCCTGGTCTTTCACAAGGCTTGTGTCGGTGCGGAACTCTTCCACCTGGCGAATCTCATCAGGGTAGTACATGGTGTGGAGCAGAATGCCCTTCGGCCCGGGACGCAGAATGACGATGTGTTCGCGATTGTGCATCGCGATCTTTGCCACGCCGACACAGCCGCTCTGGCGCAGCGCTTCAAAGAGCAGGGCATAGGGCTTCTCGCCAGCTTCGTCGGGCGCCATGTAATAGGAGCTTTCAAGAAAAACCGCGTCGACTTCCGCAGCCTTCACGAACTCCAAAACTTCCATTGTTTTCGCGGTTTTCGGGGCGACTTTTTTGATGTCGTCATCATCAATGACCACGTACTGGTCCTTGGAATATTCGTAGCCCTTGCAAACTTCTGTCCGCGGGATGGGCTTATCTTCCGCCTGGCAATAAAGCACGTTCTTCACGCGCGAATTGTCATGCTTATGGAGTTGGTTGAAGCCTACGGATTCACTTCTCGCTGCGCTGTACAATTTAACCGGGAGCGACAGCAAGCCGAAGGTAAGATGTCCCTTCCAGACGGTACTGGCCATTGAATTCTCCGAATACGGGCGTAGACCTGTATGAAAGCACAAATAACTGTGCATTACAATCTCTCGAATAGCCCATGTCACTAGAAGAGTACCGGCGAAAAAGAGTCTTCTCGCGCACGCCAGAGCCGCCTGCCAAAGAGGCTGAGCAAAAGGAGAACCGCTTTTTTATTCAGAGACATAGCGCACGACGTCTCCACTATGACTTGAGGTTGGAAATGGATGGCGTGCTCAAGTCCTGGGCGCTGCCCCACGGCCCCACGCTCGATCCCGCTATCAAGCGCCTCGCCGTTCACGTAGAAGACCATCCGCTCGATTACGGCAGCTTTGAGGGCACTATCCCCAGCGGCAACTACGGCGCCGGCAACGTCATTTTGTGGGATCGTGGCACCTACGAGTGGCTGACCGACAAAACTCCTGAAGAGCAATGGAAAGCTGGTGATCTCAAATTCAAACTGCACGGCCAAAAGCTCGCTGGAGAGTTTGCCCTTGTTCGCACCAACCGCAGCAAAGGCAAAGACTGGCTTCTGATCAAGAAAAAAGACTTCGCTGTCCGCGAAGGCTGGGACCCAGAGAGCGATACGCGCAGTGTGCTCCAGGGTACAGCCGAAATTTCAGCCATTGAAGGCGCAGTCAAAGCCGAGATGCCGACGGCGCTTGAGCCAATGCTCGCCACGCTCGTCACTGGAATTCCTCCGGGAACAGACTGGCTTTATGAGGTCAAGTGGGACGGCTACCGCGCGCTCTGCTTTATCGCAGCGGGCAAAGTAACTATGTCTTCCCGCCGCGGCAACAATCTAAATAAGCAGTTTGCGCCCATTGCTGAAGCACTGCAGCAATGTGTGAAGGCCGAGACCGCCATCATCGATGGCGAAGTGGTCGCGTTTGATGAAAAGGGCAGCCCCAGCTTCCAGCATCTGCAGAACTACACTGGCTTTGGCACCAAGCCTGCGCTCAAGGGCGCAACCCGGCCGCCGCTGAACTTCTTTGCCTTCGACCTCCTCTACCTCAACGGATACGACCTGCGCAAAGCCGCGCTCATTGACCGTCGCCAGCTTCTGGCCTCAATCCTGCTGCCCAATGAAAGCGTCCGTTATTCTGACCATTTTGCCGGCAAGGGAGAAGAGCTGCTGCAAGCTGTGCGTGCACAGGGCCTTGAAGGCATCCTCGCCAAGCAGGCGCAGAGCCGTTATGAGTCCCGCCGCAGCAACGCCTGGCTCAAGATCAAGGTCACCACGCAGCAGGACTTCATCATCTGCGGCTTCATTGAAGGTGAGCGTGATTACTTCGGCTCGCTCGTGCTCGGCTATCACAAAGATAAATCGTTGCTCTATGCTGGAAACGTCGGCTCGGGCTTCACGCAGCAGTCGCTCAAAGCGATGTTTGAAAAACTCAAGCCGCTCATCACCCAAAAGCCTGTGCTCAGCGGCGTGCCCAGAGATGTCGGCGAGGTTATCTGGGTCAAGCCTGAGCTGGTCTGCACTATCAAGTTCACTGCGTGGACCGACGATAATCGCCTGCGCGCTCCGGTATTCCTTGGCCTGCGCAATGACGTTACTGCTGAAGAAGTCGTGCGCGAAACCGGCCTCACCGCCGCCGATGCTGCACCCGCCCCGCCCGCGGAAAGGGAAGCGCTGCTCTCGCCGGACCAAGCCGAGGCCACGCTCATCATTGAAGGCCGCCAGCTCAAGTTCACCAATCTGAAAAAAGTTTTCTATCCCGCAGACGGATACACCAAGCGCGACCTCATCAACTTCTATGACGGCGTGGCTGACCTGCTGGTGCCGCATCTCGTGGACCGTCCGCTCTCGCTCAAGCGATACCCCAACGGCATCGATCACGATTTCTTCTTCCAGAAAGACGCGTCTGGCTTTCCAGACTGGCTGCACCGCGAAGAGTTGGCCGACGACGAAGAGTCAGGCTCCCAGTCGGGCGGAACAGGATCGGTTGGTGCAAATTCTGCTGGTGCAAATTCAGTTGGTGCAAATTCAGTTGGTGCAAATTCAAAGACCCGCGTGATCTGCGATGACCGGCCGTCTCTGCTCTTTCTGGCCAACCTCGGCTGCATCGATCAGAACCCATATATGTGCCGCCTCGGATCCCTGGAGCATCCTGACTTCATCCTGATCGATCTCGACCCCTACCACTGCGGTTATGACCGCATTGTTGAAGCCGCGCGGCTCATTCATGACAAGCTGCGGCTCATCGGGCTTGAGGGATATCCCAAGACCACCGGTGGCAACGGCATGCATATCTATGTCCCGGTGGAACCAATCTACGAGTTCAACCAGACGCGGACATTTGCTGAAGTGCTGGCCCGCTGGGTCGCCGCCGAACGGCCTGATCTCTTCACCACGCCGCGTACCGTCTCCGCGCGAGAGAAGGGCAAGGTCTATTTCGACTATCTGCAAAATGCCAGCGCCAAAACCATTTCAGCGCCCTACGTTCTGCGCGCCCATGCCGGCGCTCCAGTGGCCACGCCGCTCAAGTGGGAAGAAGTTGTCCCTGGCCTCAAGCCGCAGCAATTCCACATCGCCAACGTCCTGCGTCGCTTCGACCGTGTCGGCGATCTATTTGAAGGCGTGCTGAAAAAGCCGCAAGAGTTGGGGCCTGCGCTGGAGAAGCTGGGAAAGGCGATGGGGTAGCCTGTTCAGTCCCGCGTAGCGGGACGCATGGTAATAGCCCGCCGTTTCAACGGCGGGGAAGAATAGAGATTTAAACAAAGTCCTCTTTAGGGGACGGCTGAAACCAAAGGGATTTCAATCCAGCAGTTTGATTCCATGTCGCTCCAACATGCGCGCTTAATTCCTCATCAATGGTCATGCGCTTATGGTGTCGTTCCTGGTCGTTGATATATCGAACCGTGTTCTCAACTTGTGAAATGCCGATGCTGAAACCAGCGTATGCATCCTGCCAGACAAATGAACGCCGCTCAAGATGATCGTTGATCCATTTCGACGATCCGCCTTTAATTAATTGGAGAGCTTTGGCGATGGTCATTGTTGCCGGCAAAGACAAGAGAACATGAACATGGTTTGGCATACCGCCGACCGCTAGGGCTTTGAATTGATTCACACGTGCAATTCCCGCAATGTATGGCCAAAGTCGCCCTTTCAGATTCAAAGGAATGATTGGCCGGCGATCTTTGGTGGAAAACACACAATGGAAAAGGGCGCTGCAATATGTGTGAGACATGCGCTCGGCATTTTAGCTGGTTTCAGTCGTCCCCTAAAGGGGACTTTTGTTAAACCTCTATCTTTTCCCGCCGTTGAAACGGCGGGCTATTACCGACCGTCCCGCTACACGGGACTAGAAAACAAATGCGCTCACTTCCTCCACTTCTCCATCACGCTCTTCAGCTCCAGCACCTCCACCGGACACTCCGGCCAGTTATGCCGCCAGCAAATAATCATCTTGCACCCATCCACCGGGTGCCCATGCGTTACAAAATTGCGGCTTTCAAATTCAAACTCCACCGGCAGCCGTTGATGGCGGCCTGGTTCCACCTCCCGCATCACCTCGCCATCCGGAAACTGTCCCTGTATGTGCGTAATGGTGAATCCCAGGTCTCTCGCCATCGCCGCAAAAAGCACCATCACCCCAAGTTCGTTGATCGGCGCGTAAGTCACCGCACAAGGGAAAAGCGGAGGTCCATAAAAAGTATCTTGATAGTGAATTTGCCTTCCTGAAGGTGAAGAATTTTCTGATTTTGACGTCTCGCCGTTTTCCTTTGCCTTTGACTTTAACCTCTTCCCCAGGATCTCAAGCACATCTTCCCACTCCTCCCGATCTCGTGCGCGCATCAAGGATGCCATCACCGCCTGCGGAACTTTGGTCCACGTCTCAAAGCATCTCAGGTATGGATGAATGCTGTACTTTGAGTGCAGCCGGCATTCGGAGGATGTCGGAATCCGTCCTAGCTTCCGGACCGCCAGGGCAAAGTCGCGCGTCAACTCATCCTCATCTATCCGAAACCCGGCCCCTCGGCCCTGCAGTCCACACGCTTCTAATACGTCCGCATATGAACCAAATACTCGGTCGATCTGATATCGCGTTATCCGGCCTGTCTTTTCTAATTGCGGCACGTTCGGGACACGCCCCAACTCCGCTGCGCACTCCTTGATAATGGCAATAATCTCGTCTTTGGTCATTGCTGGCTCCGTGTGTATTCATTTTTTTGCGATGGTTGGTTCTTGCGGGCCCCCATTCGTTCCGTGTTCTTGCAGAACGGATGGGGCGTGGCGTGAATGGGCAGAGAATAAAAAAGCCATCCGTGTGCTGGATGGCTCTGGCTTTGCTTGGTTTTAGTTTTGCTAAAAACTTATTACTAAATACTAAGAACTGCTGTTCCGACACACTTCAAGTATGCAAGGTGGCAGTCAGTGAAACAAGCCGGCTACTCAGGCTTACCGCTGGTCTCTAAGGCACAGGCCAACCGGCAAACTTCGGGATCCCCAACCAACTCTTTTGATTTGTTGGAGTTAAAGTCGCCCTGGCGGATGCTCTTCAAGTTGCAGGCCTTTTGGATTCGTTCAACCTTTAGCCCAAAGCTAAGGAGCTAAAAAGCTGTGTTCCCCGATGCCGCTCTCGGTCGTGTCTCGTACTCGGTCGAAAGTCGTACTTAGACAGCATAGGCGAAGATGCTTTCGCTGTCAATGAAAAAACGAAGATCCTGTATAAAAATTCGGTAATTCGATGTTCCATTCTGACACCCACAACCTCGCAATCCCAGAGAAGTTTTGTCCCATAACCCTCTTCTAGAGTTAATCCAGTTCATGGGCCTGCAACTTGCTAGAGGAGGCAAATATGCATCGCACTGCGCAAATGCTGCTGGCAACGATTTTGCTCGCTGCCATAGCAACGGTCTCAGTTAACGCTCAAACCATTCCGGCTGAAGACGACACGTGGGTCACCGGCACCGGGACCCAGGTTGATTTTTCTCACTTCGGCAACGTGAATATCGGCACACTTTTAGGTTCGCTGCCAAAAAATTCGGTGGTATCGTTCACCGGCGTTCCGCTGAACTCATCACTCGGCCAGGCGGATACGCTGGTTTCACGCGGGCCGGTTACTCTCGGCAGCAATTTCACCGGCACGCTCTCGCTTAAAGGGCTGAACCTGGCTTCCAGTCCTGATATGCAGCTGCAGGATGGGCGCACTTATCACGTGACCACTGCGCTGGCGAACCAGAGCGGCACCGGCTCTATCAGCTTTACTACCACCACCTCAGAAGGCGGGACCTATTCATCAAGCTTTACGGTTACGCCGGTCCTGACCTTCACCAACGTGAATCCCCCGGGTGACGTGCACACAGTGGATTGCTCCACTCCGAGTGGAGCGTGCTCATTCCCGATTACCGGAAGCGGCAACTGGGTGCAAAGCTCAAGCACCGGTTTTGATCCGCAATCGCAGGGCATTCCCATTGTTCCTTCCGGAGTGCTGGTAGGCGGTTATACCACGGTCGGACGCCCGCGCTTTGGTGGAATCCAGGTTGGTTGCGGTGGCACAAAAACAACCGGCTATGGCTGTGGCCAAAATAATGAGCTGCACGGCCCAGGCTCCGCCGGACAGGCAATTCATGGAACCAAGCCGCCAAGCGATTGTGCGTCGGCGCCGGCGCCTCAGCCTTCTCCCACGCCAGTTCCTCAGGCTTCTCCTACACCGATTCCAATCGGCGGAGCAGTTGCAGCCCCCAGCGGCAACGTGGCAGCCATCCAGCAAAAAGTAGCGTTGTGCGCGGCGACTTTTACTGCACAGTAGTATTTTGACGGTGACAATTGCGCGAATAGAAGACCTAAAGACAAACTTTAACAGGGCGCAAAGCATAAAGACGACGTCTCAACCAGGACGTCGTCTTTATGTATTTGACTCGAGCGATTCGCAATCGCTAATAGTTCAAGTTGAAGTTCAGCAGGTTCCAGTGGATTGAGAACCATACAAAGGCCACGCACGCCAGCAGCAGGAGAAGATTCCA
This sequence comes from Candidatus Angelobacter sp., assembly GCA_035652415.1. Classification (GTDB taxonomy): domain Bacteria; phylum Acidobacteriota; class Terriglobia; order Terriglobales; family Acidobacteriaceae; genus Angelobacter. The sequence goes on along the minus strand of DASRDW010000223.1, from coordinate 2,859 downwards.
CATCTTTGACCAGAACCACTCATGCGGATCGCGCCATGAGCTGAGGCAGGCAAGAACTACCACCACAATCCCCACAGCGCCCACAGCCCCGAGCGTCTGGATGAAGTGAAACTTGAAGTCGCTGCGTGAGCTGAACGTGGCGAGTGAATCGCTGGTCACCACCTTAAAGAAGATAAGCAGGAATGCAATGTCAATCGCGCAGACCAGCCGTACCCACGGACGCAAGCGCAAAGATTTGGCGTCAAGCTCCAGCCGATGGTGATAATGCAAGCGCACGAGCGCACCCACCGGCCAAAAGATTAGCGTTAAGCACAGAACAATGATGGCCGCGAATATCAACATCTGGTTGAAGTCGCTGTTGGCAGCCAAATTTACGCGCTGATAAACCACGGCAGGGAAGTTGGGGACAAGTTGCATCCGGTTGTTGTCGAGTTGGCGGAAGGCAATCAGGTCTTGCCCGTTCACTGATCGATAGACGAGTGGCGCAATCTCCTGCCATTTTTTCAGCTGGCCATTGAAATCCTTGAGCGGTTCAACCCTGATAGTGCCGTTTTCATCAGGCGTGACTTTAAGATCATCATCCACTGCCCCTACTTTCAGAAAATTGCTCTCAGAGCGACGGCTGGTGAGGTAATGCCCGGCTACGGCTTTGGCGTCGGCATCGGCCGTGGAGAGCTTTTCAACTTTGGGCGGCGTGTACGGAAAATAGCGATCAAGAAAATGCTCCCAGAGCGCGGTGCGTGCGCTTATATCGCCCTTGCCGGCGCTGTTGTAAGAAACATAAAAGCCTATTCCGTCATCCAGCATCAGGTGCATGTCGCTGTGGAAGTAAATCGTGTCTCCACCGTGGCCGATAATGCGATGCCCATTGCGCGTCTCTTCATAAAAGCCAAGGCACATTGCATTCAGCGCAGGACTTAGTCCAAATTGCCGCGAGTGCATCTGGGTCGCGGTTTCCGGACGGAGGATCTGCGTGTTCTCAAATTTTCCATTCTGCAGGTGGGCGATCATGAAGCGCGAAAGGTCGGCAGCCGTGGTTGCCAGCGCACCGGCGGGAGCTTCTTCAATAATCTCAAATGGCTTGGCCTTGCCGGAACCCACGTTATAGCCATTCGACATAAGCGGCTTCAGCTCAGCCGGCAGCGGCTGAACAAAAGTTGAACGCGTCATCCCCAGCGGCTTGAAAATGTGTTCGGCAAGGTAGTTATTAAAAGGCTGTCCAGAAACGCGCTCAACAATGTACCCGGCCAGCGCTGCGCCATAATTGGAATAAGCAGGCGTGGTCCCAGGCGGATAGATGCGCTCAGGAATGTGCTGTGAAACATGCTGCTTGAGCGTTTCTATTGGCACGGCATCGTCAGTGATCAGGTCTTTGATCTGTTCTTCAAACCCGGGCGTGTGCGTCATCAGATCGCGCAGCGTTATGGGCTTGCCAAATTTCGGTGGGATTGTGAAGTCAATATAAGCACTGACATCCTTTTCCAGGTCGAGCCGTCCTTGCTCCACCAGTTGCATCACAGCCGTCCATGTAAAAAGTTTGGAAATGGAACCAGGCCGAAAGAGCGTCGCATCCACGGTGACCGGTGTTTTCTTCTCAACGTCGCTATACCCGTAGCCTTTGGCAAACAGAATCGAGCCATCCTTCACCACCAGCACCACAGCGCCGGCTATGTTCTCGCGTTCAAGTTGCATGGGAACAAAACCGTCAAGAAACGCGTGAACGTCGTCCGCAGTCATTGCGTGTGGCGGCTCGGTTACTCTGGATTCACTTGCTGCTGGCGCTTGTGGCGATGGCGGTACTGGCGTGGCTTTTGGCTCTTGCGCCATCGCTGGCAGATCCGCAAGTAAGCCCAACAGCAGGATGAAAGATAAAAGAGTCCGCAGTTTCATAGCGATGCAATATTTCGCTTCCGTCTTTAAGAAATAATATTTTGAAGCGGTGGAAGAATATCACGCAACAAATAAAGTCAGGAAATCTCTGGCAGAGCGAAAGGTGTTTTGTACAAGATTACTTGCTGTTTTTGTTTTCAGAAAAGGACAGGAGACTTCAAAATTATATGGTACACCGCGCTGCAACATGAATTGCACTTTTAGTAAATTCAGCGGGAAACTGCAGTTGCGGGCCCGCGCGCCAACAGTCCACTCATTGCCCAAATGCCAAGCAGCGGCCCCAGAGCCATGCTGGCCAGCGCCCAATTCCATCCATAGTGGGCGGCAATCGCGGCAATCAATCGAATAACTCCTGCCGTCAGCAAAAATCCCAGCGCCACCTGGCATGTCAGCGCCGTGCCAACATAATTTTTGTCGGAGACTTCGCTGATGATAGTAGAGAACTGCGCGGAATCGGCAATCACGGCAATGCCCCAGATCATCGCCAGCGGAATCAACAAGGCTGGCCGATGCAATACCAGTGCCGCCAGCACACAACACGCAGAGCTAATAGCCATGGCGATCATCGTTACTCGCGCGCGTTGTGCTACACGCATTGAAGCCTGCTGGTCTTGCAAACGATCGCTCGCTGCTCCAGCCCAGATGCAGCCTACTGCGCCAATGGCAATCGCCAGCGCTGTCACCCATTCATATTGAACGCGTGGCCAGCCGGTAGAAGCGGCAAATATCACAGCAATCCAGCCCCACATGCTGTAGAGCTCCCACATGTGTCCCAGGTAGCCAAGGTTGGCCAAACGCAGAGGCTTATTGCGGACAATCTCAAAAATCTGTGCCGGGTCAAAACGTGATTGCGGCATTGCAAAAGGCCCTTCGCGTACTCCAATGGCCACAATCACCGCGCCCAAAAAAGCCTGAAGGCTGCCCAACAGAATCACGCCTTTCCACGGAATGCCGCCAATCGCGTTGGCC
>DASRDW010000222.1:0-11631 GCA_035652415.1 Candidatus Angelobacter sp. | reverse complement strand
GATCGCTACTTCGACGTTTTTGTGGAATACGCCAAGCAGGGGATTGAAGATATTTGTATCCGCATCACTGCGGCCAATCGCGGCCCTGAAGCGGCTGAGATTCACCTGCTGCCCACGCTCTGGTTCCGCAACACCTGGTCTTGGGTTGCAGGGAGCGCCAAGCCATCAGTAATCTTTGATTCAGCGTCCGGCGCAATCCGCGTGCAGCAAGAAGAGATTGGTAATTACTGGCTCTATGCCGACGAGGGCGGTACTCCGCTATTTACTGAAAATGAAACCAATTTCCAGCGCCTCTATAACGTTCCCAACAGCTCGCCGTTCGTTAAAGATGCTTTCCACCGCTATGTGATCAATGGTGAAAAAGATGCCGTCAATCCGGCGCGGCAAGGAACCAAAACCGCCATCTATTACAAGTTGACGGTCCCAGCCGGCCAGCAGGCTACAGTGAATCTCCGCTTGCAATGTGCAGAGACAGCTATGCCGCGCGATTCAGCCCTTGGAACCGGGCTGCAAAATATCTTCGCGGCAAGAAAGCAGGAAGCGGATGAGTTTTATGCCACGGTAATTCCTCAATCGGCGGACGCGGACACGCAGAACATCATGCGCCAGGCATTTGCGGGGATGCTCTGGGGCAAACAGTTTTATCACTATGTGATTCGTGACTGGCTCAAAGGCGATCCTGCAATGCCCAAGCCGCCGGAGTCGCGCAAGAACGGGCGCAATCACGCCTGGACACATATTTATAACGCTGACGTCCTCTCCATGCCCGATAAGTGGGAGTATCCGTGGTACGCGGCATGGGACCTCGGCTTCCATTGCGTTGCGCTGGCCATGGTGGATTGCGAGTTTGCCAAGGAACAGTTGGTGCTTCTGCTGCGCGAATGGTATATGCATCCCAACGGGCAGATCCCGGCATATGAGTGGGCTTTTGGCGACGTGAATCCTCCTGTGCACGCGTGGGCGGCGTACCAGGTTTACAAAATTGATCGCGCTAAAAATGGCGGCCAGGGCGATACCGAGTTTCTGGCGCGGGTTTTTCAAAAGCTGCTTTTAAATTTCACCTGGTGGGTCAATCGCAAAGACGTTGAAGGCCTCAATGTTTTTCAGGGTGGCTTTCTTGGTCTGGATAACATCGGCGTCTTTGATCGCAACCTGCCTCTGCCCGGAGGCAAAGTTCTGGAGCAATCAGACGGCACTAGCTGGATGGCGATGTACTCGCTCGACATGATGGCCATAGCGTTGGAGCTGGCAAGCACAGATCCGGTCTATGAAGACGTGGCCAGCAAGTTTTGGGAGCACTTTATCTTCATTGCCCGCGCAATGAACCACCTAGGTGATGACGGCATAAGCTTGTGGAACGAAGAAGATGGGTTCTTTTATGACGTGCTGCATTCCTCAGACGGCACTTCCCTGCCGTTGCGCGTGCATTCCATGGTGGGCTTGATGCCGCTGTTTGCCGTGCTGACCATGAATCCGGAACTGCTGAACGCCATGCCTGCGTTCAAGCGGCGTCTGGAATGGTTTATTGAAAATCGCTCTGACCTCGCCGGCAACATGGCTTGCATGAAGACGCAGGGCAAGCAGGAACGCAGGCTCTTTTCAGTCGCCAGCCGCCCGCAGCTTGAGCGCATTCTTGAAGTCATGCTCAATGAAAATGAGTTCCTCTCGCAGCACGGCATCCGGGCACTTTCTGCCTATCACCGCGATCATCCTTACACGGTTGAACTGAATGGAGAGCAGCACACCGTGGATTATGAGCCCGCGGAATCAACTACCGGATTGTTCGGCGGCAACTCCAACTGGCGCGGGCCAATTTGGTTCCCGGTAAATTATCTGTTGATTCAGGCGTTGCGGCGCTTCTATGAATATTATGGAAGCTCGGTTCGAGTGGAGTGTCCCACGGGATCCGGCACGCTGATGGACTTGAACGAAGTCGCTGATGAAATCAGCCGCCGCCTCATCAGCACCTTTCAACGTGACAATCAGGGGCGCAGGCCAGTCCTAGGCAAAAATGAAAAGTTCCAGTCTGATCCGCACTGGCGCGATTACATTCCATTCTATGAATACTTCCATGGCGATAACGGTGCAGGTGTAGGCGCAAGCCACCAGACAGGTTGGACCGGGCTGGTCGTCAAGATGATTGATGAAATCTTTAACAAGCAGGCAGCCAAAATCACGGCGGCCCCAGCTACCGTGGAAAAATAGCGTTGAAGACTATTCTGCTCTTCTTCGGCAAAATCTTTTATTAAGATCAATTTTGTTGCGCAGCGAAGTTGCAAACCAGTGATTAGCTTTGACCAGAGCGTGTGCGCCGATTTTGAGGCCGGTCTCAGCCGCGAGTGGCTTGAGACGAACGGCCTGGGCGGATTTGCTTGCGGCACAATCACTGGAGCCAATACTCGCCGCTACCATGGCCTGCTGACTGCGGCCTTGAATCCACCCGGCGGCCGCATGTTGTTGCTCGCCAAGCTGGAAGAAACGCTGGTTCTGGGCGAGCGGCGCATTAATCTCTCCACCAACGAGTATGTTGGCGCGATCCATCCTGAAGGTTACCGGACGTTAACCGGCTTCCGGCTAGATCCATTTCCCACCTGGACATTCGCCGCTGAAGGCGTTGTGCTGGAAAAGGTCGTCTTCATGCCGATAGGCAGTAACACCGTGCAGGTGGAATACAAGCTGCTCCAAGCGCCTGCGGGAATCGAGCCGCTGTTGGAGATCAGGCCGCTGATCGCATTTCGCGATAGTTCAGCTACAACTCACGAGAACAGCGCCTTGAATCCGACGTTTGTGAACGATCCAAATTCTGCCAGCGTGCAGCCCTATGCAGGATTGCCTGCGCTGCACTTTGCCCACAATGCCGCGCAACTTTGGCCTCAAGGTTTTTGGTACAGAAATTTTCTGTACAGGGTGGAACGAGATCGCGGGCTGGATTTTCAGGAAGACCTCTTCAATCCGTTCGTGCTCTCCTGGAACCTTAGCCGGATGCCTTGCGCTCAGGTCATTGCTTCCACGCAGCAATACGACATTCACACCGCAGATGCTGTGCGCAATGCTGAGATCGCCCGCCGAAAGAAATTAGCGTCAGCGTCACCCGTTGATGATCCGCTTGTGCGGGCGCTTACCATTGCGGCGGACCAATTTCTTGTTCGTCGTGGCAAAGAGTGGACGGTCATCGCCGGCTATCCATGGTTTACAGATTGGGGGCGTGACACCATGATCTCGCTTCCCGGCCTCACGCTTTTCACCGGCAGAGAAGATATTGCCAGAAGCATTCTGCGAAACTTTGCCCGCTACGCTGACATGGGTATGTTGCCCAACCGGTTCGCGGATTCCGGCGCAGCAGAATTTAACACCGTGGATGCGGCGCTCTGGTTCTTTGAAGCCACGCGCGCCTACGCCGCTGCGACCAATGATTATGACTTTATCCGCGAAGAGCTATATTCGGTCTCTACCCAGATGATTGACTGGCACATCAAGGGAACGCGCTACAACATTAAGATCGCGGAAGACGGCCTGCTCAGCGCCGGAGCGCCGGGAGTGCAGCTAACATGGATGGATGCCAAGATCGGCGACCATGTAATAACGCCGCGTAGCGGCAAGCCGGTTGAAATTCAGGCGCTCTGGTATAACGCGCTACGCATCATGGAAGACCTGGCCGCGCGCTTCGGTGATGACCCACTGCAGAAGAAATATTCCGCGATGGCGTCGCTTGCCAGTGAAACTTTCAATCGCGTTTTCTGGAATGAGGGCGCGCACTGTCTTTATGACGTTGTAGACGGCGACTCGTCTGATGCATCACTCCGCCCGAACCAGATCTTTGCTGTGGGCCTGCACTACTCCATGCTCTCTGCGGAACGCAGCCGCGCAGTGGTGGAGATTGTGCAGCGCGAACTGCTCACGCCTGTTGGATTGCGCACGCTCGACCGTTCTGATCCATGCTACCGCGCAACCTATGAAGGCGGGCAGGTGAGCCGCGATTCCGCTTATCACCAGGGCACAGTGTGGGCATGGCTGCTAGGCCCATTTATTTCAGCCTACGTGCGGGTCAATGGCGGGACGGCACAATCTAGCGCGCAAGCTCGTGATTTGCTGCGCGGAATTGAGCAGCATCTTACTGAGGCCGGACTGGGGCAGATTTCAGAAATCTTTGATGCTGACCCGCCGCACCATCCCCGAGGCTGCTTTGCCCAGGCATGGAGCGTGGCAGAGATTCTGCGAGTACTGTGTGAAGACATCTATCAAACTCGGAGGCCCGCATCCGATGCCAGCGCCGCCGGCTGACTCCTCAGGGCATTCACCTCTTCATACAATTGCCGCGCAGCGTCTTTGCGATCGGTAAAAACTTTTGCTCCATCGCCAAACCGCAACTTCGCTGTGACGCCGCCTTTGCCAAACAGCTTCACGGCATGTGGGCCCAAAACCATGTCGCCGTAGTAGCAAACGTCAACTGCAGGATCACCGTCCTCAATCTCATAGCTGATGCAGGCCGCTGTGATCGGGGTGTGGTTCGCGATGGCGGGCTGAAACAGCGACGAGCGAAATGGCAAAACCTGCCGCCCATCGGAGCTTGTGCCTTCAGGAAACAAAACCACTCGTACGCCGCTGGCCAGCACCGCTGCCATCTGCGGCTGAATGGAATGAGTATTGTCCGGCCGAGAACGGTCAATATAAATCGTACCCGCAAGAGTGGCTATCCAGCCAATTCCCGGCCAGCCCTTGATTTCGCGTTTGGCCACAAAGGCACACGGAGCGATCGCGCTGAACACCAGAATATCGAGATAGCTGAGATATTGGAGACTATAAGGCCGCCGGCAGGCGCCGTTCCGTGGCCGGCAAAACTCACGCCCAACCAAGGCATCACGCGTGCGCTCCAGCGATGCAACACATCGATCCTGTGAACCAAACTGATTCTGCCGGTAAGAGCGTTGATCAAGTATTCAAGCAGGCAGGCAACGACGGCAAATACCACGGCAGCAAAGCGCCGGGTCACGCGCAGAAATCGACGAGTTGGACTGATGACCGCTCTCAAGCCTCAAAACAACCTGCACCGAATTGCCTGTAAAAGGCTATTTAAATCCATCCTCTCCTGGAAGTCGATGAGATCTTGAACTCGCGCTACTTCAGCACAAACCAGAAGAACAGCACGTTGGAGATCAACATGCCCATGGCGGCGCAACCGAGCCAGAAGTTTTCAAAATGCGTGTTGGTGGTGCGCATGATGCGGGTGTTGTTGGAGAGCAGCAGAATAAAGATAAAAATCGGGACCAGGACAATCCCGGCCAGCACCTGTGACCAGTACAGCACGTGCACAGTGTGGACACCGAAGAAATCGATAATCACGGCCAGGAAGACCGTGCCGGAGATCATCACGTAAAACATGCGCGCGTTCCACGGCTCAATGGAAAGACCAGAGTTCCAGCCCATGGCTTCTGCCACGCTGAAACAAAGCGACGCTACCAGAATGGGCAGGGCAATAAGGCCGGAAGCGATGATGCCGAGCGAAAAAAGTATGGTTCCGGCAAAGCCGAAAGAGCCAAGCGCCTCAGAGGCGCTACGCGTGGTCATGTTGGAGGGGTCGGCAACGTGCAGGTGCGAGGCGGCGATCATGGCGCAGAGCGCGATCAGGCAAGCCACAAAGGTTCCGGCGTGGGATTCCGTCACGTGAGCGCGCGCCAGGCCTTCTGGAAGTCCGCGCTTGGAGCTCGTTTGCCAGACAATTACGTCAGGCGTGAGCAAGGAACCAAAAACGGCAACTACGCCCATCATGTAATCAGTGCTTACCTGCATGTGGGGAAGGAGCACGTCTTTGGCCAGCAGGGTGAAGGAATCGGTTACGCGCCAGGCCGCTACCACGTAAGCAACAAGAATGAGCGTAAGCAGGCCCAGAACTTTGGTGGTCTTTTGATAGTTGCCGATGATCAGCACATACCAGACCGTAAAGCCAACAATGGCCAGAAAAAAGATTCGCGGCGAGATGGTGATGAGAGCAAAACTGTCACTCACAGCCACAATATCGCCCACAATCATGGCCAGGTTGACAGCGACAATCAGCAACGCCATGATAAGAGCGGTTCGGGCGCTATAGTGCTCGCGAATCAGCTGTACCAGGCCTTTTCTGGTTTCCTGACCAATGCGCGAAGAGACAGCAAAGATGCTGAACAATACTGGAATACAAAGCACTACTACCCAACCCAGCGATGTGCCAAAGCTGGCGCCCGCCACTGTGGCCGTGAGCACGGCAGCAGGGTCAAGGTCTGCCGCGCCAGCAATTATGCCCGGCAACATGCGCGCAGCTCGATGAAAAAACGACGTATTAGGATCGGGGGAGCTGGTCTCCGCCAGACGAAAGGTCCCCATGGGGAAGTCCAACTAGGTTAGAAGCAGATGCAGCTCTGGCAGTTGGACTATTTATTTTAAAGGACTAGAAGCCAAGCCCCATAATGGCAGAAAGCCGCGCATTCTCCCCTGATCAACTGAGGGTAAGGTTCAGCAGCTTTTTGCCGATAACTCTATCGAATCGGCAACCAGGAAGAGCATTCTTCTACATCAATGGGCTGGGAGAGCGGCAGACCATAACGATTCCGGATGACATTATCTGATGTAGAGCAGAAGCTGCGCCTGCCTGTGCCGGTGCTGACCGGAGTTGCCACAACTACATAATTGCATTCACTGCCGGAATTTTCCTGTGAACCAGTCGCAGCGGGGCAATCACCTTCACGACTCATGGAGAACTTATAGCCAGATTTGGTACACCAAGCGCCAGCCGTGCACGTTGCGCCGCCCAATATGTTATCGAGCAGACAGGCATGATCAGCAGTACCTTGGGAGCAGGAAGCGCTGGATCCGGGGCCTAAAGTTGCCAAGTCAGGAGCATAGCCTTTGTCGGGGTAATTGGTTGTGTAAGTAACTTGGGAAATGTTGATTGTTCGCACGGTAGTTGTGGCTGCGGACTCATTGGCTGTGATTTTAGCGCGCAGAATATTCGGAATCGCGATGGCAGCAATAATCAGGATCCAGGGAATGCTGATATATCCCATAATCAAACCTGCCATTGCCATGCCTTCGCCCTTAAGACGCCCCATACTGCGGCGGATACGCGACCATGATAGGTGTCCAAAAATAATTGCCGGTATGCCGGCGAAAATCGAAAGACATAAGAACAACGCTGCAATGCCAAGAACCAAGCTTGCGACAGCCTGGCCATCAGTCTTGGCCTGCTGATAGTAGGGTTGGCCCGGCTGTGGATAAGGCTGGCTTTGCTGATACTGCGGTTGCACCGAAGGCGGATTCAGCCAGGATGAAGCAGGCGGAGGCGTGGAAGGCGTCGATGCAGCAGCGGGCGCCGGCGCGTTCTCAATTGGGGTTGCACACTGGGGGCATACCTTGGAATCGTCGGGCATGGAAGCGCCGCATCTGAAGCAAAACATTGACCCTCACTTTTATTTTTGTAGATTTGTGAGGGAAACGTACTTCATTTGCGGCCAAAAGGCAATTAGTTCATCAGTAGAAAATCCCTTTCGCCAGCAATGCATGGATTGAAGGTTAATGGAATTCTTTGAGCGCAGCTTCAGCAGCAAAGTATCCGCACATGCCATGCACACCCGCACCGGGCGGCGTGGACGCTGAGCAGAGATAGACGCCCTTGTACGGGACGCGATACAGGCTTGCAGTAGGACGAAGGAACAGCTGGCCCAGGTCCGCAGCGCCTCCGCCGATATCGCCGCCGATAAGATTGGCGTTGTGCTGCTCAAACTCCGCCGGCCCCATGATGGAGCGGGCGGCGATGCAGTCGCGAAATCCGGGCGCAAACCGCTCTACCTGTTTCTCAATGGCCTCTGTCACATTGCCGCTGAAGCCGTTGGGCACGTGGCAATATCCCCAGGCTGTGTGTTTACCAGCAGGAGCGCGAGTGCGATCAAACAAACTTGGCTGCGTCAGGAGGACGTAAGGACGCGCGGATACTTCGCTATGCCACGGAGCGTTTTCAGATTCGCTCATCTCTCTGAGCGAGCCGCCCAAGTGTACCGTTCCTGCCTGCGCGCACTCCGCAGCCCGCCAAGGGATAGGCTGGTGCAAAGCCCAATCGATTTTGTAAGCGCCAACACCGTATTTGTAGCGCTCAAGTTTGCTCCTATAAGTCAGCGGCAACTTTTCCGCCATGATCTTGACCAGTTGTTTGGGCGTGACATCAAAGAGCACGGCCCGCGCCAGTGGAAGCTGATCAAACGAGTTAACGCGATGGCCGGTAAGAATTTTTCCACCCAGCGATTCCAGATGTTTCACCAGCGCAGAGGCAAGTTGCTGCGAACCTCCTCGGGCAAATGGCCAACCACCGGCATGAGCGGCGATGGCTAGCACAAGTGCTATAGCAGAGGTCGTCATGTTTTCCAGCGGCAGCATGGAGTGGGCTGCCAAGCCCGCAAAGAAAGCTTGCGCCAGATCAGTCTTGAAGTACGTTCGCGCCAAAGCGGTGGAAGGGCGCAGACCACGTAAGCCAAATCGAGTAAACAATAATGGATGCCGGGGAAAATGCCAGGGCGCCAGCGCTTCCTGCAGAAGCTCCTGCGCATGAGCAACAAGATTGCCCATGAGCGCACGATACCTTGCCCCATCGGCGCCCAGTGTGGCTGCAGTTTCTTCCACAGATCTGTACAAAATGCCGACTGTGCCGTCATCCATGGGATGGGCCAGTGCCGCGCGCGGAAATGCCCACTCAAGCCCGTGCTTCTCCAATGGCAAAGTACGAAAGTAGGGCGAGCAAATGCCCATGCCGAAAACAGATGAGCAGGCATCGTGAAGAAAGCCGGGCAGCGTAAGCTCTGCGGAACGCATGCCGCCGCCGGGGACGTCCGCTGCTTCAAGAACAATAACGGACTTACCTGCCTGGGCAAGGCGAATGGCAGCCGCAAGCCCGTTTGGCCCGGAACCCACAACAATGGCGTCAGACTGGGGAAGATCGAATTTGGTTACCGGCGGCACTCATGCTCAGGATAAACCACGACCTAAGCTCAATGGAGTCAATCCAGCATGGATGTTCGTTACCGCTTAAGACGGAACTTTCTGGTTGCGGATTTTCCCTGGTGCGTAGCCTGCACCATCACTGCGCCTCGAGCCAGAACTTCTTCAGTCAAAGGGATTGAGAGTTCCACTGCACCGGCGTCATCTGCCACGCCGCGAGCCAGTTCCAAACCGTCCGAGGCAATTACGCCGCGCACCACAACTTCTGCTCTGTTGGCTGGATTTCCAGAATCGAGCACGCGAAAGGTTACAGGAAGGATTGCTGCGCTGGCTGAGGCTGCTGTCCACTGCAGAGACAAACCGGAACCTCCGACATCCTGCACTTCATTGCCGTTGCCAAACTCAGCTTCAAGATTTCCCTGCTGAATGGCCTCAAGCACGGTCTTGTGTTGCGATTTGAGCAGTTCGTGAATCGCTTCTGTGGAGAATTCAGGCTGAGAAACCTGCTGCGCGTATGAAACGGTGCGCTTGCCCACGCACTGGCCTTTCACAAAGACCAGGCTCTGCAGCAGCAGGTCATTCTGCCGCGCCTCACTTTGCACGTGATACACAGTGTCTGCGTGCTTCACGTCAGTATTAAACCCAAAAATTGTCATAGAACCGGGGTAAAGCAAGCTCCTATACTGGCCGAACCGCAGGTTTTTCTTTCTGCCACGAACAATGTTTAAGAAACACTAACTCCGTGCAAAGTCAAGGGCTTGACACTCGCGCAAAGGGAAATTACATTCGAGTGTTCAGCACATTGCAGTCGCTCTTTCTGTACAGGCCTTGCATGCCGGAGAACAGTTACTTCGCTCATTATATTCCGTTGTTGATCCAGGTGATCGTTGCCGCAGGCTTGGCCACGGTCATGGTCACTCTTTCTTCTCTTTTGGGCAAACATAAGTGGACGCGCGTAAAGAATATGCCATATGAGTGCGGCATTACCCCCACGGGCGATGCCCAGCAACGCTTCAGCGTTAAGTTTTATCTCGTTGGCATGTTGTTCATCCTCTTCGATGTAGAAGCTGTCTTTCTCTATCCCTGGGCTGTCATCGCACACGACCTGAAGATGTTTGGCTTCTGGGAGATGCTGATCTACATCGGCTTGGTGCTCGTTGGCTTCTTCTATATATGGAAGAAAGGCATTCTGGACTGGAACAAACCAGAGAGGAGCGAACGCTGATGCCGCTGGCGCCCGCTATTACAGACCTTGAGCAGTTGAAAGACCGGCCCATACTGGCTGATCTGCTCACCTGGAGAGACGGCGCTGTGCAGAAGGCGCGCTTTGATCGCAATGAGCTGACAATCTTTGTTGCTCGCGAAGCGATCCGCGAAGCTTGCGCCCGGCTGAAATCACAGGGTCTTATTGATTTCCTCTCTGACTTGACCTGCGCAGATTTTTATCCTCGCGAACCGCGTTTTGAGGTCGCCTACCACCTGCTCTCCATCAAACGCAAAGAGCGCGTGCGGTTGAAAGTGGTTTTGTCTGGCGATGATGCAGTGATGGAATCCATCACGCCAGTCTGGCCTTCAGCCAACTTCTTCGAGCGCGAAATCTTTGATCTTTTCGGTATTCGCTTCCTCGGCCATCCCTACCTGCGACGCATCATGTTGCCTGAAGACTGGGAAGGTTATCCGTTGCGCAAGGACTATCCGGTGGAGGGCTATCGTTAATGGGACACTTGAACCCCAATCCGGTACTGGATCCGACTGAAGATAAAACAATGGTCCTCAATATGGGACCGCAGCACCCATCAACTCACGGCGTGTTGCGCCTGTTGCTGGAGATTGATGGCGAAACCATTGTTCGCATGATGCCGGACATCGGCTTCCTTCATACCGGCATTGAAAAGACCTGCGAAGCCAAGTTTTACCAGCAGGTGGTTCCGCTCACCGACCGCATTGACTATCTCTGCCCCATGGTCAACAACCTCTGCTACGTGATGGCAGTGGAGAAGCTGCTGGGGTTGGAAATTCCGCCGCGCGCGCAATGGATGCGCGTGATGCTGGCTGAGCTTCAGCGCATCAGCTCGCACCTGGTCTGGCTGGGCACGCACGCCATGGATATCGGCGCGATGTCGGTCTTCCTTTATTGCTTCCGCGAACGTGAAGATCTGCTGCGCATCTATGAGATGGTCAGCGGCCAGCGCATGATGACCTCGTATTTCCGCATCGGCGGGCTGGCACTTGATCCTCCGCTTGGCTTCTTTGAAAAAGTTAAGAAGTTTCTCGATATCTTTCCTGAGAAGGTTGATGAATACGAGAACCTGCTGACCGGAAACCGCATCTTCATCGATCGCTTAAAGGGTGTGGCCCAGATCAGCGCGGAGGACAGCCTTGCTATCGGACTGACTGGCCCTTCGCTTCGCGCCAGCGGCGTTGATTTCGATATTCGCCGTGACATGCCCTACTGCGGCTATGAGAACTTCAAGTTCAAGGTGCCGGTACAAAAAGATGGCGACGTGTGGTCGCGCTATCTCTGCCGCGTAGCGGAACTGCGCGAGTCGCGCGAGATCGCCAAGCAGGCGCTGGAAGGAATGCCCTCTGGCCCAACCAAAGCTGAAGCGCCCAAGGTCGTGCTCCCTGATCGCGAGAAGATGAAGACGCAGATGGAAGCCCTCATCTATCACT
>DASRDW010000221.1:0-36155 GCA_035652415.1 Candidatus Angelobacter sp. | reverse complement strand
CATGGCGAAAGGCTGAGATGCTCAACGGGAAGCTTGCAGTTTCGACTCTTCATATTTAGAAGAAACAAACCAGGTGCGCATCAACAGAAACGAGTCGTTTAGTGCGATCCGGCTTGAAACCATGAGCCAAATTCCATGCGAATGAATTCTTTTACACCCTCATCACCGGTCAACTGCCAGACGAGCTTATCGTCATGCCTGACGATAATGCCGATCTCGAAGAATGGACAGCAGGCGTGCTCAAGAGGCGTGAGTTCGGCCAAGGCGCGATAGGTCGCTGGAAGCAGAGGAAACTTGAACTCGTAACCATCTGGCAGCTCATGCACCGCTAATAACGCAGACCGCAGTATTCCGCCCAGTTCGCTGTGGCGCAATCTCTCTTCCCGCGAGAAAGCATTCATGTTGCAAGCAAATTGGCTGGTGTTGTTCATCTCGTCACAATTAGACACCGACGTTAGATTACTTCGTCTGTAGCCAAGCTTGAGCCACTGTCTCCGGGCTTAGCTCACGTAGCAGCGCATTAATCTGGTCGATCACAGCTTCCGGCTGGGTGGATTTCAAATTGAACTTAAGCACACCGCCGGGAGAGAATTGCGCTCCACGAGACTGAGCAACAAAGCGCGCCAGGCGCTCCGGCTCAATGGCAGCCTGCTCGGTAAATTTGATCGTCACCGAATCGCGCTTGCGGTCGATAGCCAGCACGCCCACGCGCTCAGAAATCAATTTGAGAGAGGCAGCAGACAGCAGATAGCGGACCGGCGGCGGCGGTTCACCGTAGCGGTCTTGCAGTTCCTTGCGGACATCGTCAAGAGCGGCTTCACTCTCAACACCCGCCGCGCGCTTGTACATACGCAGGCGCTGGTTCTCTTCTGCAATGTAGTGAGTGGGGATGCGCAGATCGATGCCGAGATTGAGCTGCGTGCTGACTTTTTCTGAAAGCTCTTCACCTTTGAGTTCGCGAATCGCGCGGTCCAACATGCCGGTGTACATCTCAAATCCCACCGCATCAATGTTGCCGCTCTGCTCGCCACCAAGAAGATTGCCGGCGCCACGCAACTCCAGATCGAGCGCGGCGATTTTGAATCCAGCACCGAGATCAGAAAACTCTTTCAGCGCTGCCAGACGGCGCCGCGCGACCGGAGTCAGTTCCTGCTCGGCGGGAACCAGCAGATACGCATACGCCCGGCGATTGGAGCGACCAACGCGTCCACGCAACTGATACAGCTCTGAAAGACCATGGCGATCAGCGCGATTCACAATGATGGTGTTGCAAAGCGGGATATCGAGGCCATTTTCAATGATGGTGGTCGCCACCAAAATGTCAGCCTCATGGCGCACAAAGGCCATCATTACTTTTTCAAGCTCGCCTTCAGACATCTGGCCGTGTCCCACAATCACGCGTGCCCGCGGTAGCATCTCCTGCAGCTTGGTAGCGATTTCATAGATGGTGTCTACGCGATTGTGAACAAAGTAAGCCTGCCCGCCGCGTTCCAGCTCATGCTCCAGGGCAGACTTCACCAGCTTTTCATCGTAAGCGGCAACCACAGTCTGGATGGCCATGCGATCTTTGGGCGGCGTTTCAATCACGCTCATATCGCGCAGGCCAACCATGGACATGTGCAGCGTACGCGGAATAGGAGTGGCAGACATGGTGAGGACATCCACTTCTTTCTTGAGCTTCTTCAGCCGCTCTTTGTGGCGGACGCCAAAGCGCTGCTCTTCATCAACAATGACCAGGCCGAGGTCCTGAAACTTGATGTCATGTGAGAGGATACGGTGCGTGCCGATCACGATATCAACCTTGCCCTGCTCAATGCGCTCAGCCGTTTCTTTCTGCTGCTTCGCCGTGCGGAAGCGGCTCATCATTTCAATCGTGATGGGGAAGGCCGCGAAACGGCGCTTGAAGTTCTCATTGTGCTGAAAGACGAGGACGGTTGTGGGCGCGAGCACAGCAACCTGTTTGTTGTCCTGCACGGCCTTGAAAGCTGCCCGCATGGCAACTTCAGTCTTGCCGTAGCCCACGTCGCCACACAGCAGACGGTCCATGGGCAGCGGTGATTCCATATCGCGTTTAATGTCGGCCGTGGCAGTAAGCTGGTCATCCGTCTCATTGAACTCAAATGCGTCTTCAAATTCTTTTTGCCACTGAGTATCTGTGGGAAAGGAATGACCCTGCGCGGCTTTGCGAGCAGCGTAAAGCTTGAGCAGCTCATCAGCCATATCCTGCATGGCTTTCTTTACCCGCGCCTTGGTTTTGGCCCATGCAGTGCCACCCAGGCGGCTCAGCGGCGGACGCACACCTTCACTCGATCTGTATTTCTGAATCAGATCAAGACGCGTGAGCGGAACATAAAGCTTGGCCGCCTCAGCGAACTCAAGAACCATATATTCGCCGGTAATATCGCCTTGCTGAATTTCCTTGAGGCCCTGATATATGCCGATTCCATGCTCGATGTGAACAACAAAATCGCCCACGGCGAGATCGCGGAAATCAGACAGGAAGGCTGCGGTCTTTGACTTGCGGCGCAGCGGCTGTGGCGGCTCAATCTCCGATTCATCAAAGAGATCTCGCGCACCAAAGATCACCAGGTGCGATTCCGGCAGCGCCACGCCATCCGGCGCAACGGCACGGACGATGGTTGTTGTGGTGAGGTCTCCGGAAAAATATGCAGTCTCATCCAGATAGGTCTCACTGCCGGGCGCAGGCGTGCGGCTGCCCAGCCGGAACGAAAGCTGATATTCAGTGAAAATATCGGCCAGGCGCTCCATCTCGCCGGTATTGGGCGCAGCAAAGATCACACGCTGGCCTTGCGAGGTGAGCTTCTTGACCTCTTCCACCATCGCCGGAACCGAACCATGAAAACGCGTAGTAGGCTGCGTGGAAAGCTCGATCAAGTGCGGATCGGGAATTTGTGGATCAACCAACCCCAGAGCTTCTTCAGCCTCAGCTATGCGCAGAAGCCCAAGATGCTCAAGGCTGCCACCTGCGAGGTGATCAACTGCCTGGCTCCATTGCTCCGGCGGCAAGTAGATATCTTCCGGCGTGGCCAGCTTGCCCACCAGACTTTGCTCATGGCGCTGCACCACGCGCTCCCACCAGTGCTCATGCTCGGCTTCCACCGCTGAAGGTTCGTTCACAAAAACCACCGCGTTGGGCATGAGATCAAAGATGGTGTTGCCGGCGCCGGCATTGGCGTAAAACTCCCAGCCAGGAAACACCGTTACACCAGTCTCAGCCAGCGAGCTGCGCACAGTCTCTGTCGCGCCTTCCACGCGAGCGCCGGAAAGGCGGGCGTGAATCTCAGTGAGCAGTTCTTCGCGAACCGGCGTTTCCGTCAGCGGAAGAAGGATTACCTCATCCATCGGTGCGGCAGAGCGCTGCGTCTCGGGATCAAACTTGCGAATCGATTCAACCTCGTCGCCAAACAGCTCAATGCGGAGCGGACGATCCGCTTCAGGCGGATAAGCATCAAGCAGGCCACCGCGAACGGCGTACTGTCCCGGCATCTCCACCACATCAACGGCTGAATAACCCACGGTGTTGAGGTGCTGAACCAACTCATCAAGATCAAGCGTCTCTGTGCGGCGGACGACGCGCGCCAAACCGGCATAATGCTCTGCCGGGCGCAGCCGCATAGCCGCAGCGGTCACAGGCGTAATCACAATCGAAGCTGCTCCGGTTGCTATCTTCCATAGCGCCGTGGCTCGCTCTTCCTGGATTTCCGGGTGCGGCGACATGTTTTCAAACGGCAGCACTTCATAAGCAGGCAGCTTGACCACAGTTTGCGGATTACACGCGCCGGTAAGCTCACAGAAGGACTGGACCACCGGAAAAATCGCGTCGGCAATGCGGTTATCCGGCACGATCAAGATGAGCGGTGCGCCGGCTGCGCGTTGCAAATAAGGAATGAGAAGAGATTTTGCGGTGGAGACCAGCCCAGACAGACGGATTCGCCCCGAAGGGGGCTTTGCCTCCCCCCTCCGCTGCTTAAGATAAAGGGTCGCCTGCTGGAACCCAGGGCTCTTTTCCACGTCCGCCAGGACTTCGCGGACGAATGGAAGGATCACATAATTATTTTAACAGCAGTGGCGGCAGTAACCAGCCTTTACTAGTTCTGCGCTGTCTCGGCTTTTTCCGTCTTTTTGTCGGGCAGCGGATTGCCACGGAACGTCTTCATCTTGTCCACGATTTCCTTGGCAATGCGACCATAAACCGTACCCGCCAGTGAATCGACTTTCCCTGCTATCACGATAGTGTCCGTGCCGCGATCAGTCACCGTGTAGCTGAAGTGGTTGGAAAATGGGACTCGCTTTACCCGCACTACCATGTCTGCCAAATCTTCTTTCCCGGTAATCTGCAGGTCCCAGGCCTTGAATTCTGGCTGGCCAAGCAGGGAGCTTTCAAGCGCTTCACGCTTCATATAAAAGGTGTCAGATTGCACGTAAAAGCTGTGCGCGTTTGAGAGCAGTGTCCGGTTATCGGGAAGGCGATTGCTCTGCTGGGCCCATGCGGTTGTGATTGTCAGAAGCAAACTAAGGAAGAGATACCTTTTCATGACAGCACCCTCGTTTCTTGTCTTTGGAACGAAGCGATTGTGGCATTGCGATGAGAGTGTTGCCAGCGGCAAAGAGCGGCATAGGACGACGGGCAGCGTCTCTTATATCCCTTGAAGATAATTGGCCGCAAAATCAATGAAGCGGGTACTGCATTAGAGCTCCGTTGAAAGATGGAAAAAGAGCAAATTTTTTCTGCTTATCTGCTAGACTGCCCGTGTCTATGACAGAAACACTGGAAAAACAAAGCAATCGTGCACCCTGGCTGGCATTGCTGCTCGCGCTGGCCGTAATCGGATTGAACGTAGGCATGGTCTTTGGACTGCCCGGACAGGGGATGATTGCATGGCTGACCCTGTTGCTGGGAATAGCCGCTGCTCTCCTTGGTCTGCTGGGAATAGCACGCGCTTTTGGCCCGCGGCGGGCAGGCGGAAAAATTTTAAGCTCAATTCTTGGTGTTATTGCTCTGTTGATATGCGGTTTGGGAATATCATCTGGACTCATTCGCGCGATCTTCCCGCTTCATCCGGCGCTCCCCATGTTGGGCAGAAAGCGCCAGACTTTACTCTGAGCGATAGCAACGGCAACAAAGTTTCTCTGGCACAGTTGCTTGCGCCAGCGCAGAGTACAGATCCAACAGGAAATGCAGGTGCGGTGGCCAACTCGCAAAAAGCGGTCCTGCTGATCTTTTATCGCGGCTACTGGTGACCATTCTGCAACCTCGAGTTACGAGGCGTTGAGAAAAACCTGAAAGAGTTTGAGCAGACAGGCGTTCGTCCTGCAGCAATCAGCGTTGATGCTCCCGATGTTTCCCGCAAGCTGGCCGGAAAAGCTGGCTATACCTTTACCATCCTCTCTGATCCCGATGCTGCGGTAATTCGCCGCTATGATCTGCTGCACAAAGCCGGCGGCCCTGAAGGCAGTGACATTTCCCGTCCGGCAGAGTTCCTGGTGGATTCTTCCGGTGTTGTGCGGTGGACAAACTTTACTGAGGACATCCGGGTGCGTGCCCGAGCAGATGAAATGCTGGCAGCGGCCAGAACGCTGGAACCGTAAGGTTATGCGAACGCTCAAGACTATCCTGTATGAAGCTATCAGTGCTCTTGCTCTTGCCGGAATCAGTCTGGTGTATTTCGTGGATGACAGGCTTTTCCCAATTGTCTCGATATTGCTGCTTGGAATATACGTGATGGCCGCTGTAGCAACAGAGGCTTTGATTGTTTCGAGGTTTCAGCCGTCCCTGTGGAGAATTATCACCGCAAATCTGCTGGTTGGTGTCATTATTTTTACGCTGGAATGGGGCGGTGTTTCACTCACGAAGTTTAGCGTCGTTGCAGTCACCACTTTGGCTTTGAGGTCAGGAGCGGCAATCATTTCCATAAAAGCCCCGCTGATCACTGTGAATCGTTGTGTGGCAGCGCTTGTAGGCGGTACGCTACTTGTGGAAATACTCACGACTGCATACGGAACTATTGAGCGGATATATTACGACGATTTTTTCTATCCGAAGGTCAAACCAGGATACATTCTGCCGACTACCCGCTGGCAATACTGCGCTGAACAAACTGTATTCTGGCTTTGCGTGATCGGATTGCTATATCTATCGCATCGTCTGCTTAAGTACGCCTTCCGCCATAACCCTGAGGTGACTGTCTAGTCCCAAAAAGGATTTGCATCTCGCACCGTTAAAGCGTATTTCTATGAGGCTTACCAACAACGGGGAGTTCTATGAAGAAAAGTTTTTCGAGGGTAAGGTTTGTCCTGGTGGCAATGGCAGCCATTAGTATCGCGATGCTGCAGTCGCTGGCGAAGGCCCAGGATACGCAAAGAGCCCAGCCCGCCGCAGACAAAGTCACAGCCATCCGCGCCGCAACGTTGATTGACGGCCTGGCGAACCAGCCGCGGCACAACGTGCTGATCGTGATCAAGGGCAACAAGATTGAGAGCGTTACAGAGCATGGCAATCCACCGGCGGGCGCTGCTGTTATCGATTTTCCTGAAGGCGTCACGGTGCTGCCTGGCCTGATTGATACGCACACGCACATTTTTCTTCAGGGCGAAGACCCGGCTCAGGGCGGATACGACGTTCAGTTGCTGAAGCATCCGTACTCCTACCGGGCAGCGCGCGCCACAGTTTCAGCGCGCCGCGCACTGGAAGAAGGCTTTACCACGCTGCGCGATCTGGAAACCGAGGGCGCGGGCTACGGCGATGTGGGAATCAAAGAGGCGATCAATGACGGCTTTATTCCCGGGCCGCGCATATTTGTGGTAACGCGCGCCATTTCTACTACCGGCGGATATCCGCTGGAAGGTTACAACCCGGATATCGTGGTGCCAAAGGGAGCGCAACTGGGTGATGGCCCAGTGGAGATGCGCAAGATCGCGCGCGAGCAACTGGATAATGGCGCGGACTGGATCAAGGTTTACATGACGCATCGCTCCTGGGTGGATAAGCAAGGCCATCTGGTCTCACAGCCCACGCTCACGCTGGAAGAACTTAAAGCTGTGGTGGACGAAACCCACGGCTGGCAGAAAAAAGTTGCGTGCCACGTGTATGGGGGCATCGGACTCCGGCGCGCGCTGGATGGCGGCTGCGACACGATTGAACACGGGCTCGACCTGCAGGACGCTGATATTGCCCAAATGCTGCGTCAGGGCACGTGGTATGTGCCCACGCTTGGCGTCTATTACGGTGATTGGGCGCCGGAGAATACTCCGGATGGACAACGCGACCGTTTACGCGCTTCTCTGCATGAAGTCTCTTTCAAAAAAGCACTCAAGGCCGGGGTGAAGATTGCTTTTGGTACAGATATGGGCGGCATGCCTTGGACGCAACCGATCGCCGATGAGTTTGGCTATATGGTGAAGTTCGGCATGACGCCAATGCAGGCGATCAAGGCAGCAACTTCATCTGCCGCTGAACTTCTGGACATGAAGGGTGAACTGGGCGTGATTGCGCCGGGAGCTTATGCCGACGTGATTGCCGTGCAGGGCGACCCGCTGGCCAATGTTGATGCGCTTAAGAACGTGAACTTTGTGATGAAAGACGGAGCTGTGTTCAAGCAGAAGTAAGATCAGGGCAAAAAATCGATTTGGGGAGACGCAATGGCAAGCAAGGGTGGCGGATCATCTTCAGTGGCAATGGGTGTAGCACGAATCATCATAGGAATCATGTTTCTGTTTTTTGCTCAATACAAGCTCATGGGGCACGACTTTGCCCACGGCGGCTATGAACACTATGTAACCGGCTTTGAGCAGGTAACAGCTGTCAGTTTTTACAAACCATTTTTGCGCGCCACGCTGCAGCATCCAGTGCTATCAGGCTATGGAGTTGGTATGGCTGAACTCCTGATTGGGCTTTCCATGGTCCTGGGCTTCTGGGTGCGGCCTTTTGCGATTGTCGGCGCTCTCTTCATGCTCAACCTGCTGCTGTGCACCTGGGTGCTGCCGCACGGATCGCCTGCGTGGAGATACTTTGGCAATGAGATCGACAACATAGGATTTCTGCTGCTGTTTATTTTGTTTTACGCCCACAACGCGGGGCAGACTCTGGGGCTGGATAAAGGGAAATAAACGTCTTCAAATAGGAAGGTTGAGAGCCGCGGACCAGCTTAGGCTTGTCCGCCGCGATTGGGTACGCTGGAAGCCAGGTACTCGCCTATATCGATTGCGGCTGCAGGCGTGAGCTTTTGCTGCAACTCCGCCAAAGTCTTGCGCAGCTCCTCGATTTCCGTGGCCGTTCGAGTTGATTTCCACTCATCAAAATCTGCTGACAATGTCTTGCAAATTGCCACCAATGCGTGGCCGGCGTCAACGTAATTCGCCGGCATTGTAATGGGTATTGCAGGCGATGAGGGACGCGACGCAGAAAAACTTTGCGGCAGGGGAACATGCTGTTCATCCCAGGACTTCTGCTTGAGCTTTTGCAGGGCCAATACAATTTTTCGCTTGTTCTCCAGAGAAATTCTATGGAAACTGATCTCCATTCCTACGCGCGGCATGCTGGAAGCTATCACGCCCGCTGTTTCCACAATGATTCCCTCAATCTGCAATTCCAGGCTGATCACGGTCTTGGCAGGCAGCGTGACAACAGTTTCAGCAAACAATCCATTCAGGTGAATGTTCTTAACCTGCACGCGAACAGGATAATTTGAACCGGGCGCTCGCAGGGTAGCTCCGGCGCTGCAGGAATAGCGCACCGCTTGCTCCTGCTCTGCTGGCATGATCGCAGAAGTTCGGGACAACAGGGCCTTACCGCGAGCGAGGAATGTATCGACAGCAATATCAGGCTCATCCGCCGGAAGATGGATGCTCCAGATGGACTTAAGGGAATCAAGACCGCGCACGCCGGCCTGTCCTGCCAAATCTGTACCGATAGCGCCCATCCAGTAAACGCGGAATTTAGCTTTTACGCCGCCGCGCTGGATTTCAATGATTTCACCCGGCTGCAGCGGAACGTTGATTCCACCCAGGCGGGCGGAAATTTCGGTTACGTCAAGCGTATGCGCAAGCTGCTTCTCTTCACCGTTGCGGCGAATAATGGTGACCGGAAATACCATTTTTCTTCGCAATGTGTCCCGGATTGACATGCTCATCCTGCTTCTGCGGCAACGGCCAGCCCGTGCGCATAGAGTTTTGAGGGTAACCTTCTGTACAGGCAGAGTAATTGACCTTTAGGACAATGCGTAGATGACGAAAGTAACAAAATTCAGCCTGGCAGGTAATTAGGGAATTTAATTCGCGATAACTACAAACCCTGAGCATTAGCGAAATCTAGATGGGTTTCCTTGCAGGGCAGTCCTAACTCCTGCAGATCTGCGCGTTTCGCCTGTAAAATACTGATTAGACCTGTGTTGAAGTTCACTGAACAATACGATGTTGTGGTAGTTGGCGCCGGACACGCCGGCTGTGAAGCCGCCATGTCCGCAGCCCGCATGGGATTGAAGACCGCTCTTTTTACGCTGAACGTCGACCTGATCGCGCAGATGTCATGCAATCCCGCAGTGGGTGGAATTGCCAAGGGACATTTGGTGCGCGAAGTAGACGCCTTGGGCGGGATCATGGGCGAGGTCACTGATGCTGTTGGTATCCAGTTCCGGCTGCTGAATACCTCTCGCGGGCCTGCGGTTTGGTCGCCTCGTGCCCAGTGTGACAAGCAACAGTATCGTCTGAAGATGCGCGAGGTGCTGGAAAGCCAGCCGAATCTCTACATCAAGCAGGCCGAGGTGGCCGAGCTGCTGATTGAACAAGGCGAGTGGAGCGCAGCCGCCCCCGCCTGCGCTCCGACCGAAAAAGAATTTTCACCACTAAGACGCGGAGGCACAGAGAAAAATAATTCCAGCAATGCTTCTCTCGGCGGCGAGGCCGACTTGCGCGCCGAGCCGCCTGATTCAGGTGCTGAAAAATCATTGCGTGTCGAGGATCTAAAGCGGTTTGGAGCGAAGCATCAGCGAGCGACAGGAATAAAGCTCCGCGACGGGCGCACTGTTGGTGCGCGCGCCGTAATCATCACCACCGGGACTTTCCTCAATGGCCTGATCCACTGCGGTGAGCAGACCTATCCCGCCGGGCGCAGTGGAGAGCCGCCGTCACAGCTTCTGGGCGAATCGCTCAAGATGTTGGGCCTGCGTGGCTGCCGTCTAAAGACCGGGACGCCGCCCCGCTTGGATGGTCGCAGCATTGATTGGCAAAAGTTCACAGTCCAGCCGGGCGACGCCGATCCGACGCCCTTCAGCTTCCGCACAAAGAAGATCACGCAGAAGCAGGTGCCGTGCTATATCGCGTTCACCACGGAGGAGACGCACCGCATAATCCGCGAGAACGTGCATCGCTCGCCTATGTATTCCGGGCAGATCCAGAGCATTGGCCCGCGCTACTGCCCCAGCATTGAAGACAAGATCGTCAAATTCCCAGACAAGTTGACGCACCAGCTCTTTCTGGAGCCTGAAGGGCTGAACACGCATGAGATTTATGTGAACGGCATGAGCACATCCATGCCCATCGACGTGCAGCTTGCGGTGATCAAGTCCGTTCCCGGCCTGGAGACGGCGGAGATGCTGCGCCCCGGCTATGCGATTGAATATGACTCCATTGATCCCACGGAACTTGAACGGACACTGGAGACCAAGAAGATTGAATGGCTGTTTTTGGCCGGTCAGATCAATGGAACTTCCGGCTATGAAGAAGCAGCGTGCCAGGGACTGATGGCCGGGATCAATGCCGCGTTGAAGGTGAAAGGCGAGCCGCTGTTGGTGCTGGACCGCACAGAGGCATACACGGCGATCCTGATTGACGATCTCATTAGCAAGGGAACGAACGAGCCGTATCGCATGTTTACCTCGCGCGCGGAATTCCGGCTGCATCTGCGGATTGATAATGCTGACCGGCGATTGACGCCTCATGGGCGGCGGATTGGGCTGATTGGCGATCAGGCGTGGGCCGATTTTCAAGCCAAACAAGAACGCGCACAGAAGCTGGCGGCGTTGCTGGAGAAGACGCGCGTTTCAGGCGAGATGTTGGAGAAGATTGAGAAAGCGCAGCGGGCGAGACTGGCGATGCAGGCTTTAGAAAAACAAACTTTGGATGAAACCGAGGGCGCTGAGTCTTCGGCTGCTGAAGCTTCGATCAAAACAAACGGTCTGGCCAACGCGGTTGGCGGGCCATTGGCGCAGTTGCTCCGACGTCCGGAGATCGTGATTGAATATCTGGCAGATGTCGTGCGGGAGAGATATCCGGAGTTTTTTGTCGAGATTGAGCAGTCTGACGGTTTTGAAAACAGCACGGGAAAACTCTCTGCGGCTGCACGCAACGAGATGAAGACCGTCGAAACCGAAATCAAATACGCCGGCTATCTCGACCAGCAGCGCAAATCGATCGAGCGGCTCAAGAAAGCCGAGCAGCGCGTCATCCCCGACTGGTTCGACTACGGCAAGGTCAGCGGTCTCTCGCGCGAGATGAATGAAAAGCTACAGGGCGTGCGCCCGCGGACACTGGGTCATGCATCGCGCATTCCCGGAGTAACACCGGCAGCGGTAAGTCTGATTAATGTGTATATCGAAATACAGAGGAAATCTTTTTCAGCCGCGAATACACACGAATAAATACGAATTGTGCACATCCGCGTATTTTTCCGTTATTCCCGGTTAACCGATCAGTACTACCCCACAGCTAATCAGTTACTCCCTGACGTGGCAGCAGCGGCAGCGGGACGAACCAGCCATTGTGCATGACCATTTTTGAAGTCACTCTGCGTCACATCGACATCAATTCCAATCCCGTTCCGGGTCACCGCAGGAAACAACTGGATCATCTGGTATCCGCGGCTGCCAACGTTGGGCACATTGCTTTGCGAACGCCAGTAGTGTTGAAACTTGAGGTTAAATAGCTGCTGCTCGCTGAGCACGCAACTGGAGCCCACATATAGCCCCGGGACATAGCCAGCGTTGGCCACTTCGGTAAACCAGGAATCGCAGTAATCGATGACAACCTGCGCAGCAGTTCCAGACAGCACGCCTTCAAGATCGCACCAAATGCTGACTCCGGGAGGGAACCCAACATCCGAGGCGTTCTGGGCGGCTGCTTGTCCATCCTGCTGCCCCAGCGCGCCAGTGGGCTGCCAGCCTGCCGCGCGGACGTGCTGCACAGCCATCAGCGCCAGACCAGATTGAAGAATGACTTCAGCTTCAGGGGCGCTCAGATCGCTGGGCGACTCCGGACCACGCGAGAGATAGCGCAGACAAAAGCGATATCCCTGCGCAAAAAAGTTTTGTGCGGCGGCGGCCGTAATCACTGTGTTCGAATCAAACCCCAGCAATCCGGTAATGGCGCTTTGTATGGTGCCTTCAAGAGACATGCCTACCTCCGAATCTGCGTCCCTGGATAATTAACTAAACGCAAGAAAAGGCTAAGTTCCTAAGCTCACACGAAAATATTCAAAGGATTATCCTCTGGAATGAAAAGACATTCCAGTCCTAAATAAAGTGCTCCAAGCAGGCATCATCGAGAAGGTAGGGTTCCCTCGCTCCGCTCGGGATTGCACAAACTACAGCGGTATATTCCCATGCTTCTTTGGCGGGTTCTTGTCCCGCTTGGTTTGGAGCATCTCCAGGGCATCGATCAGCCGCTTGCGGGTTTCATGCGGACGGATTACGACGTCAATGTATCCGCGTTCAGCGGCGACATAGGGATTAGCGAAGCGCTCGCGAAATTCTTCAATTTTTTCGTTGCGCGCTTTGGCGATCACTTCCATCTTTTCTTTTTCCGTTTTTGCCGAGAGCGCCGCACGTTCGAGCTCGCGCTTATAAACAATATTGACCGCGCCTTCCGGCCCCATCACTGCGATTTCTGCTGTGGGCCAGGCGAAGTTCACATCTGTACGGATGTGTTTGGATGACATGACGCAGTATGCGCCGCCATAAGCCTTGCGCGTGATGACCGTGATCTTGGGGACCGTGGCTTCAGCAAAGGCAAAGAGCAACTTGGCGCCATGGCGGATAATGCCGCCATACTCCTGCTGCGTGCCGGGCAGAAAGCCGGGGACATCTTCAAAAGTGATGAGCGGGATATTGAACGCATCACAGAAGCGGACAAAGCGCGCACCTTTGGTTGATGCGTTGATATCGAGCACGCCGGCGAGAAAGGCAGGCTGATTGGCCACGATTCCCACAGAACGGCCGTTCAGTCGGGCAAATCCCACGACAATATTTTTTGCGTAATGCTCATGCACCTCAAAGAAATATCCGTCGTCGACCACGCGCGAGATCACGTCCTTCATGTCATACGGCTGGTTTGATTCCGCCGGAACAACTTTGGCCAAGTCTGCATCGGCGCGATCAATTGGATCGGTGCATTCGCGGCGCGGCGGATCGTCAAGATTGTTGGATGGAATAAAGCCAAACAACTCGCGGATCATGGAGAGGCATTCAGCATCATCATGCGCCATGAAGTGAGCTACGCCGGAAGTTTCATTGTGCGTAGCTGCGCCGCCAAGCTGATCTTTAGTGACTTCCTCATGCGTTACCGTTTTGATCACGTCCGGCCCGGTCACAAACATGTAAGAAGTTTTATCCACCATCAAAATGAAATCGGTGATCGCCGGCGAGTACACAGCTCCGCCGGCGCAAGGGCCCATGATGGCCGATATCTGGGGAATCACGCCGCTCGAGAGCGTGTTGCGCAGAAAAATATCAGCATAGCCGGCCAACGACATCACGCCTTCCTGAATGCGTGCGCCGCCGGAATCGTTCAAGCCAATCACCGGAGCGCCAGTCTTCATGGCCATATCCATGATCTTGACGATCTTGGCGGCGTTGGCTTCAGAAAGTGAGCCGCCGAAGACGGTGAAGTCCTGGGCAAAGGCAAAAACCAGCCGGCCTTCAATGCGGCCATAGCCGGTGACAAAGCCGTCGCCGTAGACCTTGCTCTGCTCCATGCCAAAGTCAGTGCATTTGTGCGTGACCATCTTGTCGAATTCCTCGAAGGTGCCTTCATCGAGAAGGAATTCGATGCGCTCGCGCGCGGACATCTTGCCTTCTTTGTGCTGGCGGGCGCGGCGTTCTACGCCGCCTCCGGCCTCAGCCAGTGAATCGCGGCGCTTTAGTTCTTCGAGCTTCTGTTCCAGGTTCATGGAAGGATTATAGAACCCAATCCCACCACGGAGACACCGAGGCACGGAGAAAGACAAACACTTAGCCAGGATTCACGCAGATGAATGCGGATTGAAAACAGCTGTTGCTGATTAACGTCGCTCAGATCGGGGGATCGCAACAATCCATCGACAAGCGGCTGCCAAGAAAGCAAACCTACCGCTGCCAAAATGATCATCGCTAACTACTGAACAGTATCGCCAGGCTCCCAGCGCCAGCGTTTCTTCTTTGCGTCCCAGAAAACGGCGGAATCCATTACGCGGGCTTCAAGCGCCTTGATCACAAAGATAGGCGGCTTCTTTTTGCTGATGAGCATGCGCCCCAACTCTACTGTATCGAAAGGGATGTTAATCAGGACGAATTTGGCTTTGGGAGTGGCAGCGCGCCAGGCATCTTTGCC
The DNA here is from genome assembly GCA_035652415.1 of Candidatus Angelobacter sp. Classification (GTDB taxonomy): domain Bacteria; phylum Acidobacteriota; class Terriglobia; order Terriglobales; family Acidobacteriaceae; genus Angelobacter. The sequence continues at coordinate 21,557 of DASRDW010000221.1, read as the reverse complement.
GCTGCCAAAAATCACCAGCAAATGGAAAGCGTGTTCCGGATCGGAGCTAAACGAAGTGGAGAGCCGCGGATTGCCCATGCCAAAATAGGCGCTATATGGATCGGCCACTTCATACTTGAAGTTGTAAGAATCAGGCAACGGGTCTTTGCTGTTGGCCACAACGACCAAGTCTTCAACGCCGTCACCGTCAAAATCCGCCGTCATCACTGTTTTCGCGTATTTCGCCGGAATGGTGAAGGTATCGCCAAACTGCTGCTTTACCAGCGCGGCCAATTGCTCCTGGCTCAGGGAGGAAGAATCGGCTGCCGGCGCCGGATTGGCAGTTTGCGGAGTTTGCGCGGCAGCAACGCATGCTGCAAAAAGCAGGACTTTACCCAGAAACATCATGAGCAAAGTCTACTGCCATTTGCGTTCGATTGTCCCGCAGAATTAGAGTTTCGTATCCTGCTCGCCAATACGCCCCAGGCGGTGATTGCGATTAGACAAGGCAAACCAGACGGTTACTGCCATCCCAGAGGCCAGCGCCGCAAACAGCGCCACTACCACCGGCAAGGGCATGTAAAAGTACATGCTAAGAATCCAGAGAACAAATAATATCAATACAGTCCACATCGTTTTATCCTAAAAATGCGTGTTTTACTACGAATTAAGGCATCCAGACATTTAGGATGACAGCCCCATGCTGCGGGTTGACTCAAACATGTGAATGATTGCCGCTCAGTCAACACCTCCTCAACGAGTCGCATCCCTGTTTATTAAGGGGGACCAATGCACCGCAAAGGACACTTGGACGATGCTTATTGGCTGCTGAGAATTGGCCTGGGTAGCAGCACATTTTTAGCCGGACTGGATAAATTTACCAACCTGTTGACCGACTGGGAAAAATATCTCACTCCCCAGTTTGAACAGAAGTTGCCGGTTAGCGGCAAGACCTTCATGCGCGGCGTTGGCGTGATTGAGATGCTGGTGGGGCTGGGTATCCTTACCAAGAAAACCAAGCTTGCCAGTTATACGGCCTCTGCGTGGCTGCTGTGCATTGCAGGCGATCTGGTGTTAAACGGAGATTATGACGTAGCTGTCCGCGATGTAAACATGGCGCTTACCGCTTATGCGCTGGCCCGGGCTGAGGGAAGCCGCCAGGAAGCACGTTCACGGGAATTTATAGATGATGATGCGGCATTTCAGGACGTAGCCTAAGCCGCTGAATTGCGATCTTGAACTGAAGTTCTCGCGCTGATTGTTTCTTCAGGACCATCAATCCTGAGTGGGGGTTGGCGGTGGAAATTCATGGCGAGACTACGCCCAGCAGCTCTGTTGCATCTAATTTGCCCTGACGGAGAATGACTACCTCAATGGGCATTAAAATCGCATTTTGCGCGCTGTGTCTGATGTTTCTGGCTTTGCTGGGTTGTGGCGGAGTAGGTAATCGCGCAACTGGCCCTACCCCCACGCCTACGCCCTTGCCGCCCGGAACTATTCCTGCGGCTGACCATGTATTTCTAATCGTGCTGGAGAACCACGGCTCCGCCCAGGTAATTGGCAATTCGTCCATGCCGTATCTGAACTCGCTGGCCACGCAACATGCTTTAGCGACGAACTATTTTGCCGATACACATCCGTCAATCGGCAACTACTTCATGCTGACCACCGGCGCGATCCAGACCAACGACGACGCTTTTACCGGCACCGTAAGCACAGACAATATTCCGCGCGCCTTCGCCGCTGCGGGAAAGACGTGGAAGGCCTATATGGAGAGCCTGCCTTCAGTTGGTTACACAGGTGGAGATGTTTATCCGTATCTGAAACACCACGATCCGTTTGTGTATACAACAGATGTGTTGAGCTCAAGCACAGAGACGGCCAACGTGGTTCCTTTCACGCAGCTTGCTGCCGATGCAAGTGCCGGAACGTTGCCGAACTTTGCTTTTATCGCACCCAATGCGGAAGACGACGCGCACGATTGTCCCGGCGGCGGTTCCCTGTGCACCGACGATCAAAAGCTGGCAGCTGCTGATACCTGGCTAAAAAACAATATTGATCCACTGATCACTTCTCCGGCATTGGCGAACAGCGTCTTCATTATTACCTTTGATGAGGCGTTTGACCTGGATATAAGAAACGGTGGCGGGCAGGTACCGCTGGTGATGGTGGGCTCGCACGTGAAGACGAGTTTTAAGTCAACCACATTTTTCCAGCATGAGAGCACGCTCCGGGTGGTCCTGGATTTGCTGCAGGTTACAGACCATCCAGGTAACTCAGCAACAGCGCCCACCATGCAGGAGTTTTTCCAATAGTTAAGAGCGCTGACAGTTACGTTTGCGGTGAGTGATTCAGAACGCCGCAAAGAGCATCTTCTTGCGCTTTTCTTTGTTGGCAAATGGCCGGTTCAGGAATTCGACCATCGGCGCCATGGCAGCGAATCGTCTCGCGATCTCCGAGACTACTTTGGGCGAGGTAATCAGCTTCGCATCGACTGTACTCTCCAGATACCACTGCCGATGCCGCAATAGAGATTCCGCTGGGTGATCGACCGGAAAGCCTTTAGGAACGCGGCTCATTTGTTCGCCCTGCAAGCTGCCGGCAACGCGTTTGAGTTCTTTCTGCGCCAGGATCTGACGAAATTCTTCATGGTGCTCAGCCAGCAGAGCGCGGTAAGCCATCAGCTCATCGCGTTCCGGGGCCCACACGCCACCAAAGATCAGCAGCTCTTTTTCTGTGAAATGGAAATAAAAGACTGAGCCTTCACGCTTGACAGCGCTGCTCCGCGGAAAGATGGCGGAGACATGGGTCTTGTAAGGCGTTTTGTCCTTGGAGAAACGCGTGTCGCGATAAATGCGATACACGGCCTTTTGTGGCGGCGTAATGTACTGCGGAGCAAAGTCCATGAAGCGGTGGTTCAAAGACTCAATCAGCTCCAGCATAGGAGCTTTGATCAGCGCTTCAAATTTTTCTTTGCGCGGCTGGAACCACTCGCGGCGATTATTGCGCTTGAGAGCGCGGAGAAACGAGAGAGCGTCAGGAGAGAAACCGGGGAAAAGAGTTTTCATGACTACGTGTGTCTCAGAATATCAAAACCAGCAGAGTCGCTGCTGTGCAAAAAAAATAAAATGAAACTATTATTCATAGCGATTTTACGAAATCGTAAACTCGAGACGAGAATACGGTGGTGCTGCTGGTGTTATCTTTTTTTGGGTTAGCTTCTGTTGCCAATGTTTTCTAACCTTGAGCTTCATAGTTGCTGCTTCTAATTGCTTCCGCATAGTCGAGGCGGAACCCCGAATCACGTTCTTGGCCTCAATTATCGATAGCGAAATCCGAGTGTTGCTCACGCGGACATAAATGCCATCGAATTCAGCAAGAGTTAAGCCGCTTTTATCAATTGCCATGGTCGAAGAGATGACAACCGCATACAATCCAGTATCTGGCTCTGTTTTGAGGCTATCGAATAAAGAATTCAGTTCCGAAACTCGACTTGAAAAGCGCCGTCGAGTCGCTAGCTGTCGAGCTAAGAGGGCAATCGGGCCCATGACAGGAGCTTTCCTTGTTGCGAAGATACTTAGGTTCTCTTTTCTTCCTTGCCAGTTGGAAAAATTCCAGAGGACATCTTCTTCAAAAATGTCGCGCAGCACGGATTCAACATATGAAATGGTGGCGCGATCAAACATGGGCCGTACCAACTCCGTTGGAATGAGGGCGCGGTGATACTCAAGAAGCCTTCGGTTCATACTAGCTATGCACTGCATTCCGCGTGCAAAGGTGGATTCAATCACCTTAGGTGGTGCGTTCTCTGGTACGTATGCATTTATCATTTTTGTACGTCGGTCAAGGTACGGCCAAACGCTGAAGCGTATTGATGGAGATTTTATAAACCTTTTCTCTTCGGTTATAGGCTTGCACTCTGGAAGTGCAATCACAGCAATATTTTCTTGAAGTTTAAATGGCAACGTGAAAAGAGTACGAAAGCGCTTTGCATCATTGTTAATATCGGCTTGCAAAAAACCGCCTGCAAGCGCTTCTATGGCCGCAATGAATCCTTTTTCCTGCACTTCCTGCAAAATTTTATTGGCTAACTGAGCCACTACGCTAGCAGCATACTTAGAAACTTCCGGCTCCAAGTAAACTCGATCATATAAATGCTGCTGGATAGCACTTGCCAAGCGATCAAACTCTTCATCAAAGTAATAAAGAATCGATGCAAGCGATCGCGGATCCGAAAAAATCTCGGACACATCCATGTTTACAAGAGCCGGGGTATAAGCCGGATCTAAGATCATGTAAGCAATTGTGCGTAACTTTTGAAAAATGGCTGCCAAACGCCCGATGCGTGGAGACTCTGCACGCCAGTTACAATAGCTCTGGAGTACGTTTTGCCATACGTTCTTGTTTTCTGGTGAAGCTGAGCAATTCCGAAGCCGGGCTGCTGAAATCGCGTGATAGATTCTATAAATATCTTCATGAGCCAGTAGAGCTTTTGCGTATCGCCGCAGACGACCGGGTCTAATCGTGTTTGTGAATTGTTGAGCGACTTGTATCGTGCTGCAAACGTGCAGCAGAGCTTTTTCTGCTGTAAAAGTCCAGGGTACATGACCGAAGTTCAACAGCAAAGCCCACATTTTGAGAAGTTCTTGGCCTGAACTGATCTCCTCGCCCGTCAAGAGATCAATTCTTGACGAGAGTTTTGCCTCAGGAACGTTGGCTTTGACTAGGTCGATTAACCGGAAAATTAATGTTACATATTCCCATCGAGGATGATGTGCTCCTTCAATTGCTTGTCGTACAGTTCCAAGGTGATCAAGCTGCTTTAGGCGATTGATTTCCCCGGTGTCTTCCAGCCAAGTGAAGAGCTCGGCACTCTCTTTATGAAAAAGGGAAGCAATTTGACCCAAAAAGGGAAGGTGGTATGAGATCCGAACACTCATTTAAATTTCTTCTGGAAACAGCGTACCACCACGCAAGTACAGCCGTCGGCACTTCCAATCAGCTCACCAACTATTGGAATGGCTAGAATTATCTGGTGAGGGCCATTGCTGTTTTAAGTTAAATTAACGCTCTTCTCTGCGATCAGCTTCTTTACGCGATCCACAAACTGTCCAATCGGCACGGTGCCTTCGGGCTGTTGCTGGCCGCGGACGCGCACGTTCACCGCACCGGCCTCGGCTTCTTTTTCGCCGACAACAAGAATGAACGGCACCTTCTGCAACGCGTGCTCGCGAACTTTGGCGTTCATTTTTTCATTACGATCATCAAGGTGGACGCGCACGCTGGCTTCCTGAAGCTGTTGCGCGACTTTCCTGCCATAGTCGACGTGCTTTTCGCTGATCGGAACGATGGCCACCTGCACCGGCGAGAGCCACACAGGAAACGCACCGGCATAGTGTTCCAGCAGCACGCCGAAGAAGCGTTCGACCGATCCATACAGCGCACGGTGGACCATGAGCGGCTGCTTGCGCGTACCGTCTTCTGCCACGTACTCCAGCTTGAACCGCTCCGGCAGGTTCCAATCGAACTGAATGGTTGAAAGCTGCCATAGACGTCCGATGGCGTCCACCAGCTTCACATCGATCTTGGGGCCGTAGAAGGCGGCTTCGCCGGGAATGACCTTGTATGGGATATTCAACTTCCTGAGGACTTTCTCCAGCGAGTTGTTGGCGAGGTTCCACATCTCGTCGCCGCCGATGAAGGTTTTCTTATCGTTTGGGTCCCAGGTGCTGAGTTCGACCTGATATTCACTGAAGCCGAAGGTCTTCAAAACGGCAATTGCGAAGTCGATGCAGCCTTCAATCTCAGCTTCAATCTGTTCCGGCGTGCAGAAGATGTGGGCATCGTCCTGCGTGAAGCCGCGCACGCGCAGCAGACCATGCATCACGCCCGACCTTTCATAGCGATAGCACGTTCCCAGCTCGCCAAGGCGCACCGGCAGGTCGCGATAGGAGTGCAGAGTATTGGCGTAGATAAGAATGTGTCCGGGGCAGTTCATCGGCTTCACCCGGTAATCGGCATCATCCAGTTCCATGGGCGTAAACATGTTCTGCGCGTAATGGCCTTCGTGCCCGCTGGTTTGCCACAGGTTCACGCGGAAGACGTGCGGCGTGTACACCAGCGAGTAGCCACGCTTGAGGTACTCGTTGCGCATCCAGTCTTCCATCTCTTTGCGAATGAGACCGCCCTTGGGGTGCCAGAAGATCAGCCCCGGACCGGCGAGCTCCTGGATGCTGAATAGATCAAGCTGCTGGCCGAGAACGCGATGGTCACGCTTCTTGGCTTCTTCGATGGCGTGCAGGTGCTGCTCAAGGTCTTTCTTGCTGAAGAATGACGTGCCATAAATGCGCTGGAGTTGCGGGTTCTTTTCGTCGCCGAGCCAGTAAGCGCCGGCGATGCTGGTGAGCTTGAACGCCTTGATCCGCCCGGTGGAAGGCACGTGCGGGCCGCGGCAGAAGTCCACAAACTTGCCGTTGCGGTAGGTGGAGATAGGATCGCCTGGCTTGGTGAACTGCTCAATGAAGTGGACCTTCATAAAATCGCCTTCCTGCTTGAAGCGATTCAGTCCCTCTTCACGCGGCAGAAATTCGCGCTCGAATTTTTCGTCGCGATTCACCACCTCCTGCATGCGCTTTTCAATCTTCTCCAGATCTTCCGGCGTGAAGGGCGTGGGACGGTAGAAATCGTAGAAGAAACCGGTATCGGTCGGCGGGCCGTGGCCAAGCTTGGTTTCAGGGAAAAGCTCAAGCACGGCAGTGGCGAGCACGTGAGCGGAAGAGTGCCGATAAACTTCCAGCGCTTCCTGGTCGCGATCGGTCATCAGGCGCAGCTCAACGTCCTGCTCCAGCGGCTTGCTCAAATCGGCAAACTGCCAGCCATCTTTCGACTGGTGCGCGTGCATGCTGGCTGGGGTCTTTGCTTCATCCGCAGCTTGCGGTACGCTCGGCGTGAATTGCTGACCATTGCTTGCGGGCAGTTTGATCTTCGCAACAAGCGCAGCATCGGCCAGGCGTGGACTGATGGAGCGGGCAATCTCCAGCGGCGTGGTGCCTTTAGGAACTTCTTTTTTGCTTCCGTCAGGAAGCGTAACTTGGATATTTTCAGGCATAAAATCTTGTGGCACAGCCTATTCGGCTATAGCAGATGATCTTTCAGTCTAGCGAAGCGGGAAAGATGGGGTCAAACTCGGCGTTCCGCGTAATTCGAGCCGTTCAGTTTTTCAACCTCTCTTCAGCACTGGCCTTGATGGAATCGCGAACATTATTGTGGATTGGCGGCACCTGAAGAAAAAAAAGAGTCGGCTCAGTGCACAACCCTGAAGTGGGCTGCATTTAGCTCAGCATAGCGCTTCCATTGCTCGGGCAAATCTTCTTCGGCATAGATCGCCGAAACTGGACAGACAGGCACGCATGCTGCGCAGCAAATACAATCTTGAGCGTTAATATAAAGTTGCGGTGCGATCGAGAATGAGCCATGCGATTTACCTGGATGAATAGCGTCCACAGGGCAAACATCAACGCACGCAGTGTCTTTAGTGCCAACGCAGGGTTCTGCAATTACGTAAGCCATAACTTTTCTCCTGGTTGAGCTTAGCGATCAGTGCAATCGAGGGCGATGACTTTTGTCACGCTTGGAAGGAATTTTCTGAAGCAGCATCTGTCAGCGACTGCGAGAGATCTCTGCCTGCAAATCATCAAGATTGTGAACCGTCACAGTGCGCTTGCATATCTGGATTAATCCTTCATTGTGCAAGCGGCCAAGATTACGGGAAACAAGTTCACGAACCGTGCCCAGACGAGTAGCAAGCTCCTCGTTATTTTCCGTTAATTCGAAGACATAGCCATCAGCTGTGCGTTGCCCTGATTCCGCAAGGCGAACCAGATGGGCGGCAAGCCGTCCGCGAACGCTCACAAAAGACAGATCTTCCACCAAAGTAGCCATTCTTCGCAGGCGATGGGCCAGAACTTTCATTACTTTGAGGGCCAGTTGCGGATGTTGAATGCAGATTTCACGAAAGTGCGTGGCGTCAATAGCCACTAAGGAGGTAGCAGTAAGGGCTTGTGCAGTTGCTGGATAGGTATCGCCGTCAAACACAGCAATCTCGGCTAGTGAACTCCCAGCTCTTTCCGTGCTGATGAGTTGTTGACGGCCATTGCCCGCGATCTTAAAGATCCTGACTTGACCTTCCTCCACGATGAGAAGGTCCCGGCACTCGTCACCTTCAGAAAAAATAATCGCATTAGCTGCTACCGATTGCAGACGGGCATTGCCTGCCATCAGCCCGAGTTCAGTCTCCGAAAGGTCAGTGAAGAGCGGAAGGCGGCGTAAAGCTGCAACTACATCAATTTTTTTGGACGTTTGCGGCATTTGATTGTGATGGTACGGCAATTCAAGGATACGGCTGCCAAAAAGAAAGGCCCAGAAAATCCGAAAGGATTACAATGCGCCATGCGACTAGGAAAAAAGATTGCCCTCATCACCGGGGCTGGCAGCGGCATTGGCAAAGCCATTGCCCAGGCGTTTATGTGCGAAGGCGCTAACGTGGTGATCGCCGGACGCGATAGCAAGAAACTGGAGCACGCTGCAGCGGAGATCGGTGCAAAGTGCCTGGCGATTGCGGCCGATGTGAGCCGGGCAGACGATGTGCAGAAGCTGGTGCGTGCGGCGACCGAGAAATTCAAGCGCATTGATATTCTGGTGAACAACGCTGCGGTGCTGCTGCCGGGAACAGCGGAGCAACTGAGCGAAGAGGATTTTGACCAGACATTTGCTATCAATGTTCGCGGGTTGTGGCTGCTTTCGCGGGCGGTGCTTCCGCAGATGCGCGCAGCTGGAGGCGGGTCAATCATCAATATTGGTTCGGTGCTGAGCACGCTGGGAGCGCGCAATCGCGTGGCCTACGCCTCCTCAAAAGGCGCGGTGCTGGCAATGACCAGGGCCATGGCTCTGGACCACGCGGCAGAAAATATCCGCGTGAACTGTATTTGTCCGGGGATTGTGGAGACCGAGATGGTCGCGAAGTTCAATATGGATGAGAGTGCGCGGCGGCAGCGGCTGGCGATGCATCCCGCCGGACGGTTTGGCAGGCCGGAAGATGTGGCTGGGCTGGCGGTCTTTTTGGCCAGCGATGAGTCTGCGTGGATTACTGGCACAGCGCAAACGGTGGATGGCGGTTACAGCGCGCAGTAAAGGCTTGGATTGAACGGGAAGTTTTTCGACGACGGAATCGAAGGCTTTTCTCTTATTACATAAGGAGTTCTGATGAGCAGATGGAGAAGAATTCTCCGTCCTGTAGGCGAGCAAGATCTGCCGGTGGCCGACCTGATGCAGTTTGAGGCGTTGGCGCGCCCACGGCTTTCACAAATGGCGTATGACTACGTTCGTTCCGGCGGCGCTGATGAGATCACCATGCGGGAGAACCGGCTGGGCTTTGAACGCCTGCGGCTGGCGCCCAATGTGCTGATGGATGTCTCCCAACTTGATACGCGCGTGACACTGTTTGGAAATGAGCTGGAGCATCCAATTCTGCTGGCGCCGATTGCCTATCATCGGCTTTATCACGCAGAAGGCGAGCTGGCCACAGCGCGCGGAGCCAGCGCAGCGGGGGCAGCGATGGTAGTCAGCACTTTTACCACCACGACCATCGATCAGATCGCGCAAAACACGCACCGGCCGATCTGGTATCAGCTGTACGTGCAGCGTGACCGCGAGTTCACCAAAGATATGGTGCAGCGTGCCATGGCTGCGGGCTGCAAAGCTGTGTGCGTTACGGCAGACACGCCGGTGCTTGGCTGCCGCTACGGACAACTTGCGTTTGGGCTGCCAAGCAACATGGAGTGCGTACACCTTCGTGGATTGGAACAGAGAAACCCCATCCCGGCACATAACAGCAAGCGCGGCGGCATTTACGATCCTATCTTTGATCCTTCTTTTAACTGGCGCGACCTGGAATGGCTGCGCTCAGTAGCGCGCGTGCCGGTGATCGTGAAAGGCGTGTTGGCGGCGGAAGACGGCAAGCGTGCAGTGGAGCACGGCGCGGATGGCGTGATCGTTTCCAACCATGGCGGCCGAAACCTCGACCTGGTTCCAGCATCGATTGACGCTTTGCCGCGTATAGTTGACGCGGTTGCCGGACGCATCCCGGTGATGCTGGATAGCGGCATTCGTCGTGGTACCGACGTGTTGATGGCGCTGGCGCTCGGAGCCAAAGCAGTGTTCGTCGGGAGACCGTATATTTACGGGCTGGCGCTGGGCGGCGCAAAGGGCGTAGAGCGTGTGATCAATATTTTGCGCAGCGAATTTGAGCGCGCCATGGCGCTGACCGGGCGGAGATCGATTGCGGAGATCGATGGGTCGGTTTTGTGGAAGCACTCCGGCACACCGGAACAAAAGACGCTGCGCTCGCCCGCGGCGGGAGCCTGACAGAATGGCGCAGCACAAGATCGCAATCCTGCTGCATGATGAGTTTGAAATGTGGTGCCCACCTGGGTGGTTTGTTGATCGGCTGCAGGCGGAGTTCCCCCAGACCACAATTGCAAACTCTCCCAGCAAGCGCACGGATGAAGACGCGTTGCGCGATGCCGACGTGATGATCGGCTGGTCAATTTCACCAGAACAATTTCGCGTGGCAAAGGGCTTGCGCTGGATTTATTCAATTACAGCCGCAATTGATCAGTTCCTGTTTCCTCAGCTTGTGGCCAGCGATGTTGCCATCTGCAACGCAGCCAAGGTGCATGGGCTGGTAGTAGCTGAACACGCGATTGCCATGATTTTGGCGCTGGCGAAGCGTGTGCCCTCTGCAGTGCGCTATCAGGACAGGCGCAAATGGGCCATGGAAGCAATCTGGAAGGGGCGCCCGCGTGAGATTGCCGGCGCTCGGCTATTGGTGGTTGGACTGGGCAGTATTGGAGCGGAAGTTGCGGCTCTGGGGGCGGCGCTGAAGATGCATGTTACTGGTGTGAGGCAGAATCCAGAGCGCGGAGCAATCGGCGTGCAACAAGTGCTCGGCTATGCGCAGCTCGATCAGGCCATAACAAAGGCAGACTTTGTAGTGCTGGCAGCGCCGCTCACGCCGCAAACAAAGCTCCTGATCGACGAACGGCGGCTGCAATTGTTCAAACCGAGCGCTTACCTGATCAATGTGGCGCGAGGCGGGTTGGTCGATGAAACAGCGCTAGTTGAGGCCTTACGCGATGGACGGCTTGCCGGAGCGGCACTTGACGTTTTTGCGGAAGAACCGCTGCCAAGGCGTTCAAAGCTGTGGAAGATGCAGCAGGTGCTGATTACGCCGCATACGGCCTTCCTCAGCGATAAAGCCTGGGAACGGCATTATGCTGTATTCGCTGACAATTTCAAGCGATATTTAGCAGGTCAGCCATTAGAGAGCACCATAGATAAGCAGCGGGGATACTGAATTTGATAATTGAGTAATTGCTAATTTAGTAATTAGAAACCCAGATTGCCCTCTAGCCATTCCTACTCTTCCCGGTAACGATCTTACGATGCTGCGACGCGGGCGCGGCACTCTTCACACTGGCACATCTCGCGCAAGTAGTCCCAGGAATAAATGCCGGTGGAGTGGCCATCATTCCAGACGATGCTCATGGCGTAGCGACCTACAGGCTTCACTTCTTTCGGGCGAGCAGGTTCCTTATACATCGGCAGCAAAGTGTTGGGAGCTTTGAGCGGCTCTCCAGGCTTGCGATGATTGTTGTTGCGTTCTTCATTGCAGGTGGCGCAGGGGCAGGCATCGCGCAGCCATTGGAAGTCATAGTGCGTGTGGTGGCCGTCATCCCACTCAATGTCCATGCCGGTTCCAGTGGTGACGTTCACCTTAACGGATTTGGGGTTGTGAGGCACTCAAGATAAGTATATATGGCAGGTTGCATGCGATGCCGGAGCTGCGTTGCTCAACCGGAACGTAACCATACTTTAAAATGCTGATAGATGTCCTCGCTCCTGCAAATCGAGCACCTGAACGTCACCTTCGCCACTCAGACCGGCGAGGTTGCTGCGGTGCGGGACGTCAGCTTTAACATTCCGGAATCCGGCACGCTGGGGCTGGTTGGTGAATCAGGCTCGGGCAAATCGGCAACGTCGCTGGCCATCATGCGCCTGCTACCGCCGCAGGCCAGCACCTTAGGCAAAATTGTTTTTGCCGGGGAAGATCTCCTGCAAGTGCCGGATGCAGCCATGCGGCGGATTCGCGGCGCGCGCATCAGCATGATCTTCCAGGAGCCAATGACCGCCCTGAACCCGGTGATGCGCGTGGGCGACCAGGTGGCTGAAGCAATTCTTGCGCACCATCGGGGTAACAAGGCTGAAGTTTGGCAGCGGACAGTGGAAGCGCTGCGTGAAGTCGCGATTCCCGAGCCGGAGAAACGTGCGCGCGACTATCCACATCAGCTTTCCGGCGGGCAGCGCCAGCGCGTGATGATCGCCATGGCGCTGGTGAATCACCCACAACTTTTGATCGCCGATGAGCCGACTACAGCGCTCGACGTCACTATCCAGGCCCAGATTCTTGAGCTGCTGGCGGAATTGCGCGACCGCCATAAGCTGGCCGTGCTCTTTATCTCGCATGATCTGGGGGTTGTGTCGCGTGTGGCTGACCGGGTAGCCGTGATGTATGCCGGTGAGATCGTAGAGATGGGCCCCGTAGCCGGAATCTTTTCCACGGCCACGCACGCCTATACGCGTGGCCTCATCAGCGCGATCCCAACGCTCAAGACAGATCGCTCCGCCCCGCTAGCCACGGTTGAGAAAGCGGCCAACCAGCGCGCTTCGCTTCCTCTGCGGGAGATAGCTCCGGGACATTGGGCGCGGGTAGCGCCGTAACCCGCAACTATTGGTAAACTCTTTTGTCACGCTCGTTGAGGACTCTGAACTTTGCGCTTACTTGTAATTTCAGACATTCATGCGAACCTGGAGGCCCTGGAAGCCTGCCTTGACGCCGCCCCGGAATATGACCGGGTTTATAACCTGGGCGATATTGTGGGTTACGGAGCCAATCCCAATGAGGTGACAGCGCGCTCGCGCGAACTTGGCACCACCTTTGTGCGCGGAAACCATGATAAAGCCTGTTCCGGTTTAAGTAATCTGGACGATTTCAACCCAATCGCCGGACTGGCCGCGCTCTGGACCCGGCAAACGCTTGCAGCCGATCATCTGGAGTTCTTGCGTGAACTGCCGCAGGGCCCGCTCTCACCGATGGAAAATGTGCAGTTGGTTCATGGTTCGCCCCGCGACGAGGATGAATATCTTCTGATGGCCAGTGATGCCTATCTCCAATTGGCCCAGGCGACAGTGCCGCTCATCTTTTTTGGACATACGCACGTGCAGCGGTGCTTTCTGCTGGAAGCAGGCAGCGGCCCCGGCAAGTCACTGGTGCCGGCTTACAAATCTGCCAAAGGCAAGCAGAGCATCAAGCTTGAGCTGAAGGCGAACACAAAATACATGGTGAACCCCGGTTCCATTGGCCAGCCGCGCGATAACGATCCTCGTGCGGCGTTCGCGCTGTATGACACGGATGCAAACTCCATTACTTTTCATCGCATCCCTTATGACATTGAGCGAGCGCAGGAAAAAATTATCGCTGCGGGTCTCCCGGAGCGGCTGGCGATCCGGCTGGCGGAGGGACGTTGACACAGAAGTCGTTCTTTGACGAGCCAACGCCATCCCCTACCAGCTTTGCCATCAAGGTAAATATTGATGGTGGAGCTCGCGGCAATCCTGGCCCTGCAGCTTATGGCGTGGTGGTGCGCAATGCTCAGGGTGAAATTATTGACGAAATAGCGGAATATCTCGGCATCCAAACCAATAATTTTGCTGAATATTCTGGCTTGCTCGCTGCTCTGGAATACGCCGTGCGGGAAAAGCATCCTTCTCTTAAAGTGCTGAGCGACTCTGAACTGCTTGTGAAACAGATGAAAGGTCAGTATCGGGTGAAGAACCCAGGCTTGCTGGAACTTTATGAGCGCGCCAAGGCGATGACGCGAAAACTTGAACGATTTTCCATTGATCACGTTCTGCGTGAATACAACCGCGAGGCCGACCGCTTGGTGAATAAGGTCCTGGACAGTCGCTCAGGAAGACGCCAATAAAGACAGCGTTTGCTCAGGCTCTTAAATAAATCCTTACATATAAGCAGCGAGTCCGGCTTGCGCGGCGAGCTGCTCGCAACAGGCGCAACAGAATCTCTGCTGAAGATCAAATACTGAGCGGTTTGGAGCGCAGCGACAGAATGAAGGCCAGCCTTTTGAGGCTGGCCTGGGTTGAATTTGTTCTGCCGGGCAGAAGTTATTTCTTCGGAGCGATTACGTCTTTCACGGCCTTGGCAACGCGGAACTTTACCACGGTCTTGGCCGCGATTTTGATGGGTTCGCCGGTCTGGGGATTCCGTCCCATACGGGCTTTCCGGTTTGACTTTACCAACCGTCCCAGGCCAGGAATCACGAACACGCCGTTCTTCTTTGTTTCTTTGATCGCGGTCTCTGCCAGGTGTTCCAGGAACGCTGCCGCGGTCTTGTTGTTCGTTTCCAGTTTCTCGGCCATGTGACGGACGAGTTGGGTTTTGGTCATGCCAGCTGCCATCTTTCCTCCTTGAATTTTGAGCACTTCATCGGAATGTGAGCACTTTTCTTTGCTCTCATTCGGTATATTACATCAGCAAAGAGTTGTTGCAAGCATTTTGACCGCATTTTATGCGGCTTTTTTTAAGGCAACTGTGGAAAACAGCCATGAACAGCGGGGATTTGAGACCCTCCAGCAATCTTCGGGGTTCACTACCGGCTGTAAAAACTCAAAACCGCATCGCCCTGCTTGAGCACACGATGCCGCCGCAATGAACCAAATTCATTTCCAGGATCAAAGTGCTTATCGTGCTCGGCAATAACCTGGCTTGTGGGGTCCAGCAGGCGCGATTGTGAGAGAAATCCCAGAATCTGCTCGTAATCGCCCATCTTGCGATAGGGCGGATCAAGAAAGCAGAAGCCGTAAGTCACCGCCTGCGCATCCAGCATGCGCAAAGCAGTTGCCGCTTCGCGCTCAATCACCTCAAATCCTTCTTCGATTTCCAGGGTATGCAAGTTCTTGCGTATGATCCTGGCTGCCACGCTGGAAGACTCCACAAAGGAAACGCTACGAGCGCCGCGGCTAAGCGCCTCTATACCAATGGCGCCGCTGCCGGCAAACAAGTCCAGCCACATGGAATCCGGCACACCCGGCGCGACCACGTTAAACAGAGTCTCCCGCAGCCGGTCCGAGGTCGGACGGGTAGCTGCTCCCGGCGGCGCAACCAACCTACGGCTCTTATATTTTCCAGCAATCACGCGCATAGGGTTGAACTCGGTGCCGAATACTAATCTAACGTCTAGAATCAGCGTCTGCTTTCAGAACGTCTGGAACAAAGGCTCAGACTGCTGGTAGAAAGGGGTATGTACTCTGCTGCGAGTTACCCTCAACGATTCAATGTTGATCAAAAAAGAAGAGGCACTTCTGCTCTCTCTAGAGAGATCGGGCCTGGCTGCTTTCGCCTCTCGCTTTCCGCCAGCACGCGGTTGATCGCTGCCAGAACCGCCTCTGGCTTCTCGACCGGAATATCATGCCCGGAATCAGGAACAAGCTGGTTTTCTCCGCGAGTGGAGAGCGCAGCATAGGCCTGGTGTGCGCGCGCAGCTTCTTGGTAAAACAGCGCCTCCTGCTCACGCGCGTCGGCAGGAGTATCTGGAGGAGAATCCCGGTGACCGGCGGTCAGCACGATCAGCGGCATAGCACCGTAACGGCGTTGCGGATTGATGGCCTCGCGCTGGCTCAGAAAACTCTCCAGCGCTGAAGCCTCGGTCAACAACCTGGCGGGGTCGGCGTTGAGCCGGGAAAGGGCTGCTCCAAGGGCTGAAAAAGTTGGGGGCATATGATACGCAGTGCAATTCTCGAACTCCGGCCTGCCGGGTTTGACTGCGCCGCTCTGGATCTCGGCAGCGCAGTGCCGCAGCGACTTCGCCTGGTTAGAAAACTCCCTCTCCACGCGTAGCGCGAACTTGGGTGCAACACGCTTCATGACAGCGTCTTGGTCAAGCAGGGCGGGGTCAACCAAGACAATTCCGACAACGCTCTTTGGGTGTCGGTCAGCAAAGCGTAGCGCGACAAAGGCACCGGCAGAGTGCCCGACCATCAGGTAGGGGCCGTCGACATTCGCCGCTTTCAATGTTTGCTCGAGATCTTCAGTAAGGTGAACCGCGTCCTGCGGCTCGGAGCTGGGGCTGCTGAAGCCAAATCCCGCGGGATCCCAGGCACAGACGCGTGTGCTGCGCGCAAGCGCTGGCTGCACCGAGCGCCACACAATTGACCAGCTTCCCAACCCGGCCGAGAGGATGACGGTTGGCGAGCCACTCACGAGGCAGATGAGATTAATCGTGCGTCCTTCACCCACACGGACTAGTCGCTGGGGTGTCAGGTAAGAACTGATTTCCGCAGGCGATCCGTTCTGATGCGACGCTGCCAGCGGCGCGACAGCTGGCGCACTCCAAACGGCAGCGGCGAAAATCAAAAATTGGAGCATACCGAAACCTCTGAGATAGTTTTGCTAGCTGCCAACAGTTAGTTGCTTCTTCAGCAACTCATTCACCAGTTCCGGCTTTGCCTGTCCCTTGGTGGCTTTCATCACCTGGCCCACAAAGAAGCCTAGAATCGTCGCCTTTCCCGCCCGATACTGCTCTACCTGTTTAGGATTCGCCGCAATAATTTCGTCAATGGTTTTTTCAATGGCTGCTATGTCGGTAATCTGTTGGGGCTTATCCCGCTCGTAAACCGCAGAAAAGTCTTCGCCGCTGGCAAAAGCTTTATCGTAGAGGTCTTTGAGGATTTTGCTTGAGATCGCGCCCGATTCCACCAGGTCAGCCGACATCGCCACACCCTTCATTGAAATCGGAGATTGCTCAATCTCCAGCCCTTTAGCTTTCAGCCGTCCTGCTAACTCGCTCTGCACCAGATTGGCCACGCGCTTGGGATTCTTTGCCGCTCGCGCCGCCTCTTCAAACTGATCCGCCAATGCTTTGCTTACGGTAAGAACTTGCGCATCGTAATCGGTGATTCCATAGTCAGCGACCATGCGTTTGCGCCGCGCCTCAGGCAGCTCCGGCAATTTTTCCCGGATCTGCGCCTGCCAGCGTGCATCCACCACCAGCGGCAGCAAATCCGGCTCAGGAAAATAACGGTAATCGTGCGCCTGCTCTTTGGAGCGCATGCTGTAAGTCTTGCCTTCCGCCGAGTTATAAAGCCGCGTCTCCTGCTGGACTCTCTCCCCTGCTTCCAATATCTCTATCTGCCGGTCAATTTCGTACTCAATCGCTTCCCGAATAAAGCGAAAGGAATTTACGTTTTTGATTTCCGCCTTGGTTCCAAATTTCTCCTGCCTTTTAGGACGTACGCTCACGTTGGCATCACAGCGCAGCGAGCCTTCTTCCATGTTGCAATCGCTCACGCCGGTATACAAAATGATTTCTTTCATCAGCGTGAGGTAGGCATAGGCTTCGTCGGCAAAACGCATGTCCGGCTCGCTCACAATCTCGATCAGAGGCGTACCGCTGCGGTTCAGATCGATGGATGTGTAAACACCGGAGTCAGCCAAGCCATCGTGGATGCTCTTGCCCGCGTCTTCTTCCATGTGCAATCGAGTGATGCTGATCTTCTTCGATCCGCCATCGCTCAGCCCAATTTCAATGTATCCATGCTCAGCCAGCGGCTTATCAAATTGTGATATCTGATATCCCTTAGGCAGGTCAGGATAAAAATAATTTTTTCGGGCAAAGATTGAGGTCTCTCGCACCTGGCAATTCAGCGCCAGCGCCGCCAGCACGGCGAACTCTATCGCGCGCTTGTTCAAAACCGGGAGCGCACCGGGCAGCCCCAGGCAGACGGGACACACATTGGTATTGGGAGGCGCGCCGAATTGGGTAGAGCAGCCGCAGAAAATCTTGGTCCGGGTAAGGAGCTGGACATGAACTTCCAGCCCTATAACAGGCTCGTATTTATCCCGCACCGCGGCTGAAAGCTGTGTGCTTGCTACCATCAACAGAATTATAGGACTAAAAAGAAATTACTTTTGCAGCGGCATATCCTGCGGCTGCTTGTCCAAAGGAATATCGAAGTAAAAAAGCTCCTGGCTTCCAGCTTTGATGCCGGTAAGATAGAGGTGCGCGCCGGGATGCGGCCCATTCAGGTCCATCAGATCAAAAAAGAGATAGCCGCTGTTGGTGGAGTGCGGCGTAACCGGAACGGTAAGAAACTGCGCTGACTCATATTCATCGCGCACTTCTTTGCTGATTGGCTTTTTTTTACCCACAGGAAACGGCAGCTTGATTCCAGGGTCGCTATTATTCGCCCTGCCCGGTCTCACCAGGCGGCGATAAATGTCGGCATCGCTGGCGGGTTCAACCTTGTCCTTTTGCGCCGTGATGTACTCAATCTTCAGGTCCTGCAGCATCAGCGTCTGGTCGCTATCGTTGGAGATGATCAGTCGGACAGGATAGAAACCATATCCCTTGTAATTGACTTTGAAAACACCGGCTTTCCCCGGCGTATCGCAGGGGTCGACCGCGATGGTGACCTTTTCATTCCCATGCGTCTCATGGATTGGATAAGTGCTTGCCTGGGCCGCTGGCGGCGGATTGAAATGCTTTTCGGCAAACATCAGCGTCGCTATCAGGGCTAGAAAGGCGGCAATCCCGATCCTTGGGGTTTTCACCCCTAGATTATAGCTATCCGCGCGTGAGGTTTGCACAACCCGGCGGTTTCCATAGAATGGCTAGGCTCCCTCATGTATGTCGCTTACAGTTTGCTTCTGGTTTGTGCGGCGATACTTTCGTTGCCGTGGTGGGCCTTGCAAATGCTGCGCCTGGGCAAGTATCGCACCGGGCTGGCGGAACGCCTGGGCTTTGTGCCGGCGCGCCTGAAGCGGACAAAGCCCCATTCCATCTGGGTGCATGCAGTTTCCGTTGGAGAAGTTCTGGCGGTCAGCCGACTGATCACGGAGCTACAAAGCGCATATCCTGAGATTGAAATCTTTGTTTCCACTACAACCGCAACCGGCCAGCGCCTGGCGCGTGAACGCTTTGGCGAAGATCGATGCTTCTTCATGCCTCTGGATCTCGGCTTTGCCGTGCGAGCTTATCTTAAGGCTCTTCAGCCCCGGATGCTTCTACTGGCTGAAACCGAATTCTGGCCCAACCTGTTGCAGCTGGCGCGCAAGCGGAAAATCGCTGTCACGGTTGTAAATGCGCGCATCTCAGACCGTTCGTTTCCGCGCTATCGTCGCTTTAGCTGGTTCTTTCGGCGAGTGCTGGCGCATGTCGATTTGTTCCTCGCGCAAACGGCAGCCGATGCCGACCGGCTGCGCGCAATCGGCGCACCAACTGAGCGGGTACGAGTCAGCGGCAACCTGAAATTCGATGTTCGTCCTCACTCTGCGACAAAGCTGGCGGAAGAGCTGCGCTCGGCCATCGCCAAAGACGCGCCGGTAATAGTTTGCGGTAGCACTGCTGAAGGTGAAGAAGAAATTTTGCTGGATACATTCCAGCAGATTCAGCGTCAATTCCCGGCGGCGATAATGGTGCTTGCTCCAAGGCATCCGGAGCGATTTGACAAGGTCGCAGATCTTATTTCTTCGCGCCTAATAGCATTTCTCCGGCGCAGTTCATGGACAACCGCCTCGCCGGTGAGCGGCGGCGTGTTCCTTCTGGATAGCGTTGGCGAACTGGCTTCTGTGTACTCACTGGCCGATATTGCTTTTGTCGGCGGCAGCCTGGTTCCAGTAGGCGGACACAATATTCTTGAGCCAGCCCAGTACGGAGCGGCAATTATCGTCGGCCCGCACACATTCAATTTCCGCGAAATTGTAAGCATTTTTGAAAAGGGCAATGCAATTCGAATTGCAACCCCAGAGAACATCACCAGCCAGTTGCTTGATCTGTTGCAGAATTCCACCCAGCGCCAGCAGCTTGGCGACCGAGCTAAGCAATTGTTTGAGCAGTATGCCGGCGCCACGCAAAAAACACTGCAGGCGCTTCGTCCACTACTCGCTGAGCGCCCATCGGAGAGCCAATGAATCCGCTCTCTACGCTCTTTGGCGCTGGCGTTGCCTTCAGAAACGCGCTCTATGATCGCGGCACCTTTAAAGTGCACAAGCTGGCCCGGCCAGTCGTCAGCATTGGAAATATCTCTGTCGGCGGTACCGGTAAAACCCCTTTTGTGATTGCCCTGGGCGAACTGCTAAAACAACGCGGTATTGCATTTGATGTGCTCTCTCGCGGCTATGGTCGAAGTTCAGCGGGAATTGTTGTGGTTGATCCCCACGGATCGCCTCAGCAGTTCGGTGATGAGCCTTTGCTCATCGCGCGCAAGCTGGGCGTCCCGGTGATTGTTGGTGCAGACCGCTTTCAGGCCGGGCAGCTCGCTGAAAAGCAATTTCCCTCCCGACTCCATCTTCTGGACGATGGCTTTCAGCACCGCCGTCTGCACCGCGACTTCGATATCGTTCTGCTCCCAAAAAAAGATTTTGCCGGCGCATTGCTGCCGATGGGTCGCCTGCGCGAACCGGTGTCGGCATTGCGACGGGCTGACGCTATTGTGGCTTTCGATCCACCGATTGTTGGCACAAAGGCTCAACAGTGGCCCGCGCGCCGCATTATTACGATCCCGGATGCCAGCGATAAAGCGGTTGCCTTTTGCGCCATCGGCCAACCATGGCAATTTTTTGACGCATTAAAGATGCAAGGGCAGAAACTCGCCGCCGAAATCAGCTTCCGCGACCACCAGCGCTATGAACAATCCGATATAGAACGTCTATTACGCCGGAAACGCGAAACCGGAGCAGACTGTTTTATTACCACGGAAAAAGATCTCATCAATTTGGCAGGCTTGGCCGCACAGCTTCAGCCCTTGCAGACGATCGAACTTCGGATTGAATTAGAAGCCCGGAACCAAGCCTTAGATTTCTTATTAGATACAATCGAAAGGCGTACCGGCTGCAGAGTTTAGCCGGGCATGAGAAAATCTTCCAGTCCATGCAAAAGACCCCAAAGACGGCAGATCGGCTGATCAGGATTATCGAGCAATTTCCCAAACTCAGCATTACCGTGCTCGGCGATCTGATTGCTGACGAGTTTATTTACGGCGAAATTGAGCGTGTCTCCCGTGAAGCGCCGGTGCTGATCTTGCGGCACCGCGAGCGTACCGTCGTCCCCGGCGGCGCCGGCAATGCCATTTACAATCTGGCTGACCTTGGCGTTACCGTGCTCCCTGTTGGTGTGATCGGTGATGACGAACCTGGCCGCATGCTGCTACACGCTTTCCGGCAAAAGCATATTTCGGTAACCGCGATTCGCCGGATTAAAGGCCGCGGTACGGTCACCAAAACGCGTGTTCTGGCCGGGACAACTCATTCGCCTCGCCAGCAGGTCATCCGCGTGGACCGTGAGCCGGAAGTTCCACTTGATCGGGCGGATGTGCGCGATCTTACTTTTCAGGCTCGCGGCTATGTACGCGCTTCCGATGCGCTGTTGATCTCTGACTACGGTTACGGC
>DASRDW010000220.1:0-13207 GCA_035652415.1 Candidatus Angelobacter sp. | reverse complement strand
GGGCGACCGCATCCGTATGCAAACCCATCACGCCGATAGCGGTATTTATATTCGCAGCATGGCGACACGCGGTTTTCTCGGCGGCCTGGCGCGGACCACGGCGGATGTAGCTACCGTGCTCGATGCTTCGGGTAAAGATCTTGTACTGGTGGAGACAGTCGGTGTAGGCCAGGACGAAATTGATATCGTTCGCCTGGCCGATATCACGATTGTGATCCTGGTGCCCGGAATGGGTGACGACGTGCAAACCATCAAGGCGGGTATCATGGAAATTGCCGACGTCTTCGTGATCAACAAAAGCGACCGCGAAGGCGCCGAGCGTGTGGAGCGCGAAATCCGCGCCATGCAGACGCTGGCGGTACGCAAGGACGCGTGGGTTCCGCCCATTGTTAAGACCGTCGCTACCGAAGGCAAGGGGATTGCCGAACTTGCAGCTGCGATTGCGGAATACGAAAAATTTCTGCAGCGTGAAGGTCTGGAACTGAAAAAAAAGATCAGCAACTGGCGGGAGCGGCTCATCGAGATGCTGCGTGAGGCTCTGCTGGAACGCGTGCTGCGCGAGAAGCTGAGCCCGGCGCAGATCGCGGCCTATGCCCAGGAAGTGGCGGAGCACAGGCGCGACCCTTACACGCTGGTGCAGGAGCTGGCGGATGGGAAGAATTTGACGTCATGATTAAGGTAAAGTGAAATCAGAGGCCATGTCTTCCATTGACCATCTCGGAATTGCCGTACGCTCGCTGGCCGAAGCGCGCAAATTTTATGAGGCATTAGGCATGAAGGTGCTGGGCGAAGAAGTTGTGGAGCACGAGAAGGTGCGTGTGGCCATGGTGCCGGTGGGCGAGAGCCGCATTGAGCTGCTGGAGGCCACCAGCGATGACTCGGCCATCGCACGCTTTATCGCCCGGCGCGGCGAAGGACTGCATCACGTGGCCCTGAGCGTGCCCGATCTATCGGCCACGGTGGAGCAGCTCAAACGGAATGGCACGCGGTTGATTTCCGATGAAATCAAGGTGGGCGCGGGCGGGCACCTTTATGTTTTTGTACATCCTTCGTCAGCAGGCGGCGTGCTGCTGGAGCTGTGTGAAGATCCGCCCCTGGGGGTCTGAATTCAGCAATGCTAATTCTGGCGGTTGATACCTCAGGCAAGCAGGGCAGTGTTGCTCTGGCCCGCGGCGATGCCGCAAACTTCGAGCTGATAGAGAACGTCCCGGTTGCGGGCGGCACATTTTCGGCACAACTGATTCCCGCGATTGCAAGCCTGTTGTCTCGGCACAGTATTGCCAAAGAGAAGCTGGAGGGCATTGCCGCAGCTTCCGGCCCCGGATCGTTTACCGGCCTGCGCGTGGGGTTGGCCGCAGTCAAGGGCCTGGGAGAAACACTCCGCATACCTATAGCATCTGTTTCAATTCTGGAAGCGTGTGCCCATGCGCAGAAGGGGAGAGCCAGGCAAAGCCGAATCCTGGTCGCACTGGACGCTTCGCGCGGAGACCTCTTTCTGGGCAAATTTCAGCTCACAGAAAATGGCCTGCAATCTCAGGGCGAAAGTTTGGTAAATATGGAAGAGTTTCTGCAATCCATACGTGAAGAAAACCAGCAGCAGATGCTTTGCTCTCCCCATGAGAGCGTGATTCATTCGCTTGAGCAGCAAGGCATCAGCATTGCAAAAATTGACCGTCCCGGCAGCGCAGAAATTGCGCTGCTGGGGTTGCGGAAAATCGCCGCCGGTGAAGTAGTATCTCCCGAGGCGCTCGATGCAAACTACATCCGCAGGGCCGAGTTTACGAAGGCCGGCGTAAAATAACGGTTTCTATGGTGATCCGCCCCGCAGTTGCTGCCGATGTGCCCGCCATGATGGCCCTGGCGAGCCTTGCTCCAGCGGCGGCGCGATGGACGGCTGCGCAATACGAGAACCTGTTTCGCGGCCCGGTGCGGCGCCACTGCCTGGTGCTGGAAGAGGAAGGTGCGATCCAGGCATTCATTGTGGCGCGGCAGATGGAACAGGAGTGGGAAATTGAAAACATCGCCACCGCTCCGGCTGCGCGGCGCCACGGCATGGGAACACGGCTGGTAGGCGAAATCATTGCTATTGCCTACAGCTGCGCGGCAGAAGAAGTCACGCTGGAGGTGCGCTCTTCCAACTACGCCGCTCGCGCCCTTTATGAAAAGTGGGGATTTATCGAGAGCGGACGCCGCCCTGGTTACTACACCTCTCCGGTCGAAGATGCAATCATTTTCCGCTTTGTTTTTCCAAAAAAATTTCCTGAAACCGTTGAAGCCAAGTAGGGCGTGTGTTAACCTGCCTTTAACATTCGATCTTCCAGATCAGTAAAGATCAGGAGGTTTTGCTGGATGGCAACGCAGGTTAAGGATCAGCTTATGGCCAGCCACGAAGAATTTCGCCGGCTGGCTCAGGAACACTCTCAATACTCTCAACGTCTCGACTCCCTCATCCAAAAACGGTATCTCTCCGAAGATGAAAAACTGGAAGAGGTCCGGCTCAAAAAACTCAAACTCCGTATTAAAGATCAGATGGAACTGCTGGAACAATCCTACCGGCAGCAACATCACATGATAGCCTGATCGGTTCTCATCCCCCACTGCGCAAGCATATGCAGTGGGGGTTTGTGTTTAAGAAGTACGATTTACGCCACTAGCTTCTAGAGAAGACAATTGCTCAATTCTGCAATTACCCGATTACCAATGAATCAATGACCCGATGATCCAATGACTCAATTCTTCTCCGTGCCTCCGTGTCTCCGTGGTGAAAATTACGCGCCTTACCTTTCTAGTCCAACTCACAACTTTTGGGTGCGGGGAACAACTTGCGCCGAACCCGCGCAAACAGGTCGTATCCGAAATCCCGTAGCGGGCGCGGTATCAGCCGCAGGATTTTGGCATAAAACGGCCAGGGCTGCGGCAGCCTGGAAAAGATGTAAAGCCCGGCAGTGGAGCGGGTCAGCAGGCCATCTTCACGACTCAACAGGACCAGGCTGTCAGGTAAGTGGGAGCGCTGCTCTTGGGGTATTACCTTGAGGAACTTTTCTCCCTGCAGAGGAGCGAATTCAAATTGCCCATTGCGGTCGCGTTTGCGTACAAAGCGCGCCGTCCCATGGCAAAAGCCACACTCGCCGTCATAGAACAAGAGGTCGCGTTCACCCATGGTACTTCCAATTATCTTAATGATTTTTGAAAGTATTCGGCTGTAAAAGCCTGTCTGACCACGAAGGCTGCCTTAGGTAAAGATTCTGTTAATGATCCGCTCGGGACTGGTGAGGATGGGTTTGGTCTCAAAAGCAAAAAAAAGGCCCCCGGTGGGACCGGAGGCATAAGTGTACTGTGGTTTAGGAGAGCTTACTATGGACGTGTACGGCGTCCACTACCCCTTATAAACCCAGCCTTCTGGAAAAGTTGCGCCAGCAGACGCCACAAAATTGCATCTTGACACAGGTGCTACACTCGCTCCTGAGAGCGGGAAAACCAGCCCGTTAAGCAGGCAAAAGATGAAGGCGTCCCACTTCTGGGGCATAGGTTCAAGTAAAGCGCCCGCTCATGCGGCGCTGGCGGGGCCTTTTTTTTCCCTTTTCCGAACCATTCTCATTTTGGGCGGCGCTGTATTCTGCATAAGCCATCCTGCCGGCAACCTTCGTGCCGGGGTGCAGAACTCACCCGACGGCCTCCCTAATTTCCCTCGTCTCATATTGTGGGCGTGGGAGCGCCCCGAAGACCTCAGATTTCTCAACCAGCCTGATCAAGACCGGCGTGGCGAAAACAGGCATCAGACAGGGGTGGCATTTCTGGCCCGGACCCTTTACCTGCGCGCCGGGGATGTTGTTGTCCGGCCGCGCTTCCAGCCCTTGCGCGTTTCTCCTGACACACCGCTCATGGCGGTAGTCCGCATTGAGCCGCAGCGCGACGGGCGGCTGAAGCTTTCCGAAGAGCAGGCCAAGCGGACAGCGGAACATATTGCCGAGGTCGCCCGTCTGCCCCAGGTTACCGCCTTGCAGGTTGATTTTGACGCTGTCCGCTCGGAGCGCGAGTTCTACCGCCAGATGCTGACCCACCTGCGCCAGCAGGCGCCACCCAGGATGCCGATTTCGATCACCGCGCTGGCCTCATGGTGCATGGATGACGACTGGATCACCGGCCTTCCGGTAGACGAGGCCGTGCCCATGCTCTTCCGCATGGGCGTTGACCACCGCAACGTCATCGCGTTCCTGAGCCGCAATAACGAATTCAATACCAGCCTGTGCCGCCAGAGCCTGGGAATTTCGACCGACGAGCCTCTAAGCAATCTGCCCAAAGGCAAGCGAGTCTACATTTTCACTGATAAAAGCTGGGACAAAGCTTCTCTGCAAGCGGCCAGGCAGGAAATCGCTTCCATTCGTCGCGATTAGGATATTCAATCTTCATCCAGAAAAACCGATTTCTCCGGATCATTCGGGTTATAACGGATCCTGATTTTCTTCCTTTGGCAAAGTACAGGTGGGCAGCCCACGCTGAGACCTCGATGATTAGCCACCAAGTCATGTTTTGTTGAATAACAGATATTATTTATCGATAAACAAAATAATATTGTTGACAATCAATAATTAGTGATTTATTGTTTTTCAGGTAAATGGAGGTTAGGCATTGATGACAAACATTTCACTGCCAAAGTTTCTCAAATGGCTCTTTGGAGCCTTTGAAATCACCGTAGCCGTTTGGGCAATCGTTAATCTGGCTAGGTTGGCTATAGTCGTGTACGGCACAAATACTCATTCAGAATCATGGTGGTCGCTTGGGGGCATCGGCTTTCGGATTGACTCATCGGCTTATCATCTGGTCTCGCCAACCATCAACCCCAGCGCGCTATCTATCAGAGACGTATTCGGAAGCGTGGGGATTAAATTTTCAGAGGCCGGGCCGCTCATTCGATCCTTATTTTGGCCGCTCATCGGAGTCTTATTGTCCAAAACCTTAGCGATTGTTGCCCTCTGCGACTTGCTTCGGCGCATGTTCCGGAGCGTTGAACGCCGTGAGGTATTTAGCGCGGGCAACATTCGCAACCTTCAAAAGATTGGTGTCCTCATCATCGCACTTACAGTCGCCATCGCATTTTTCGAGCGTTCGTATGGAGTTCGTACGGTGGAGTTCATCAATAAGAACATCACCGTGCAAGGCACCGTGGCCATCGAAATCAGACTTCAGCCACCGCATGGCATGACAGCCGGTAACTATTGGATTCATGGTTTTCTAGTTCGGATTGATGAAGACCAGCTTGTTTTCGGCTTTGCACGCCATCGTGACTTTTTTCTGCTGACATTCGATCCGCGCGGCATTTTTCTGGGCTTGGTCCTGATCGGTCTAGGGGAGGCTCTGCGCCAGGGATTGGCGCTCAAAGAAGAAAATGAACTCACAGTCTGAGAAAAAGAGGATGTCATGCCCATCAAAGTGAATCTGGATCGGATCATGTTTGAAAAGAAAGTCTCCCTCACTGATTTGGCGGGTCGCATCGGGATCACACTGGCGAATCTGTCCATTCTCAAGACCGATAAAGCGCGCGCGGTCCGCTTCAGTACGTTAGCTGCGCTCTGCCGCGAGTTGCAATGTCAGCCGGGAGATCTCCTCGAATACATGGCTGAACCCAATCAGCCCACGCCGGATTCGAAGGGAAATGGTGACCGCGAAACCTAAAGATTTGGGAAACAGTTTCCGAAAACTGAGAAAGCAATATTAGAGACGGAGTTTTAACCGGCCAGGCGAATGCAAGGAGCGCACAAATGAAGAAACTTGTCATAGCACCGACAACAAGTACGCAAAACGATTCTGCGACAAATGCGAGCGGCGAGCTTCATCCCGCATGGCAGGCGCTGATTCGATTTTGCCGCGAAGTAGGGTACGGCGAGATTGAGCTGATTAAGATCCAGGACGGCTTGCCTGTTTCTGCTGAGGTGATCAGGAAAAAAATTCGCTGGTGCTGAGCCAGCACTAACCCAACCGGAAAAAATCCGGCTGACCGTAATCATCGGAGGCCG
Source organism: Candidatus Angelobacter sp. (assembly GCA_035652415.1). Classification (GTDB taxonomy): domain Bacteria; phylum Acidobacteriota; class Terriglobia; order Terriglobales; family Acidobacteriaceae; genus Angelobacter. The sequence continues at coordinate 7,193 of DASRDW010000220.1, read as the reverse complement.
CTACGCACACATAGTGCCGGCGGCCTTTTTATTGGGAGGCAAATATGAAAAACAAGAGAATGCAAGGCGTGGTGCGAAATTTGCTGTTAAAAACAGCGCCAGTATGGGTGCTGGTAGGTCTGGTATGTATTTCCATGGCAGCGCAAGAGGCCCCAGACATAGGTCAGTTGCTGGCACGTGCTCAAGAGGGACACGTCGGAGAACAACTGAAACTCGGGCGCGCTTTCCAGTTGGGCCAGGGAGTGAAACGCGATCCGGCGGAGGCTGCCCAGTGGTTCCTTAAAGCGGCCAACTTTGGCAGCCCCACGGCGCAGACGCAGATCGGCTATCTCTATATGAGAGGCGAGGGTGTTGCCCAAGACGAACAACAGGCATTCCAGTGGTTTCAGCGCGCGGCGACGGCGGATTATGCGCCAGCTCAGTATGATCTCGCTTACCTGCTGCTTAACGGATTGGGTGTTCAACAGAACCTTCAAGCAGGCGCCATTTGGATGACCCGAGCTGCCGGGCAGGGATTTGCGCCAGCCCAAGTCAATCTTGCAGTCTTGTACGCCGGAGGTGTGGGGGTGGCACGCGACGAAACCGAAGCTGTCCGCTGGTGCAGAGAGGCAGTAAAGCACCACTTTGTGCCGGGAGAGTTCCTGCTGGGCTTAATGTACGAGAATGGAACTGGTGTGGCCAAGAATATCTCTCAGGCCGCCCATTGGTACAGGAAAGCTGCTGGACAAGGATACTTACAAGCCCAAAACAATTTAGGCGTGCTGTACGAGGACGGCAAGGGGGTTCCTCAAGATATACAGGAAGCAACAAAGTGGTACAGGCTGGCAGCGGAGCAGGGCAACGGGAACAGTTATATGAACCTTGCGCACGTATACACAGCCGGGCAGGGCGCAAAGCCGGACTATCGTCTTGCTTACTTCTGGGCCCAGCTGGCCCAGCACAGTGATTGGCCGATGGCGACTCGCCCTTCGCAAGAGGTTCTTCGGTGGCTGCGTAGCCATCTTTCTCCGGAAGAAGTCGCGAAGATTGAAGAGCAAGAAGAAGACTGGATACGGGCACACCCCTTCAAGCCTGCAGTCTATGATTATGGCAAAGATTGGAACTTAACATACCAGAATGAAGAGTTGTCCCATCTTCATCCCCAATAATCTGGCGGGTTCTCCTATTTGGGCCGGTTCGCGGTTCGGTGATGTCGCTCTGGACGAGATTCCGGATGGTAGTCGGCAAACCGGCAGTTGGGGACACCGGCGCGGGAATGGGCGTTCCGACAACTGGCGATTTGTCGGCGCTGGGCCGTAAGGTCGAGTTTGAACTATTTTCACTTCACTTACTATTAACAATTAAGGCTATGATCCCGAATTTAATTCACATGCAAAAAGTCAGACTCGGTTGCCGGGTTGCCGGCCTCCAACTTCTCCTTGGCCTCCATAAGGATGCTGTAGACAATTTCAGCGTCAGGAATATCCACGAAGGCCAGCGCCCCATTTCGCTCCAAAGGGTCAAAGAATGAATCGTGCATTGTCCTGGGTCCAAAGAGAAATCTGAGCACACTCGAGGGAGGTACATGGGGATAATCGAATTGCAGCGTTCCAATGCCATCGGACTCCATGGAGGTTTGAACCACACCCAAATTGCAGAGATCGAGGGAACAAACCGTTCGCCCTTTCCATTTCATCTTCTTGATCAGAATTCTTTCCGTGGTCACGGCATAGAATGTCCGCGATTTTTTCCAGTTTACATACAGAAACCTTCCCCAAATAAGATACTGGCCCGCGATGACGAATGGGGTCCCCCAAATAGCGCCCAACCACCACGTGTGACTTGACTTGCCGGCGACGAATGTGACCAGCTCAAAAACTATGGCGAAGCATCCCCATAACAGGCTGCAGGGGATGGCGAGAAGATCTTCTTTGTGAAAGATGATCCTGCGCTCCGGCTGGCCTGCCCATAATAAAGATTCGTTACGCAACAACTCAGACTGAAATGCCACTGTGTTTGTCATAGCTCTTCCTTAGGCAAAGTACAGGTGGGCAGCCCACGCTGAATATAGATTTCAACTCCGGTTCGCGCTTGCCCGAACTGTGCCAGGACAAGCAGCCTGATAAGTTTATCTATGCTGTCAGGTTCTTGCGCACTTTGATATCACAACCCTTAAAAACCTGATTTCCACGCGAGAAAAACGCAGGTCACTGTGCTTCCGTCGGCAGAACACAACTATGCAACGAGCACACACAGAGTTGGGTTGCAAAGCCCTGCTCTGCCGATCATTCTTAATTCCAGTCGAGAACTACGCTGTCAGGCTCTTGCGCGCTTTGATATCGGCCAGCAGCCGCTCGATTTCGCCTTCTTTTTCCATGGCGGCAAACTTGTCGTCGAGGGAATCGGTGTGCAACTCGCTGTGCGCCTGGCTGATGGCTTCATTGCGCATGGCCTGATGCTTCATGCGGTCAAAAGTTGCCGTGCCCGAGCTGTTGCTCACGGCAGCATGGGCCTCGCTGGCCTTTCTGACCGTGCGTGAACGGCGATGCTGGGCAATCACCAACTCGCTCTTGGACTGCGCCTCGGCCAGCTTCTGCTCCAGCTTATGGAAGGCCATCTTCAGGTTCTCTACCTGCGTCTTCTGGTCGGCCACCTGCTGGGCAAAACTTTCGGCCATTTGCTTATAACTCATGGAGCGCTCCAGGGCGGCGCGGGCCAGTTCGTCATCTTTCTTGCGTTCGACGGCGAGTTCGGCCTTATGCATCCACTCGGTTGTTTTCTCTTCGTTTTCTTTACGCTTCTTTTCCAGCAGGTGCTGGTCGGCAATGGCAATGGCCACCTGCGTCTTCACCTGCAGAAGCTGGTTCTGCATATCGAGGATGACCTGCCGGATTAATTTTTCCGGGTCCTCTGCCTTTTCAATCAGGTCGTTCAGGTTGGCCCGGATTAACGTTGCGACTCGCTCTAGTAAAGCCATAATTCACTCCTTGTTTTGAAGAGAGCTGCTAGCTACTAGCTTCTAGCTGTGTCAGTGACTAGCAGCTCCATCTTTATCGTGTTACGAACATAGGACCATTACGATCCAGCTAGAGACGTAGCAAGCTACGTCTCTACGAGAAATGCATCTATGCTCCTGCACCCTTGCCCTTGAGAGGCGCCGGCGGCACATCGTCGGGCTTCGGCGCTTTATCGCCGATTGCCCGGACCTTGGCGAATAGTTCAGACATCTGCATGCCGGTCAGGGTTTCCAGCAGTGCCGGGACCTGGGCGGCAATCTTGGTCATGTCTCCGGTTATCTTGTTCATGCCGGCAGCGTTGCCATCGCCGGTGGAAACAATGGTGATCTTGTCCACCTTCTGCAGCGGTGAGGCCAGCGCCTGCACGATGTCAGGCAGGCCAGTGATGAGCTTATCCACCACAGCGGCCTGGTTGTATTCCTGGTAAGCCTCCGCTTTCACGTTCATGGCCCTGGCTTCCGCGTCACCCTTCTTGAAGATAATGTCGGCTTCAGCTTCGCCCTGGGCGCGGGTGGCGTTGGCCTGGCCTTCGGCTTCGGTGATGAGACGTTGACGCTCAGCCGAGGCCAGAGTCTCGATGCGCTGCCGTTCGATTTCAGCCGGCTTCAGGACGGTTGCGATCAGCTCGTTTTGACGGCGAGCGATCTCAGCTTCCTGCACCTTGACCTGCTGTTCTTTTTCAATCTGCTGAATCTTCACAGCTTCAGCCGTGACCTGCTGCTGCATGATGTTGGTCTGAATTTCATAGGCTTTATCGGCCTGCGCCTGTTGTTTCTTGACGGTTTCCAGGTAGGTGGCTTTCTTGATCTCCAGGTCGCGTTGCGCCTCCGATTGCTTGGCCAGAGAAAGCGTCTCAGCCAGCACGCGCTCCTGGTCGGCCTGGGCTTTGGCGACAGCGGCTTCCCGCTGCGCCTGAGCGCGCTTGATGGCGGTATCGCGCTCGGCTTCGGCTCCCGCCACGTCAGCATCGCGCTTGATGCGGGCCACATCCGGCTTACCCATGTTGGCGATGTACTCGCTCTTATCGCGGACTTCCTTGATGGTGAACGAGATCACCTCCAGGCCCATCTTGTTCACGTCGGCCGCGCAGGTGGCGCGCATGCGGTCAGCCAGCATCTCAGGTTCTTTCACGATTTGTTCCACCGTGAGCTGCCCGATGATGCCGCGCAGGTGCCCTTCCATTACCAGCCGGATCAGCCCTTCACGCTGCTGCGGTGTCTTGGTGAGAAACTGCTCCGACGCTGTGCGAATGGAGATGGTATCGGACTTTACCTTGATCTGCGCCACCGCCTCCACGGTCACCGCCACGCCTTGCGTGGTGTAAAGGTCCTGCTGTGGCGCCACATCGAACGACATCAGCTCCAGCGACAGAACCCGGAAGTTTTCAAACACCGGAAAAATCACAGTGCCACGGCCAATAATGATGCGCGGCCCTCGAAAACCGTAAACTACAAGCGCCTCATTAGGCGCCGCTTTGCGGTAAAGATTGGCCAGCATGGCCATCAGCATGAATACACATGCCACCGCACCTATAACAATTGCCCAAATCGGAATCCCCAAACCCATAACTGCCTCCTTTCAAATTAAAGCTCTAATTTTTTCTTCTCGTGCTCTTCGTCGGCAATGCCAACGCCATGCTCATCAGCGAACTCGACCCAGGGACGCACGTAGGCGATGCCGTTTTCATACCGGGTCACCACAACCTCCGAATCCTTTGCGATGGCTTGGCCGTCCTCGCTTTTGGCGCCCACCACACGGCGCGTTCCCTGCTGCGAATAAACCAACTCTCCCGTTCCGTTGAGGCGTATTGGCATGATCAGGGCGCCCACCACCCCCACCATCTCGAAGTCGGCGGGATCGAGTGGCAACTCATACCGCAGCAGCACCTTCACCAGAAACCAGAAGACAATGCTTGCCCCACCCAGGCCGGTCATGATCGAAGCCAGCAGAGCAACTACAAACCAAACTGTGGAGTAATGAGTGAGCACATAGCCCATGCCACCGAACCAGCACAAAAAAGCCATCATGGTGGACATGTTGAAAAACGGGATGTCCATCGTGTTCCCGCCGGATTTGGCTCCGAAGCGAAAGCGAAAGAACCCGCCATGATGATGCGCATGAAACGGCAGGTGCCACTTCGCCGGCAGATGCAGATGAAATGCTCCCGAGAACAGCGACAGCGCGCTCATCGCCAGGCCAAAATAAAAACAAAAAAGATAGAAGGTCTCCCAATTCATACCGTCCTCCTTCCGTTTTCCTGGCCGTTGCGGAGTTTGCCTCCCGCCGTCCGGCCATTGCTTCTTTCGTACTCCGGCTTCAAAACCTGCAGCAGCCGCTCGGCAAGCTGAGGCGTCTCTATGATCGCCGCCAGCAGCGCCAGGCACTTGCGCGAATCCTCGTGCTTGGCCAGCTCCAGCAGGGCATGGCTTAACTGCGGATCGCGGCGAAAACGCTCGGCCCCGTTGATGAGCCACAAATCCAGCTTGTCTTCCAGCGTGCTCAGGTCTGAGGTGAGCTCGGTGTGGAAGCCCTCAGGGTCATCCACCAGGTAGCCGGGATGCACTTTGAAAAACTTCGCCAGCAGCATGCGCGTCGTATTGGTCAGGTGCGGGCGCGCGCCGTTTTCGATCTGCGAGAGGTACGATTGGCTGATGTTTTTTTTCAGCTCCTTGCTCATAGCTCTTGCTACCTCGGCCTGGGTCATCTCGCGGTTCAGCCCGCGAATCGCGCCCTCCATGGAGCGCAGGTAACGGATCTTTTCTCCCAATTTCATATGCGCTTACTCAGCTTTTGCTTTCTCAATCGCCACCGCCAACTCATCGGCATGCTGCGATCCGATCAGAACAGGAAAACCCTTGCTCAATTCCAGTTGCACGCCGCGCTTGCCTCTGGCGTTATAAGCCCATCCTTTGCTGCCAAAGCGCAGACCCCAACCGCCATACTCAAGGATGGGGCTGTAATCGCGCGCCGCCACGCTGCGAATTTCAGCGAAGAGAATACGACGGCGCCGCACCGGCCAGAAATGCACCTCGATTCCTTTCTGGTCAACGACGGTTGTAAGCCGCATGTTGTAAAGCAGCCAGAGAGTTGCTCCTGGAACCAGGAAGGTAACAATCGTCACCAGCACCAGCAGAGCATCGCTCATCGGACGATGCCCCCACGGCGTACCCCTAACGACCTGCTGCCATACGCCGAAGCTAAGGTTGCATGCTGCAAATGCCGGCGGCACAAAAAACACTGCCAGCCACGGCCGCCAGACGTGCTGCTCTTCCTGGAAAAGCACGCTCGAATTTGTGGAATTATCCATAGAATTGCAAATTGCAATTATAATATTACTATTTGCGATAAAAACAAGTGGTTTTTGGGCTTTATTTTCAAAGGTTTGCATGGTTGCCTCGAAAACGGGGCATGGGTTGTCAGGAAACGACTTTCTGAGGTTCTGGCTTTGTGTCCTTTGTGTGTACTTCGTGTCCTTAGTGGGTTTGCTTTTTGCTTTCAGGGTAAACGCTCTACAGCCCGGCTTCGATGCGGGCGCGTGGGTCAAGATAATCGCGCAGAGCGTCACCGATGAAGTTGAAGGCCAACACCGCCAGCATGACAGCGGCAGCGGGGAAGAGGACAACGTGAGGCGCGTCAAACAAATGCGAGCGCCCGTCGTTCAGCATTGAGCCCCAACTGGGGACAGGTGGCGGCACCCCCAGTCCAAGAAAACTCATGGTGGCTTCGGCCAGTACTGCTCCAGCCATACCGATGGCGGCCTGAACGATGACAGGTTGAATCATATTGGGAAGAATGTGACGCGTGATCACCCGCCAGTCGCTGGCGCCCAGGGCCCGGGCAGCTTCTACGAATTCCTTCTCACGCGTAGCCAGCACTTGCGCGCGAACTAAGCGGGCATAACCCACCCACCCACCAAGCGAGAGCGCCAGAATCAGGTTCCACAAGCCAGGTCCGAGAAAAGCGACGAAGGCAATGGCCAGCAGGATTCCCGGGAAAGAAAGAAATGCGTTCATAATCACGATGTTGAAGAAGCGATCGACTCCTCCACCGTAATATCCGGCGATGCAGCCGGCAACCAAGCCCAGGAACAGGGAAGCAGCGACTACGCACGAACCCACCAGCATGGAGATGCGTGCACCGTAGATCACGCGCGAGAAGATGTCGCGGCCCAGTTCATCAGTCCCCATCCAGTGCGCC
>DASRDW010000219.1:0-5629 GCA_035652415.1 Candidatus Angelobacter sp. | reverse complement strand
GGCCTGGAACGGGCAGACTCCATCACCATCGATCCCCACAAATGGCTGGCCATGCCGTTTGCCGCCGGCGTGGTGCTTACCTCGCATCCGCAGGCGCTCAAGCAGGCCTTTGCCACCAGCACGCCTTACATGCCAAAGCCTTACATGACAACGACGTCCGGCGTCACCCCGGCGCTCGATAACTTCCAGGTAAGCGCGCAATGGTCGCGGCGCATGAATTCGCTCAAGCTGTGGCTCACATTGCGCGTCCACGGACGCCAGGCTTATGAAGAACTGATTGACCGGCAATTGAAGCTGGCGGCATTCTTTGCCGAGTGGGTGCGAAACTCAGGAGTGTTTGAGCTGGCAGCGCCGCAGGTGCTTCCAATCGTAAACTTTCGCGTGAAATTACCGGATGCTACAGAATCGGATGTTACAAAAGAAGCGCGCCGCGCTGCCCATGAAGCGATTGTGCATGAGATCAGTCGGGATGGCCGTCGCTGGATCTCCACCACACTGGTCAACGGGCAATCCGTGATTCGCATGATGGTAATCAGCTATCTCACCGCCCACCGTCATCTGGAAGATCTGACAATCGCGCTGACCCAGGCTGCGCAGAAGTTGCCTGGAAAATCAATCAAGGCCCCCTGAGCGCAGCTTCCTACTCCTGCAAACACACTCGGTTCCAACTCTGCGCAGATAAACTCGTGACCTCAACCGTCTGTTCGCTCGGCGAATCGATCTCTTTGCCCGGCACTCGATCATGCTTTCCCACGCTGGCCTCGCGGATGAAATCCTGCAACTTGTCCTGATTCACCTTTACCTGGATCACCACGGCCTCATTGCTCTCCAGCGACACCACAAGCACCTTCAGGTCTTTGCCCAAGTCTTGCGCATAGATATAAGTTCGCTCGCCGCTGTGCCGGTCCCACGACTGCACCATCGGCTGCCAGCCTGAGTTCATGGCCTCGCGCATCACCTCATTAAATCGCGTGTCGCTCGCCGTATGTACAAATGGCTGGTTCTCAAAAATCGCGCCCTTGAAGTTCTTTACGCCGCCGATGTGCGAGACCTTCACCACGAACCCCGCAAGTCCCATCACCCAGCGATGCTGCCGGTGAACGTGGTAAGTAACTTCAATGTGCTTCACGATCTGGCCGAAGTCGTCTTTCGCCTGGGCCTGCTGCGAGCTTGCAAACAGCGTTGCAGCCGCCAATGCAACCACCAACAAGAAACGGGTTTTACTCTTCATCATGGCTCTTCCCTTTCTTTTGCTTCTTGTCTGAGTCTTTATCGTTGATAACAAAGTGATGTTCCAGCGAACTAATCTTGTCTACCGGTACATCGCCCACAATGTTGACCACGGTCAGTTCTTTAGGCTCGGCCACCAAAATCAGCACACCGGCAACATGCTCCCCGCTCCCGCTCTTAAGCAGATAGATTTCGTCATGCTCGTTCGAGCGCTTATCGATCGACTGCACGATTTTTGTCCAGCGCGCCGTGATCTGTGACCGCACTGATTCGACATCTGCCTTGCTGTACTGGCTGGCCTCATCAAACTCAAAGCTCTTGACGTAAATCCCCTTAAGGTTCTTCATGATGGATTTAAGCTGGGCAACATCCTCATCGCCGTCGTCTGCCTTTTCAATCATGTTGACGGCAAATTGCAGCAGTGAACCATCCAGCGTTACGTCCGTGACCCGCGCGGCTTTGTCGCTTAGCTTGTTCAAACTATCAAGCTGAATTTTTGCGTCCTGGCCATACCCACGCGCAGCCGCACAGCACAGAGCTAATCCCACAATCATTCCCATCACGCGTTTCATAGACGTTGTCTCCTGATCTTTTCAATTCCCGCCGGCACCTGCGCTTGTTGCAGCACGTGGTTCAGCTTGGCGCGGGCAATCTCCAGTGCCAGGATCGCCTGCGCTTTTGCCTGCTCTGCCTCTGCCTGCAGCTCTTTCTGTTTCTCTTCCATCTGTTTCTGCTTCTCTGCGGCAATTCGCATTTCTTCTGCATGGCGATATTCCGAATATTGATAGCCGCCCCACGCAAACCCGAGCAGCAGCAAAGTCACCACTGCAAAAGTCCACGCCGGACGCAGCCTCCACCATGCCAGAAATGATCGATTGCCGTTGCCGTTCACCGGCTTAGTTTTGCCTTCCGCCTTTGCTTGCTCCACTCGCGCCATCACGCGCTGGGTAAATCCCTCGCCCGGATCTTTGCGCTTGAGCGCCTCGCGAAGATCGTCTTCAGAAAAATGCATACCGTACCTCTCTCAGCTTGCGCGTCAGGCCCTTCCGCAGCTCTTCCAGTGATCGATGGAGCGTGCTCTTGACCGTGTTCACCGGCATATCTAACGCTTCAGCAATTTCTGCCGGGCCCAGCCCTTCCTGAAAGCGCAGGATCACCACCATCCTCTGTCTCTCCGGCAGCCCAGCCACGCTCTGCTGCAATCGCTCCAGCAAAAGCGGATCAGCCGGAGCATTGCTCGCCACAGGCTCGGGCGCTTCTTCCAGTGCATGTTCACGCCGGCGAAGCTTCTTGCGTCCCTGATCGATACATCGATTCGCCGTCACCCGCCTCAACCAGAACGTCAGGTGTGCCGCAGACTGTATCCGAGCCAGCCCTTGGTACAGCTCAAGAAAAACTTCCTGCGCCAGGTCTTCCGCCAGGGAGCGGTCCTGCATGTAGTGGTAGGCAATGCTGAAAACCATGCCCTGGTGCTCGCGCACCAGCTCGGCAAACGCCATGGAATCGCCCTGGGCTGCTCTGCTCAGCGCCGCTTCCAGCCGGTCTTCTTCGCGTCCTACGCTCCGTTCCAAGAAGCCCCCTTGCTAAACAGTTATACGCACCAGCCGCCCATTCGGGTGCAGGTTTCTTTGCTAAGCTTAATGAATTAAGGAGACTGGCCCACCATGCCCGAACCAAGCACCTTTGCCGCTGCCTACTATGACGAAGCTCGCCGCAGCTATCGTGGCTATAAACGCCTGGCAGATGGCGCTTTAGCCCAGTTGAGCGATGAAGAGTTCTTCCGCGCCCCCGATCCTGAGTCGAACAGCGCTGCCCTGGTGGTAAAGCACATTGCCGGCAATCTGCGCTCGCGCTTCAAAGACTTCCTCACCACCGATGGCGAAAAGCCTGACCGCAACCGCGACCAGGAATTTGTGCTCACCGCGCAGGACACGCGCCAGGACCTGATGCGCCGCTGGGAAGAGAGTTTCAAGATTGTGTTTGACATTATCGATTCGCTTAAGCCGGAAGATTTCACCCGCACCATCACCATCCGCGGTGAGCCGCACAGCATTCTCCAGGCATTCAGCCGCAGCATTGCGCATACGGCCTACCATGTTGGCCAGATCCTCTATCTCGGCAAGCACCTGCGCGGCGCACAGTGGAACATCCTCAGCATTCCCAAAGGAAAATCAGCAGAGTTCAACGCCATGAAACCTGAGGACCGCAAAGCCAAAGCGCCGAATCGCGTGTGACGAGATGAATGTCTATTACGTAAAATCCCAACACTGATGACACAGATCACGCTGATTCACTGATTCTTTTTGATCAGTGTAATCAGTTTTATCAGTGGTAAGGTTTGTTTGATTTTGGGTTTTGCTTGACGCCAACTTTAAATAGAGGATGATATCTACTCCGCGACAGGACGCGGCCTGACTCTTGCCTCAACCCGATTCACAATCAGCCAAGCTTGTCCGGCGGCTCTCTCTTTCTGACTCCATCCTGCTGCTCGCGGGCGGCATCATTGGCTCCGGAATTTTTCTCACCGCGCAGGATGTCGCCACCAACACGCGCTATCCCTGGCTCTTCCTGGTCATTTGGATTGTTGGCGTATGTGTAACGCTGCTGGCTTGCTTCGCCTTTGCTGAGCTGGGCGGAATGTTCCCTCAGGCCGGCGGCCAGTACGTTTACATGCGTGAAGCCTATGGCGACGCCGCCGGATTTCTCTACGGCTGGATGTACTTCACCGTCAGCGCCACCGGCACCATGGCCGCGCTGGGCGTTGGCTTTGCCACGTATCTCGGTCAGGCTTTCCCCGCGTTGCAAGCTCAACACACCGTGCTTGGCGTGGGACCGATCACGGTAACGCGCGGACACTTGATCGCTCTGGCAGCCATTGCTCTGCAAACTCTCATCAATATTTTCGGCGTTAAAAAAGGCGCAATTCTGCAGAACATCGCCACCTGGGCCAAATTCGCTGCCATTGGCAGTTTTGTTGTGCTTGGACTGGCGCTGGGCCACGGCTCATGGAGCCACTACCACCAAGCCATGCCTGCCGCGCCCGGCTCAGCTTCCATGCTTACGGCAATTGGCGTCGCTCTCATCGCGGTTTTCTGGGCCTATGACGGCTGGGTTTACATTACTTTTGTAGCTGGCGAAGTAAAAGATCCGCAGCGCAACCTGCCTCGCTCACTGATTCTGGGCATGATGCTGGTCGGCATCCTGTACATTGCCATCAACGCGGTCTATCTATACGCGCTGCCTATGAATGAGATCGCCGCGCATGAGGCAGTCGCGCAGATTGCCGCAGTGTCAACGTTTTCCGGTCGCGTCGCACCATGGCTTTCGCTCATGGTGGCGCTCTCCTGCTTTGGCGCGATCGGCCCTTGCCTTATGACCGGCGCGCGCGTTTATTATGCCATGGCGGAAGATGGCGTCTTTTTTCGCTCTCTCGCCCAAGTGCATCCGCGCTGGCATACTCCGGCTGTCAGTTTGGTCTTGCAGGCGGTGTGGGCTTCCATCCTTGCTCTCAGCGGCCGCTATGACCAGCTCTTTACCTACGTAATGTTTATGATGGTCCTCAGCTACGTGCTTACCGTCGCGGGGCTGTTCATCTTGAGGCGCAAAAAGCCTGAAGCGGATCGACCTTATCGCTGCACTGGGTATCCAATCCTTCCCGCGCTCTACGTGATTCTGGGCAGTCTCTGGGCGATTAACGCGGCACTGGAGAAAAGAAAAGAGACATTGATCGGCACTGCAATTGTGTTGGCAGGAGTACCATTTTATTTGTACTGGAAGAGTCAACGCCCCGCACAAGCAGCCCCACAAAATGCTTCAACAGATGCGGCAGCCAGAGACCAGGGAATTTGATTATGCGTTTTCAGAATTTCGATCTTGAGTATTTCCAGTCGCAATTTGAGCGCACGGTGGAGATCAACCTCGCCGATAGCTCCGTAAAATGCGCCAACGTGAGCGACCTGCTCGCCGGTGAAGATTCCAAGCCGTTGCTGGAGCTTCCGCTCTACTATCCCGAAGTAAATGGCACCGGCCTGTTGCGCGAATGCATCGCTACGTTCTATCCCAGTGCTTCAGCAAAACATGTTCTGGTCACCGTAGGCGCAGCTCAGGCCAATTGGATGGTTTGCAGCACGCTGCTCGAACCCGATGATGAAGTGATCGTCGTCTCGCCCGGCTACCGGCAGGTCTGGGGACTGGCAAAGAATCTTGGCTGCCGCGTAAAAGAAGCGCAGCTTCGGCCGGAAAACAACTGGCGTCTTGACATCGGCGAGCTTGCATCGCTGGCAGGCGCCAGGACCAAGCTCATCTCAATCGTGAACCCCAACAATCCAACTGGAAGCATTCTCTCCGCCGAAGAGATGCGGCGCATCGTGCAAATCTGCGAGCGCACTGGCGCATGGCT
>DASRDW010000218.1:0-6520 GCA_035652415.1 Candidatus Angelobacter sp. | reverse complement strand
AAGAATCCCATTAACGCCATCGTCGTGCATCTGGAAGTGTTGCGGCAGAAAATGAAAGAGATTGATCCCGACACACGCCGCCACGTCGATGTGATTGGCAGCGAAATTCAGCGGCTTGATCGCGTAGTGCAAACGCTGGTGGACTTTACCCGTCCGGTGGAGCTGCGCCTGAATGATATGGACCTGCGCAAAGTAGTGGAAGACGTGGTAATGCTGGCTTCACCCGCAGCGGAGCGGCATAACGTGACCATTGAGCGCCAGGCCAGCCAGGAACCGCTGCCGGTGCGCATTGATGCTGACTTGGTTAAGCAGGCCATCCTGAACATCGTTCTCAACGGCCTGCAGGCAATGCCCGAGGGCGGCACTTTGCGCATCAGTTCCAAGCGTGAAGGGGATGGCGCTTTGCTCACCGTACGTGACCAGGGTGCAGGTATTCCGGAAAATATTCGCGACAAAGTTTTTAATTTATACTTCACTACAAAATCGGGCGGCAGCGGAATCGGCCTGGCCATGGCGTATCGCGTGGTTCAACTCCATCATGGATCGGTGGAATTTACCTCGATCATGGAACATGGGACCACGTTTTATTTGCGGTTTCCGCTTGCCGAAGTACCAGCCAACGGTGAACAACCTGCGGTGGCCCCGGAGGATTCGGTCAGTAAAGCATGAAACCACTTCGTCACAACATCGCTATTCTTTCGTTTGGGTTTACCCTGATGGCGCTTGCGGGCTGCGCGCATAAGAAGCCCGTGCTGGTTGCGCCGCAACAAATCCCAACCGCCGCTGCGCCGGAGGCTACACCTACGCCGGAACAACCCGCAGCACAGCCTTCAGACAACGCTCAAGCGCAGCAGGATGCTCAAACTCCGCAAGACGCCCAGGCGCAGCCCACACCGCAGGACCAGACCAAAACGGGAACGGCGCAAACGGACAAGTCGAAACCGAAAAAACCTTCACCTCGAAAAACCGGTGACAAGGCAGTTGAAGTCGCAAAAAACGGCACTCGCAAAACAATCGTCAGGGCCGATAAGACAGACCCCAATCCGCCCTCGGGGCCAATTGTGCCCGCCACCTCTGCTGATGCGGCGCACAATCAGGCGGCAACCGATCAGCTTTTGAAAAATGCTCAGGCCAACCTTAACGCAATCAACCGCCAGCTCTCAAAAAAGGAAGAAGGCGAGCGATCCCAGGTGCTGGAGTTCATCAGCCAAAGCCAGAAAGCTACGAATGAAAACGATCCATCGCGAGCTTATAACCTGGCGTTGAAAGCGAGCCTGCTCTCAGATGAGTTGGTAAAACAACGTTAACGCTGCATGATGCGGAATTTCATGGCTTGCACTGCTTCAAGCCGGCTTGCGGAATACGTATTTCTCTTCTTTGCGGAACGGCAGGCGCAGCATGACTCCACGCTCGTCCAAAAGGGATTTGTTGCGCATAAAGGCAAGCACATCAAGATGATGGTTGAGGTGCATGGGATGCGCCTTGGTGGAACCTGCAGGAACATCAAAAACAAAAACCCCGCCGGGTCTGAGCAGCGAAGAGAGAAAAGTTAGCTCGCCGGGCAGGTCGGGCAGATGCTCCAGAACATCAAAAGAAAAGACAGTATCAAACCCCTGCTGGCTGGCTGCCGCAGCCAAAGCATCTTTAGCGCAGAAGAAATCAATCGCGAATCCCTGGCGAGCGGCCCGCTGCTGGGCAAAGCGCATCGTGACGCCTTCAACATCATAGTAAGCGGCACGCTGGCCACGCCGGGCAATTTCAAGCAGGATCTCGCCGTTGCCGGCGCCATAGTCGAGCGTTGCGCCCCTGGCCAGGCGCAAGACCTTCATATTGGAGTGGATGCGCTTGTACTCCAGGTTGTAAGCGGAAATCGCAAACAGGTAAAGCTCTGAGTTTTGCCGGTACCACTCTGCCATCTGCTCCGGATTGTCTTCTGATGGTTTGGCCTGTTGCCAATTTTCAGCCAGCTTCTGGTTGCTGGTGGCCCAGAGATGGCGGACCTGTTCAGCAGAATAGCCAGTAAACTCCATCAGCTCGGCAATCGCCGCCGCGACATTGCGCGCGTTCTGCACTCGTGTGCGGCGCACCAGCCAGAAAGTTCCTGCGACCGCTACTACCAACGGCAGCGCTCCGGCAATGAATCTATCTTTGCCAAAGGAACCTATGGCGAAGGACACAATCAGCAATCCCGAGACGAACGTGATGGCTGCCCAACGAAGATTGTGGTCTTCTTTTCTAACGAGAGCCAAATGTGCCGAGGCAGCCAGAAGCAGGAGCATGATCGCGGTTGTGCCCCCGGCGGTGCCCGCATCAGCGTCGATCAACGAGAAGAACAGCAGGACAAGATCGGTAATCCAGAAAAATGCGCCTAGTTTTTCCGCCGGTACTTTCTTCTTTGCCAACCAATTTGCGCCCGCCAGCCAAGCCACAGCAAACAATGTAAAGACCCGTCCACTGTTGCCATGCGCCAGCGCCAACCCAAGCACAAGCACGGCGGCAATGATTCGCCAGCGAATCTTGATCTCCCAATTGCGTTTCTTCTCCGGGGTGACGCTCAGGTGAAGATAATCGGGCGTGTAGTACATCAGAACCGCGACCGCAAGAGCAATCAGCGGAAAAGCGATCATCTCACCAGCGTGCCACCGGCCGCGCGCAGTCAACCGCACCGCAACAGTTGCCCCAAGAAAGGCCAAACACACCACACCGCCCCAAATCCGGCTGCCCTGAAAAAAATTTTCCTGCTCACGGTAGTTCATAATCGCTGAAACGTATTGGCCATTTTACAGGACAGCATCCCCGGGCCGGCGCTCACATCTGCTATGCTTCGGCGCATGACTCTCTCCGTTTGCATCATCACCCTCAATGAAGAGGCCAACATCGCGCGCACGCTCCGCAGCATAAAAGACATTGCCGACGAGATCATCCTTGTTGACTCAGGCAGCACCGATGCCACCGTGAGCATTGCCCAGTCATTCGGGGCAAAGGTCTTTGTGGAGACGTGGAAGGGTTTTGCCCGGCAGAAAAATTCATCCCTGGAGAAAGCCACCAGCGATTGGCTCCTCTCGCTAGATGCCGATGAAGAAGTCAGCCCGGAATTGGCGGCAAGCATCAAGACGCTACTGCAATCGGGCGCTGCGCCACAGCATAACGGATACAAGATGAACCGCCGCAACATGTACTTTGGCCGATGGATCAAGCATAGCGGCTACTATCCTGATCCCAAGCTGCGGCTGGTAAAACGAGGTGCTGCAGAATTTGAACTGCGCGACGTGCATGAAGACATGAAGATGGCCGGTGAACTGGGACACCTGCAGGGGGATCTGATCCATCACGCCTATCCGACACTGGATAGTTTTATCGAGCACGCGAACCGCTATTCGACGTTGGGCGCCGGAATGGTAGTACGCGAGCGCAAGGTCGGTTTCAGCTTTATCAATATTATGTTGCGGCCTGCAGTCCGGTTTTTCTGGAGTTATTTTTTTCGCGGAGGATTTCTCGACGGCCGCGAAGGCCTGCTGGTGCTAATGACACACGCGGCGTATGTGAGCTGGAAGTATGCCAAAGCGTGGGAGATGTCAAAGAAATTGGTAAATGAGTAATTTGGTGAATGAAAAAGCAGGCCAAGTCTATAATCGCCCCATGCGAAAGCTGGGATTAGCGCTTCTTCTGCTGATTATTTCTTCCACCGCTTTCGCCTGCGATTTGAAATATGATTCCGCTTCCGCAGCGGAATTTTACCGACAAAAAGGATGGACTCTGCCCGGAATTCATAGCTCAGTCCGATGCAAAGCAAATTGCTCGATGGTCTCCCAGATCTTAGCCCGGTAATCGGGATCAAGTCATACCTTATTACACATAGCGAAGATCCATACATTATTGAATTCCCCGCCCAGGTGTTTGTTCTGAATGGCAAACGCCAGAGACTACGTCGCGCACAATTTAAGGCTACGGTGGTGCGCATGGAACTTAATGGGAACGTGATCGCCTACTCTTATGGCCTGATTCCTGTCACAGCCCATAAGAAAAAAATAAATGGGTCATTACATCTGAAGCAGGTTGCATTTTTACGGTGACATTTATTGACGATCGCGGAGGTGGCGTCTTTCGAATTTTGACTCCGAGTGGGCTACTTCCTAATCTGGTACCGCAGTGGGCACTACGCAAACAAACCCTCTAGTGTCCAACGGCCAATTTTTTCCGATAAATTTACTTTCTCCCATCCCTCTTTTGCGCAATCACCAATCCTCTTGGCGTGGGCAGGAGCACAACAGAAACCAATCCTTCCTGCTCCAAGCGCAACGCGGCTTCACGGACGGTCTTCAAGTGCGAGCTGGCATCGTGCATCAGGATGAGGCCGTTGGAATTGATCTGGGGAAGAAAGTGCCGGACTTCAGGTTCGCGCAGTTCAGGGAGCGAGTCGCAGAAGAGAACATCAATCGTGCCAGACACCCGCGTTTCCAGACTGGATTCGCAGCGGAAGTCGATAAACTTTTTCAGGCCGGAAGATTCAATCTTCTCCCTGGCTTTGGCGAAGACTTCTTTATCAGGCTCGCAGGTAATGATCTTGCCGGAGCCGTTCTGCTTCAGCCCTTCCGCCATATAGATTGTGCTTACGGCGAGAAATGTTCCCGTCTCAACCACCAGATTGGGCTTGACGGTGGTCATGAGACATTTCAGGAAATCGAGCACTTCCACTTCAGCAGTCATGGTGTCAAACATTCTCCAGCGCTCCGGGTAAGGGCACTCCGGCGTAGCGCGATGGTATTCCGGTTTGGTTTCCTGGTTGCCGTGCTGGACTACGTGATCCAGGACTTTGTGGACGGGGTCGATTTTGCGAAATCGACGCCTCGCTATCATCAGCAGAATGATGCCTGCGATGACGGTGAGCAGCGCGGCCATCTGGGCGTTGCTCATCCCCCACAATATCCGCGGGTTGATGCGAATAAATTCAACCAGGAAGCGCTCCAACCCAAAGAGGATGAGAAATTCTCCGACAATTACGCCGGGAGCAAGCGGATGCTGGATGGAACGCGTGCCGCGCCGCCAGATATACCAGCAGATGAGCACGCAGACAATGAATTCATAGATGGGCGTGGGATGCACCGCGCAGTTTTGCGGCCAGCCATTCAGCGCGCATGTGCCATTGGGGCCAGTCGTGGGAACCAGTCCATCAGGAAATGCCATGCCCCAGGGCAGATGTGTAGGGCGTCCGTAGTCACCATCGCCGGAGATCAGGCAGCCGA
Organism: Candidatus Angelobacter sp.; assembly: GCA_035652415.1. Lineage (GTDB taxonomy): Bacteria > Acidobacteriota > Terriglobia > Terriglobales > Acidobacteriaceae > Angelobacter. The sequence continues at coordinate 1,277 of DASRDW010000218.1, read as the reverse complement.
TTCGGCCCACCGCGTATCCGACAGCCGCAGCCGAGCTTGAAACATCCAGCATGGTCAACATGCCAACGCGATAACGCCGCGCCAGATAAAGCAGCATGCTAATGCCGGCCACAAAGCCGCCAAACCACGCAAAGCCGCCACGGAACCAGGCGACGAGTGAGCCGAAACTGCGCAAAATATCCAGGTTGAGCCTGTCGGCAGGCGTATCAATCACATGCCAGATCTTGGCGCCTACAATTCCTGCGAACGCAACCAGAGCAACAACGTTATAGACATCGATCGGGAGCTTGCGGCGTTTGACCTCAGCTTCAAGAGCAAAGTATGCGGCGGCAAAGGCCAGCAGCATGAGCAGGCCGAAAGTAGGCAGATCAAATCCGCCAATGTGGATGTATGGAAGCAGTGGCTTCGTCCCCTCGAGAGATTAAGCCACAGTATAAATGGTGAGGCGTGAAACTAGTGTTCAGGAATCTCGCCGGCATGCGTCATGGTCACGTCGCGAACCTCCGCAGTGGCGCGCACGGCCAGCCGAGCGGGAAGAATCAGCAGACGAGGCAACGTGCCGTCTTTGAGACGAAAGCGCTTGAGATCGGCCATGGATTTTATGCCGAGCCGTTCCGTCATGAGTGCGTGTGAGGGCACGTCCTTTATCTCAAACAAATCTGCCGGACGAAAAGTCTGGTGCTTGGCCATGAGCAGTTCGCGCTCGCTGCGCAAATCAGCGCGCAGGCTGGGATCAAGAATAAAGCACCAGAAAACATCCCAATCGCGCGGCTTGCCATCAACCGTGTACTTGTTGACCACTAGGTTGTGGTCATACGCGGTCTTTCCCGGTGCGCGATATTGCATCCCCGGCACCACCACGTAGAGATTCAGGCGCTTGTCCGCAGGCTTGTCATCACCCAGTCGCTCACCCAGGTTCCACGGGCCCACAGCAGCAAGCTTGCGCGTGCCCGCAGACTCAGGAGTAAAGATCAGATCGTCGCCATCATGATAGACAGAGAATGGCTTCACAGCCTGATGCATGGAAGCAGCGGCAGCAAAGCCCGCAGCGGCAAGTACTACCGCGGAAATGGTACGAATGTGGCGGCGCAGCATCGTGACCCGAATTATTCCAATTCCGACGGCCCAGAGCAAGACGCCAATGGACAATCCGGGGGTGCTAAAGTGAATAGACCGTGCGTAACATCCTCCAACATCGCGGTATGCGTTTTATCTTTGCCGCCAACCTTATCTCCATGATTGGCAGCGGGATGAATTCTGCCGGGGTTACCTGGTTC
>DASRDW010000217.1:0-7699 GCA_035652415.1 Candidatus Angelobacter sp. | reverse complement strand
TTGCGCTCACCCGTTGCTGACGCTGGCCCCGGCAGGAGATCCAGCGGCGCTCAGAAAAGCGCTTTGCGAAATTATCAGCCTAAAAACTTCTGCGGAGATTACTTTCGCTTTAGCACAGCCTTCACGGCTTTAACGATGTACGGCGCAGTGAGCCCGTACTTTTCCATCAGTTGATCAGGTGTGGCGGATTCAGCATAGGTGTTCTGGATGCCGACAAACTCCATCGGCACTGGTTTTGATTTGGCAACAGCACGCGCCACCTGTGATCCCAGACCGCCATCGAGCAGGTGCTCTTCGGCAGTCACAATCGCGCCACACTCTTCTGCCGCCTGGGCGATTGCGGCTTCGTCGATGGGTTTAATCGTGTGCATATCGAGCACGCGGACGTTGATGCCTTCATCGGCCAGCTGCGCCTGAGCCTGCAACGCGTGGCCCACTTCCAGGCCGCAGGCGATGATGGCCACATCGCGGCCATTGCCGTGTTGCTTGGCTTTGCCAATTTCAAATCTGTCGTTTGCGTTGTAGATGATCGGCGCTTTGGGACGTCCGGTGCGCATATAAACAGGGCCAACATGCTCGGCCATGCGATGCACTAGCGCGCGGGCGCAGAATTCATCTGAAGGATTGAGCACCACAAATCCAGCGAGCGCACACATGAGCGCGTAATCTTCCACGGCCTGCTGGCTTGGGCCGTCTTCACCAATGGAGATGCCGCCGTGCGAGCCGACAAATTTGGCATTCACGCCGGGGTAAGCAACACACATGCGTAGCTGGTCATAACCTTTGTCGCAGAGAAAAACGGCGAACGAAGATGAGAACGGCAGCTTGCCGGAGAGCGCCAGCCCGCTGGCGATGGAAACCATATTTGCCTCAGCAATACCAACGGTGAAGAAGCGCTCAGGAAATTCTTTCTGGAATTTGGCGCTGAAGGTTGATTTCGCCAGATCGGCGTCCAGCACAACGACATTTGGGTTCTTCTTGCCCAGCTCAACCAGCGCCTGCCCGTAGGCTTCACGCGTGGCGACACCCATCTTCAATTCAAATTTGGGCTTGGCATTGGGGATGGTGGCTGAGCTCAAGCAAAATCTCCTTTTAATCTTCTCGAGATCAATCCTCTTCTACAGCACTCTTAACCCTTGTCATCCTGAGCGAGAACGAGCGACGCAAGGAGTGAGGGCGAGTCGAAGGATCCCCGAGATTGTTTTTCAAACCTTATTGCTTCAGGGAGTTCTCACCATGATCCCGACGAAGTCTTTTAAGAGCATCGTAAGAACGCCTTGATACGGTAACTATGACCTCATTCATTCCCGGGATCCTTCGACTCGCCCTCGCGTATGCTCGGACTCGCTCAGGATGACAGGAATATAGAGCTTCGCCTTATCAAAAACATTTCTGCAGCGAACGTCTACAAATTCTTTGCTGCTGCTTCCAGTTCTGTGATTGCAGCCGCTACCTGCTCCGGCTTGGGCGCTACGCCGTGCCACTCCGGATTGTTTTCCATGAACGAGACGCCTTTACCCTTAATAGTATTGGCAATAATGCAGGTCGGCTTGCCGTCGCGAGCAGCACGCGCAGTTTCAAGCGCCGGGATCACCTGATTAAAATCATGGCCATCGATTTCCAGCGTGCGCCAGCCAAAGGCCTCAAACTTTTCCAGCAACGGCGCAGGATCAAGGATGTCTTTCAGAAAACCGTCAAGCTGCTGATGGTTGTAGTCAACAATCACCGTGAGATTTTCCAGCTTGTGATACGCGGCGAACATCGCGGCTTCCCAATTCTGACCTTCCTGAATTTCGCCGTCGCCCACCATTACAAAGGTGTGCCAATCTTTTTTGTCGAGACGAGCCGCCAATGCCATGCCAATGCCGACTGAAATCCCCTGGCCCAGTGATCCCGTATTGCCTTCCAGCACCGGGAGAAAGCGCTTGTCTGGATGACCCTGCAGCGGCGAACCAAGCTCGCGCAGCGTGCCCAGCGTTGCATGGTCTATGTAGCCGGCTTCAGCCAGCACGGCATACAGCGCCGGGCAGCCGTGACCCTTGGAGAGAAGGAAGCGGTCGCGATCCGGCCATTGCGGGTCTTTGGGATTGTGGCGCAGCACGCGGAAATACAATGCGCTCAGCAGCTCCACTTCAGAGAGCGAGCCGCCAGGATGTCCGCTGCCGGCTGCGCCAATCATCTTTATGATTTCAATGCGCAGGCGATTGGCCACGCGTTTAAGCTCAACAATAGATTCAATTTTGCGGGCGGGAGTCACGTCGGCTGTTGTGCTCATCTGGAAATCAATTCTCCGGCTGCGGCTTCGCGCACAGCAAGGCGCGCAGGTTGCGGGGATTTGTGAGGGTGCTCAGCGTTTGCTTCGGACAGGGCTTTTTCGCGCTGCGCTTTTTCGCGTGTTTGGCGCAGCAACTGCTTGCTGCGGTCGGTGGTCAGGTAGCGTGCAACCAGCTTTGCCACTTGCTGCAAAAGCGCTCGCTCCGCACTGACTGATGCTCTGCCGGTCTCTGCCACAATCAGCCCCAGCGTTCGCGCACCAAGCCTGACGGGCACAACGATCTCTGCTCTTATGTCGCCCAGGCCAATGCTTTCCGGCGCTGGACCACTTGAAGCCTGCCGCACACCGAGGTTTTCAACCGCCAGATAAATGCCGGTCCACTGGTAACCACGACCATCAGAGAGAGCGGCAACAACCGCATCCAGGATTTCTGTCGGCGTAGCTTCACGCGCCAAAGCCAGCTTCTCTTTCACACACAGAAGCACCGCGTTGGCAGATTGGTAGCGTTGAGTCATTTGGCTTTTGAATCCAGTTCAGGGTGAAAGGGACACGCTCAGTTTAACCGCCTGTTAACACAGGGTCAACGATTTGATGCGCTTAATACCTGCACATTAGATAGTGCATACACGGACAGGCCCACAGGCTTCCTGGCCAGCGCTGCTGAAAACAAGGTTTGGGTTTTTTATGTCAGCGCTGACTCAGGAAGAGCTGCGGTCCGTTGCAGCGCCGCCATGGAAGGAAGTCTGGCGGCGCTGAAAACAACCTCAATACAGTCGGAAATTAACGATGATATTCATCTGTACCGTTACCGGATGCCCATTCAATCTGGCCGGATCGAACCGCCAGGTGCTAACGGCCGCCAGTGCTTTTTCATCCAACCCCATGCCCAGCGAGCGAACCACGTGCAAGTTTTTCGGAATGCCGTCAGCGCCAATCGTCGCCAGCAGTGTTACCTCACCCTGGAACTTCGCCTGGCGCGCCTCGTCAGAAAATTCCGGCTCAGGATAGTAAATCGCTCGTGGCATGCTGACGCCATTGCCTACTTCATAGACACCGTCACAGCAGCCTCTGTTCCCGCCATCGCCCCGGCCTACTCCTTCTCCCGTGCCAAACCCGCCACCGTAATTGCCGCCCATTCCGCCGCTTACTCCCGGCCCATTTGAGGGCACAGCAAGCAATGAAAGCGGATCGCCAACCTGTCGTGTTCTGGGCGCGGTCATGTCTGGCTGTGCAATCACACTTGCCTCCACTGCAATTCTGGGCAGGTGATTTTGCAGGACGATCGGCGGAGCGAGTTGCTCGCGTGCCGCTTGTGGCGCAGGCCCTTTGCTGGCGCGAGGCTTATCCGTTGCTCCGCCGCTGCCGCCGCCATCGTTGGCCGCGCTTCCAACAGGAAACGGATAGGGCTCCAGACGAACAGTAACGGAAGGATGTGTATCGATTTGCGGCGACATGCTTTTCACCATCACCAGGCCGGCACCAACGGCAAGCACCATGATTGCGTGCAGCGCGAAAGACAAAGCCATGTTGCTGCGGCGTACGGGATATCCACTCCAGGCTTTGCCGAACAGGCCAGGCAGGCTTGCCGTATTTGCCAATGCGGGCTGAATTGCAGGCGCGTGGTTTTCTGTTTGAGCTGCATCCGCCGTTACTGCTCGTCCGGCTGCTGCCCATTCAAGCTCAAGCCGCAGGCGAGTTTTGAAATTATCGCGGGGGAGATCACGCAGGTCAGCCGCGACTGCGAGCAGTTCTTCCACTTCTTGCCCGCTGCCTTTGCTCGCCAGCTCAGGCGTGGCCAGCATCTGCTCAATGGCCTGGTCGAGTTCGTCGGCAATTGGAAGATTACTCATTGTTGTTCCTCACTTGGCCGCGCAGCGTTTCCAGCGCCCTGAATTGCAGTTGCTTTACCGCTCCTTCAGACCGGCCCAGCTCTTGCGCAATTTCGCGGATGCTCTTTTGATCGACAAAGCGCCGCATGATCACCAGTCGCTGATCTGCGGGCAAGCGATCGACAAGCTGGAAGAGCATGGCGCGCCGTTCTACTTCCGCCGTCTCAGTTCGCCCGGCTTTGTTCTCTATCTCCGCTTCATCTGCCGGAACTTCAAGTCCGCGGGCTGCGCGCTGCCATCGATCAGCCAGCGCGTTGGCGGCGATCCGCAACAGCCAAGCCGCAAAAGGAACGCCGCGCCATTGAAAACGCCCGATGTTGCGAAGCGCCTGGTGAAAAACCTCGGCCGTCACGTCCTGGGCTTCATCGCGGCTGCTCACGCGCCGCGCAACAAACGCGTACACGCGATGGAAATTGCTTTCATAAAGCTCGGCGAAGCGGCTGGGATCACTCTGCGCGGCTTCAATCAGACGCCGCTCATGGTTCAGGTTGGCTAATCCAGCTAGATTGGCAACAGCGTCCAAGCGTGTGCTCCCGGCAAATCTTTTCTAGTAGTTCAAACTTCTACTCTCTATGAGCTAAACCTTTGGCGATGGCAAAAGGTTACGGTGCCTGCTGAGGAAAACCATGCCCGGCGCTTTGTAGATCGATTTTGGATAGAGGAATATGCGGCGGAAAGGCGTGTTGCGTGCTTAATAAATTACGGTGGCCGCTTAACTAATTACTGTGGCTACTTAACTTTGTGTGTTTCTTTTGAAAGCTTCGCTTTTTTGTTGCTCTGCCTTCACGCGTGTGTTTATAAAAGTAGAGACGGGCCACGTCAGTGTTCATCGCACTGGCGCAGCCCTAACCAAAGCACCTGAATAGAGGCGACGATGGCTAACCCTAAGGGTACACACTTACGCAAGAAACACACAAGGCAGCTTATTCATTTTCCGCAGGTCAAGGGCAAGGTGGTGGAGAGCGTGGAAATTGACCCCGATGTTGAAACAATCACCATTATGTTTCAGGATAAGACCGCTCTCAGCTTTGACGTTGAGCCCCGGCTTGTTGTGTTTCCTGAGCTGGCAAATTTGAAAACCGGCAACTGGCAGAGCATCAAACGGTGGCGAGCGCTTCATAGCAAGCCATCCATGGTGTCATGGCCTTAAAAGCAGGACCCGCCGCAAGGCGGGTTCTGCCTGTTTCTCGTCAGAAGTCAGGATTCAACGAGAAAAGCATTGCTATTTTGAAGTTGCTAAAGTTAATTTCAGAGCTGGGTGCATCCCGTTGGATTTTTTTCACCGGCTGAAGCCCTGGATTTTTTGCACCTTAACGCGGCTCTAAAGAGCCGCTCTTCTGCGGATCGGGACACAGTAAGTCTAGATTTAGTTTAGCTGCTGATTGCTTCCTCTTCTTCCATAAACGCAAACCCTTCCTGCGGAATCTCATTGCACATCCACACTGGCGCAAAAGAGAGCCGGTGCAGCGGCGTAGGGCCGAACTCGCGCAAGGCAGCCAGGTGCTTAGGCGAGCGATAGCCTTTGTTGGAGGCGAGATCGTATTCAGGATAGACAGGAGCCCAGCGGCGAATCATCTCGTCGCGATGGACTTTGGCGATGATCGAAGCAGCGGCGATGGAAGTTGAGAGCGCATCGCCGTGGATGATTTTGGTTTGCGGGCAGTCCCACTCAATGCGGACAGCATCGAGCAGCAGATGATCGGGCGCGGGCGAGAGCTGGGCCACGGCCAGGCGCATGGCCAGCAGGGAAGCCCAGTAAATATTGAGCTGATCAATCCGCGCTACATCCACCGCAGCCACCGCGTAGGCAATGGCGTGCTGCTTGATTCGCTCAGCCAGTTTCTCGCGCGTCTTCTGGTCAAGAAGCTTGGAGTCACGCAGCCCTTTGATGCGGTAGTCGCGTTCAAGAATCACCGCTCCGGCAACCACAGGCCCGAAGAGGCAGCCGCGGCCAACCTCATCCACGCCGGCCACAAGTTGCGCGCCGGCGGCCCAGGCCAGCTTCTCAAACTTTTCTGTGCATTTAAGCCGCTTGAGCAGCCGCATTTTCATGGTGCCTTTGGAAAAAGGCAGACCGGTTTCCGGATTGATGGGAATTGGGCGCTTTTTGCGTTTCTTGCGCGCGGGTTGTGCAGCGGCTGCCATTACTCCCAAACTCCTCCGTCAGCAGTTTCTTTCCAGAGGTTATAGCCCTCAAGCTCTTCAGGCTTGATTTCAGAATAAGTCACAAAGCTCGGTTCGCTCTCCTGAAAGGTAGCCAGCCGGAGCGGAAGATGTCCCATGCCAAAGCCATCTTCGTCATTGATGGTCCCAAGCGTAAGAGCGCTGATGTCAATGGAGCGAGGCCGCTGCGGAAAATGCTGTTTGTAGATCCTTACATGGACCACGTCATCTTCCAGCTTCAGTATTTTGGCAATGCTGAATTCATCGCCGTCAGCAATGGAGTAATAGCCGCCCTCAAATAATTCAGAGTGCGCGGCGCGTGCAGAATCAGATAGAGTCATCGGGGAAAAAAGACGGAAGCGTCTCTCTGCATTATGCCTGAAAAGCAGAGTGCAGACTGGATAAAAAGATTCTGCGCTGCCGCATGGCAGCGCAGAAAAGCGCAAGAATCTGGTTAGCTCTGTTCTTCTGCGTGCGCAGCTGCCGCAGCACCGGGCAGCGGACGATCAACCTCACGCAGGCGAGCGGCCTTGCCCTTCAGTGCGCGCAGGTAGAACAGTTTGGCGCGGCGCACCTGGTTGGAGCGAACAACCTCAACTTTATCCAGCACCCTGGAATTGAACGGGAAGATGCGCTCCACGCCCTGGCCAAAGCTGACTTTGCGGACGGTGAAGCTGCCTTGCGCGCCATTGCGCTTAGAGATGACCGTGCCTTCAAAAGCCTGCACGCGCTCTTTGTCGCCTTCTTTGATCTTGACCTGAACGCGGACAGTGTCGCCCGGATTGACGTCAGGAATGTCTTTGCGCTGCAGCTTGGCAGCCAGTTTTTCCATGATGGGGTGCTGTGACATAACGGTACCTTCTTTAAATTCAGTAATTAGTAATTAGTATTTAGTTGTTAGCAAAGGGGCTGATTTTTGTTGCCCCAGCCAAATACTAATTACTAATTACTTTTGCTATCTCTGCCAAAAACTTTTTATCTTCTGCGCTCAGCTCCTGCCGCTCCAGCAGGTCAGGGCGATTGCGTAACGTCTTTTCCAATGCTTTACGGCGACGCCACTTCCGTATCTGCTCATGGTTGCCGCCCACCAGCACTTCCGGTACTGCCATCCCGCGATACTCAGCAGGCCGCGTGTAATGCGGATAATCCAGCAAGCCACCTGAGCCGCACGTGCTATCTGGTCCATCTACTCCGGCTTTTACCGTGGCACTGGAAAAAGCCGCGCTGAAACTTTCCTGCCTTGCTGAAGCTTCATTACCCAGTGCACCTGGAACCAGCCGCGTAATCGTATCAACGATAATCGCCGCGCCCAACTCACCGCCGCTTAGAACGTAGTCGCCAATCGAAATCTCGCGATCCGCCAGGCCTTCTG
>DASRDW010000216.1:0-9522 GCA_035652415.1 Candidatus Angelobacter sp. | reverse complement strand
GTCGCCGGCAAAGATTTCGTCATAATTCTTTTTGAACATGCTGGAATCAATGCAGCTCGCGACGGTTTCCGCAACCTCTTTTTGCGTGGGCCAAATGTCTTTCAGATAAACCGGCTTGCCATCTTTGCCTGTGCCCAGGGGCTCTTTTGTGATGTCTTTTTCAATATGCCCGGCGAGCGCATACGCGACAACCAGCGGAGGCGACATCAGATAATTCGCCCGCACCTCCGACTGAATGCGGCCTTCGAAGTTACGATTCCCGCTCAGCACCGAGGCCACCACCAGGTCATGCTCGGCGATCTGCTGGGTAATTTCCGCGGGCAACGGGCCAGAGTTGCCGATGCAGGTCGTGCATCCGTAGCCCACAGTATGGAATCGCAGTTCGTCGAGGTAGGGCTGCAATCCAGATTTATTAAAGTAATCGGTCACCACGCGCGAGCCCGGAGCAAGGGAAGTCTTGACCCAGGGCGGAGTCTTCAGCCCGCGTTCCACTGCCTTTTTGGCCAGCAATCCAGCGGCGACCATCACGGATGGGTTCGATGTGTTGGTGCAACTGGTAATGGCGGCAATCACGACCGAGCCGTGACTGAGGTCCTCTTCCATCTCTGCTACAACGGATTTCTGCGCTGCCGGCGCACGCAGCACATCTTCGTATCCCACAGCAGCTCCGGCGCCTCCCTCGGCCTCAAGCCGCTGCACCTGTTGCACAGCTTGATGTGTAGAGCCAGGCTTCAGCAGCGAAGGCAGCGCATCCTGGAACGATTTGCGGGCCTGCGCCAGCGGCACCCGGTCTTGCGGCCGCTTGGGACCGGCAATGCTGGGTACCACAGTTCCTAGATCGAGCTCCACCACCTGCGAGTACACAGGTTCCGGAGATTGCTTTGTGTGGAATAGCCCCTGCTCTTTGCAGTAAGCCTCGACTAATCCAATCTGTTCCTCGCTGCGTCCGGTCATGCGCAGATAGTGCAGGGTTTCTTCGTCCACCGGGAAAATGCCGCAGGTCGCGCCATATTCCGGGGACATATTGCCAATGGTGGCACGGTCTGCCAGCGGCAACGTAGATAAACCAGGTCCGAAAAATTCCACGAATTTTCCTACCACGCCGGTCTTGCGCAACAACTCGGTCACGGTGAGCACCAGGTCGGTTGCGGTTGTCCCCTCCCGCAGTGTGCCGTTCACGCGGAAGCCCACAACTTGTGGGATCAGCATGGAAACCGGCTGGCCCAGCATGGCCGCCTCGGCCTCAATTCCGCCTACGCCCCATCCCAGCACGCCCAGGCCATTGATCATGGTGGTATGCGAGTCGGTACCCACCAGCGTGTCCGGATACGCCGCCAGCTTGCCGTTTTCCGCATTCACAAAGATCACGCGTGCCAGGTATTCCAGATTGATCTGGTGCACAATTCCCATATCGGGAGGCACAATCGCCAGATTGCGGAATGCCGACTGTCCCCAGCGCAAAAACGCATAGCGTTCACGGTTGCGCTGGAACTCGAGCGCGGCATTGACGCCAAAGGCTTTGGAGGTGCCGAATTCATCCACCTGTACCGAGTGGTCAATCACCAGCTCCGCCGGCAGTAGCGGATTAATAAGCGCAGGGTCTCCGCCCAGCTCTTTCATGGCGTCGCGCATGGCGGCAAGATCGACCACCGCCGGTACACCCGTGAAATCCTGCATGAGCACGCGTGCGGGAGTAAACGCAATTTCTTTGGAGGGAGCAGCTTTCGGATCCCAGTGGGCAAGCGACTTTATGTCGTCAGCCGTAACCGAGCGTCCGTTCTCGGTGCGCAGTAGATTTTCCAGGAGCACGCGCAGAGAATACGGCAGGCGGGTGGTCGAGATGCCGGCTTTGTCGAGCGCATCCAGCCGATAGATTTCATATTGCTTGCCTCCCAGGCGCAGGGAAGCCTTGCTGTTAAAGCTGTTCATTTCCGCGATCTCCTCCGAAACCTTCTATTGTATCGCGAGCAAGCGGCCCTCAGCAGGTAGCCAGTTGTAAGTACGCAGCCAAATATTCAATGTAGATAAGCTGGATATTCCCTGGCAGGTTGCGGAGAAATTCTCCGTTTGCGAAGACTTGTATCAGGTCTAAGATTTTCCGGCAAACAGGTTATAAAGCAATAGGATGTTCAACGCGATAATCACCACGGTTGTCAGGTAGGCCAGCCAGTTGGTGACCGGCTTGTTGACCAGTTCTTGCATGACGTGCTGGCGGCGAGTCAGGATAATTAAAGGAACCAGCGCGAAGGGAAGGGCGAAACTCAACACTACCTGTGACAGCACCAGGATCCTGAGCGGGTCGAGCCCGAAGCCAATCACCACCAGCGCCGGAATCATAGTTAGAGCGCGCCGCCAGAAGATGCTGAACTTGATCTTAAGAAAGCCCTCGATGATGACTTGGCCGGCCATTGTACCCACAGTAGAAGATGAAAGGCCGGAGCACAGCAGTGCGATGGCAAAGGCGGTGGCCGAGGCAGCGCCCAACAGTGGGCGCAACGTCTCGTGGGCCTGTTCGATCGATTCGATGATGTGACCGCTGCGCAGGGTGACCGCTGCCGCCATGATGATCATGGCGGAATTGATAAGCCAGGCGCCATTCATCGCGGCCAGCACGTCAACCAACTCATATTTCACGTGTCGCAGCCGCTGTAGCCACTGTCCTGTAGGGCAGCGGAATTCGTCTTCGCGTACCCGCCCCTGCACCAGCGCCGAGTGCAGATAAACCACGTGCGGCATCACGGTCGCTCCCAGCATAGCCACGGCAATATAAACGCTGTTCGAATCAATTTGCGGCACAATCACGTGATAGCCAATCGCCTTCCAATCGGCCCAGCCCAGGTCTACCAGAAAGAGCTCCAGGGCATAACAAGCGGCAATCATGAAAACGAAACCTACAATCACCCGCTCCAGTTTGCGGAAGCCGTAAAGCTCAACCGCCAGGATCAGGAAAACCAGAACTCCGGTGAGAAGGGCAGAAATGAACAGGTTGAGGTGGAACAGCAGATAAAAACCGAGGGCCGCTCCCAGGAACTCAGCCAGGTCCGTGGCCAATGCCGCCAGTTCAGCCGCGACCCATAGGCCAATCGTCACTGGCCGGGAAAAATGCTCGCGGCAATTTTCCGGCAGCGAGCGTCCGGTTGCAATGCCCAGCTTGGCAGAAAGATACTGGATGAGTATGGCCATCGCGTTCGACCACAGCAGCACCCACAGCAGCTTGTATCCGAATTTTGTGCCACCCTCGATGTTGGTGGCGAAGTTGCCGGGATCGATATAAGCCACGCTGGCCACAAACGCCGGGCCGAAATAAGCCCACAACTCGCCCCGGCGCAGGGAGGGCAGCTTGAGCCTAACGTACCAGCCTTGGCGAGTCACATCAGTTTTGGAGGTGGTGGACATCGGACCAAACAGCAAACTTCAAGTATATAGACGTGCTTTTGCTTACCAAAATTTCGGCGCTGAACAATGGACCCTGAAGCGAGAGCGGCTTTTCCCGTTTGACATCTCCGCAAGCTCCCCCCTAACCTGTTGATTCGAGATTATGGGCATGAAAATCCTGATCCTTGGCAGTGGCGGGCGCGAACACGCGCTGGCGTGGAAGGTGCGCCAGTCGCCGCGCGTCTCTGAAGTGATCTGTGCCCCGGGGAACGGCGGTATCGCGGAAGAGGCTACCTGCGTCAGTCTTGATCTCAAGAGCGTTGACGCCATCCTTGAGCTTGCCAGCCGCATTGAGCCCGACCTAACAGTTGTAGGGCCCGAGCTGCCGCTGACACTTGGCGTTGTCGATGAATTCAACCGCCGCGGCTTGCGCATCTTTGGCCCTACCCAGGCGGCGGCCAGGCTGGAATCGAGCAAGAGCTTCGCCAAGCAGTTCATGCAGCGCTTCAAAATCCCCACTGCGGGTTATGCCGTCTGCAATTCAGCGGAAGAGATCAAAGAAGCACTCTCACACTTTTCTGCCCCTGTGGTGGTCAAAGCCGACGGCCTTGCAGCGGGCAAAGGCGTTGTGATTGCTCAGAGCAAAGAAGAAGCTGCCCGCGTGGCCGGCGAAATGCTTTCCGGCAAGATGCTTGGCAGCGCCGGCTCCTGCGTGGTGCTGGAAGAGTTTTTGCAGGGCGATGAGCTTTCTTTCCTGGTGTTGAGCGATGGCCAGCGGGTCGCGCCGCTGATGGCAGCGCAAGACCACAAACGTGTAGGCGATGGCGATACCGGACCCAACACCGGCGGCATGGGGGCTTATTCAGCAGATTTTCTGCTGGATGAACAAATGCGCGAGTGGCTGCTGGCGCACATTGCGCGTCCAGTGATTGAAGGCATGCGCGCCGAGGGCAGCGAATATCGCGGCATCCTTTACGTTGGGCTTATGCTGACCGCCCGCGGCCCCATGGTGCTGGAATTCAACTGCCGTTTCGGCGATCCAGAGACCCAGCCTATCCTCATGCGCATGGAAAGCGATCTGGTAGATGCCATGGAAGCGTCCATTGACGCCCGCGTGAGCGATGGCGATTTTAAATGGTCAACCGACGCCACCGCGTGCGTGGTGATTGCGTCGGGCGGATATCCCGAAGTCTACGAGATGGGCAAGAAAATCACCGGGCTCAGCGAAGCCGGAAAAATTGAAGGCGTAAAGGTATTTCACGCCGGCACCAGCCGCGACCGGAGCGGCAATTTCTATACCGCTGGCGGACGCGTGCTGGGCGTAACCGCGCGGGCCGCTGACCTGAGCTCAGCCGTCGAGCGGGTATATGCTGCCGTCAACAAGATTCATTTTGATGGAATGCACTATCGCAAAGACATCGCCGCGCGTGCGTTGAAGCAGAAAGTTTGAAAAATATATTCCCGAAATGCGTGCATGAATGTCTTGAAGGATATTGCTTGAAGGATATTGCTTCAGAGTTTATAAAAGCCAGGTTGTTGTCATTCCGCCGCGAAGCCGAGGAATTCCTATTGTGTCCATGATTTTTACGTGGGACAGACTCAAGCCCTCAAGAGTTTTGAAGACAGTAGAGATTTCTCACCTGCGGTTCGGAACGACAAACCTAATCTATTTATGCCGAGGACAAAATGACTTCTAAACCCGTAGTTTCAATTGTGATGGGCAGCGACTCCGATCTGGAAATCATGAACGAGGCCGGTAAGGCTCTGGCTGGTTTCAGCATCCCTTATGAAATAGACATTACCTCGGCGCACCGCGCCCCGCGCAAGACCTCTGAATTTGCCCACAACGCGGCCAGCCGCGGCATCAAAGTCATCATAGCCGGCGCAGGCGGCGCCGCCCACCTGGCGGGAGTAATTGCCGCCGAAAGTACGCTTCCCGTCATCGGGGTACCTATCCCTTCCAGTTCGCTGCAAGGTTTGGATTCACTGCTGGCCACGGTTCAGATGCCGGCCGGCATACCGGTAGCCACCGTCGCCATCGGAAAGGCAGGCGCGACCAACGCCGGAATTCTGGCCGCCCAGATTCTCGCCCTCAGCGATGCCGAGATTGCAAAGAAGATTGTGGCCCACAAACAGAAGCTGGCCCAGGGCGTAGAAGAGAAATCAAGAAAGCTAAAGACAGGTAGTTAGAGATGGTTTGAGGGCATGCGCACAGCGAGGCGGAGCGCTCTAAAAAAATTGTTTTCCGCCTTTCGCCCCTACTCCGCCGTTTCCATGTGAACATACATCGACTGGACTCCAACTCTTCCTGGACCGGTGAAGCGGTTCCAAACGATCTGTCCGGCGCTGGCGAATAATCCCGTGGAAAACCTCTGGAATTGCGTATCCATTTGCACCGTACGGTCTTTATAGACCCAGCCCCCGGGCTCGATATCAATCTGTTCGCCGGCTGCGAGTGTAACTTCGAAGACGTTTCCATATCCGTGCACCCACACGATGCCTTCAGATTGTTGCGCGGTGAAATGATCGATGAAGAACCCCGTCCCACCCAGCAACATATTGGCAATGCCTTTCACCCGCGTGAAGGTGTACTCGACGCCGCTGGTAGCGGCCAGGAACTGGTGCTCGCGCATTTCGATTCCTTCGCCTCGATTCAAATGGATGGCAAAAATGTGTCCCGCGCCATCTCGACTGAAGCCGATCTGGCCCGGGCCATGCGCCTCGGTCATAAAAATGGGCATCCCCGCCAGGACGCGCTTCAAGGCCCCCTTCAGAGGCTTGATGCCAATCTGCACCTTGGGCTCTTTCCACAGAAGAATATAGTGCTCGAAATACACGGGAACGTTGCCCAATTCGAGATGCAACACCGGCACAAGTTCGCCTTCGATGTGGTAAGTTACGCCCGCAAATTTCTCGTCGCGCGCTGCGGTAGGTTTCAAAACGGGAATAGCCATAAATGCCTGCTTTCTGATGAGATGAACAGACCCGGCAATCATGATGCGGAAAGATCAAAAATGCAATGGGCAGGGCAGGCTTGCGAATCCAGGTTGCTAACCGGAGAAATGCTGTTCTAACCGTATCCTAAAGCTTCAATCCTTTGAGCCACGTCCGCAAGTCTTCCCCCAAATCAGGACGCTTGAGGGCAAATTCCACGGTGGCCTTGAGGAACCCGGCTTTGTCGCCGGTGTCATGACGCTTGCCCTCGAAACAATAGCCGTAGACTTTTTCCTCCTGCAGTAACAGGCGTATGGCATCGGTGAGCTGCAACTCTCCACCGGTGCCCAGCGGAGTGCGCTCAAGGGCGTCAAAGATTTTCGGGGTCAGAATGTAGCGCCCGATGATGGCAAGATTCGAGGGGGCCTCTTCTCTTCTTGGTTTTTCCACCATGTTGGAAATGTCAAAAAGCCGCCCCTGGAACTTGCCGTCAACCGCCTTGGCGTCGAGTACGCCGTATGCAGAAATAGCCGGTCCCTCAACCACCTGGCTGGCAATGACCGAAGATTGTGTTTCTTCAAAAACATCGATCATCTGCTTGAGGCAAGGGACGGTGGCATCGATCACGTCGTCGGCCAGCAGCACGGCAAAGGGTTCATCGCCAATCAGCTCGCGGGCCATCAGCACAGCGTGTCCCAGGCCAAGGGCCTCTTTCTGCCGCACATAAGCCACGTGGATCATGTCTGAAATGTGATGCACAATGGCCAGCAGCTCTTTCTTGCCCTTCTCCTCCAGCATCTTTTCCAGTTCGTAGCTGACGTCGAAGTGGTCTTCAATGGCGGTCTTGCCGCGGCCGGTGACAATCACAATCTGGTCGCAGCCGGCGGCCAGCGCCTCTTCCACTCCATACTGGATAATGGGTTTATCCACCAGGGGAAGCATCTCTTTGGGCATGGCTTTGGTGGCGGGCAAAAAACGCGTACCCAATCCGGCGGCGGGAAAGACAGCTTTACGTACTTTTAACATAGCATTCAGCAATCAGCACTCAGCATTCAGCCAAGGCTTCTTATCTCTATAGGTTCACTTTCTTTCAGAGTTCACCTTTGTGATCAAAGATGCAAGCATCCGTTTTACCTCAACTACACCTGAGTTGAGTCGCAGGTACTTCGCTTTATCCAGGAGTTCCAAATCGTTAGCAAGGATCAGATGATTTTCAAGTTCAGAAGCGGAACCCATCGCAGTATAAAGAAATCTGGCGAAATCTCCATTACCGCTTCGGCCACAGCCTTCGGCAATGTTAGCGCCAATGGAGGAACTCGCTCGACGAATCTGACTCGTGAGGCCGAACAATTCTTCGCGAGGGAACTCTTTAGAAATTTTGTAGATTTCCAAAGTCAATTCCCGCGCTTTGTTCCAGACCTTCAAGTCTCGAAAGTCTTTCAAGGGCTCTCCGTTCTGCTCTGGTTGGACATTGTATCCAGAAACTCCATGTCTAGGACGTTCCAATCTCTGAATCGCAAGAATCTTTCAGTCTTCTATCCGCTGCTTTGGCTGAATGCTGAGTGCCGATTGCTGAATGCTTTTATAACACTGGCGAATCATCTCCTAGCATAGCTTTACGGATGACTTTAATAGGCGGGAAGCCCTGCTTGATGAATTGATCGTGAAATTCCTGCAAGCTGAATTTATCGCCCATTTTCTTCTTGTAGTCTTCCCGCAGCTTCATAATTTGCAGCTTGCCCAGCGTGTAATACAAATACGTAGGGTCTGACGTTCCCCGCCGCGTCTCGCGGTCCCCGTTGGTGCGCGACTGATAGCCCTCGGTCACGAAGAAATCCACCCCTTGGTCAAAGGTCATCTGCCCAGTGTGCATCTTGATGCCAACAATGAAGCGCGCGTTGCGCAGCAAAGCGTCCTGCAACTGGCCGAGACGCAGTTTCAGGAATTTCTTGTCCTGTTCGAGGGGCAGGTTGGGGTCGCGTCCATAGCCTTCATCCAGCATCATCTGCTCGCAATAGTGCGCCCAGCCTTCAATATCGGTATTGGCGCCCAGCAGCTTGCGGATCTTCGAAGGCGCCTGCGGCTCCCACAAAAACTGGATGTAATGCCCCGGATAAGCTTCATGCACCGCCGTACTGATGATGGTGCCGTAATTGAATCCGGCCATATGCTCTTCGATTTCTGCCGGCTTCCAGTCAGGCTCGGGCAGGGTGACGTTGAAGTACGCTTCTTTGGCTTTGGTCTCATAAGGGCCGGGTGTATCCATCGAGGCGAAAGTCAATGCCCTCGCAAATGGCGGCGTCTCTTCCACGATGGGCATCACCTCCGATGGAATCGTAATGATCTTCTTTTCTTCGATGTAGGTTTTCAGCCCGCCGAGAACGTCACGAAACGACTGCAGCAGCTTGTCGGGTGCGGGGTGGTCTTTGCCAATCTCTTCCAGAATCTGTTGCGGTGTGCGCGTGGAATCATACATGGCCGCCGTTTCCTTGTACCACTGCTGGTTGGCCCGCAGGTTGGCCATGCCGATCTCCAGCAGCCGGTCGAGGGGAATATCCACCATCTCGTCATACAGCAGCTTTTTGCTGTAGTTCTCCGCCCCCAGGCGAAAATCGCCCTTGGAGCGCGGCAGCAGATCGCTCTTCACCCACTTCTCATAATTTTCCAGGGCATGGATCACCGCGCCATTGCTGGCATGAAATTCCTTAAGCAGCGCGCTGTCGTGGACGTCTTTAAACGCCTCAGGCACGTCTTTCTGGAAGAAGCTGATGATGCCGGGCAACTGCATCAGCGCAACTTCGGTGTAAATCTTTGGCGGATTCTTCAGGTTCGCTCGCGCCGCCTCGAAGACCTTAGGCATCTGTTTTTCGCGCGCGATCACCGATTTAAGCCGCTCCGCCGGAGGAGCAAACTTGCGGCTCATGATCACAAAAACAGAATTGCTGATGTTGCTGGAATACTGGTCAGGATTCTTTTCCCACAAACGCAGCGTCTCCAGGTTGAGCAGCGTGGAATCCACATAACCCAGCGCCACCTGGCGGTCGCCCTGCTGCTCTTCATTCAGCCTCTGCGGATCGAAATCTTCAAAGCGGCTGCGAAAATCTTTGAGCGAAAGAATTTCTTTCTCATAGCTGGCCCGCGAGTAATCTTCGAGCAGCGTGTCATACTGATGAAACCCCGCCGCGGTTCCGCCCGTGGGGCCGAATTTGAAAT
>DASRDW010000215.1:0-4340 GCA_035652415.1 Candidatus Angelobacter sp. | reverse complement strand
CTTTTGAATGGCAGTGGAGCGAGCATGAGTTTTAACGGTGCGCGGAGCTTTTGCGCCGCCGTTTCCATCATTTTGCGCGAACAAAAAAGAGGGAATAAGAAGAAGCGCGAAGACGAGCCGCATGGAATACCTCCGCAGGAGCAGCCTGGACGGGAAAGGAAGGGACATCATGGGAACCGCCAGCTATTTAGAGGGGCTGCAAGAAACAAGTGGTTGTGCGATCTAGGGTATGTAATTGGGTTTCCAGATTTGGGACGGATTCACACCACGCAGTTCCAGGGTCACGTTACAATTCTTTAAAAGCAGAGACTAAGGAGTAAGCCAATGTTTACATTGTTTACATCCGGGTTTTTTGCAAATAATTTTCTGAGCAAGCTTCTGGCCGGTGTTTGCCTGAGCTTAGCGCTTCCGCTCACCATAGGTTGCGGAAGCTCGCCTGATTGCGGCGTTATTGGGCTCAACATTGGGCCGTCATCAGCCACGGTAAGCCATACGTCTGCACCGCCCGCCAACAGCCAAAGCTTCAACGCTACATTTCAATTCAATCAATCTAACACTCAAAATGGCTGCGTGGCATCGCAGACGGCTGCGCTGGTGAATTCCAACTGGACGGCCAGCGACCCGTCTGTCCATCTTTCGCCATTGCCGGCTACACAGGTGACTGCCACATGCACTGCGGCGCTCGCGAACCCGGTGACTATCACGGCGACCCAGGCCAGCGGCGGGACGTTTACCGGACAAGCTTCACTGGTTTGCCAATAAATATAAAGACGTGCCAATAAACGCCTTGGCGATTAAACGACTTACCAATGACGGTCTGCTAATGAAGTAACCGCCGACCAAGCCCGGATTCACGTGGTTGGCTTGGCCTCTGGCGGTTCAAATGGCCCGCAACGTCCGCGAAACCTCTGGCGTGCCTGTTCGCGCTCTTCCGGTGTCATCTGCGCCCAGCGCTCTTCCATGCGCTCGCGCATTCGCCCTCGCATTCGCCCCCGCATACCGGCGCCCGGGCCACGATGCATACCCAGGCCGCCGAACAGGATGCGGCAGAGAGCCAGCAGTCCTATCGCCTGCCAAAAGGTAATTTGCCGCCACCCGAACAGCATGGGCGCCAGCCAGTTCCACAGCAGCCGCACGATTTCACCGCCAATGGCGATAAAGAGCAACATGCCCACAATCCCCAGTGGCACCATCCAGATCATTTTTCTCCATCTCGGTCGCATGTTCAGTTCCTCACTCGTTCGTAAATTCGTCGTAAATGTCTTGCAGCCGTTCGCGTAGATGCAGCACCGCATAGCGCTTGCGCGAGAGCAGCGTATTCACGCTCACGCCGGTCTCAGCAGCTAGCTCTTTAAAGCTGCGGCCTTCCAATTCATGCGCGATGAACACTTCACGCTGCTCATCAGGCAGTTCCTCCAGCGCAAGCTCCAGCTCATCTAGAAGCACATTGCGGAAGTAGAGCGCCTCCGGTCCTGCCTCCGGCGAAGGCAGCAGATCTTCAATCTGCAACAGTTCGCCCTCTTCATCCTCAACGGCGGCGTCGCTAAAGTTATCCGGCTTCTTCTTGCGGAAAAGATCAGTAATGCGGTTGCGCGCCACGCGAAAGAGCCAGCCGGTCACGTGCTCAATCGGCATCAGCAGGCGATTGGCTTCCACCAGTTCGTAGAAGACCTCCTGCACAATGTCCTCAGCGTCAGAAGGATCGGGTACTCGCCTGCGGATAAAGTTCCGCAGCCGCGACCGCTGTTTCTGGACGATCTCCGAGATTTGACGATCTTGCTCCGTCATCACCGTGGTGCTCGATGGCTCGCCCATCTGTTCCTGCCAATTCTGAAGACGAACCACGGCCGCAGATATTGTAGGGATTTAAACAGAAAAGCGGAGGCTGGCTTTGTCGCTCGGTAGTGGGGGCGAAGCCTTGAAAAGCTAAAGCAAGAAAATAAAGTGTGGTTTCCTGAGAAATTTTCAGTTAGATTGAAAATGGTTTAGCGATGGTTACCATTGATCTGCTGGCTTATATCTTCGTGATCATCGCCCTGCCGCTCTCGCTTTTCGCGCTGCTTAAGTTTGTCTATACGGTTTTTGCGCGGCCTTACCTGCGTCTTGCCCGAATGCGGCGTTACCTCAACAACAAATATCTTCGTGAAGCCATGAAACGCGGCCGCTAAGCTGGCAGTTACTCCACGTCACGCCAGTTTGGTCCTACGCCCATCTCCACTAGCAGCGGCACCAGCAGCGTGTGGACCTTCTCCATCTTCTCGCACACCAGCTCACGCATGGTTTCGATCTCTGCCTGCGGAACCTCAAACAAGAGCTCGTCGTGCACCTGCAGCAGCATCCGCGACTTCAGCTTGCGCACTCGCAGCTCTTCATCAATGTGGATCATCGCCAGCTTGATCAGATCAGCCGCCGTGCCTTGCAACGGCGTGTTCACCGCTGTGCGTTCGGCAAAGCCGCGCATGTTGGCGTTCTTGCTGTTGATGTCTGGAATTGGGCGCGTGCGGCCGAACAAAGTCTTCACGCTCTGCTCGCGCCGCGTCTCTTCCAGCACGCGATCAATGAACTTGCGCACGCCGCTGTACTTCTCAAAGTAAGCGTCAATAAATCTTTTTGCTTCGCGCTGCTCAATGCCAAGCTGCTGTGACAATCCAAACGGAGACAGCCCATACACAATGCCAAAGTTCACTGCCTTGGCGCGACGGCGATGCTCGGCATCAATCATGAGCGGCGGTACGCCAAACACCTGCGCTGCCGTAAGCGTGTGAATGTCATCGCCGCGGCGGAATGCTTCCACCAGCAGCGAATCTTCAGAGAAATGCGCCAGCAGCCGCAGCTCAATCTGCGAGTAGTCCGCAGAAAGCAGCACGTGGCCGGCTTCAGCAATAAACGCCGCGCGGATCTCCCGTCCCAGCTCAGTGCGGATAGGAATGTTCTGCAGGTTGGGATTGGTGGAAGAAAGCCGCCCGGTCGTAGTGCCGGTCTGGTTAAACGTGGTATGCACTCGTAGCGTCTTCGGATCGATCAGCACCGGCAGCGCGTCCACATAGGTGCTCTTGAGCTTGGAGAGCTGGCGATAATCCAGCACCAGCCGCGGCACCTCGTGGGACTCAGCCAGTTCTTCCAGAACATCTACGGCCGTTGAAATTGTTTTGCCCTTGCCGTACTTCACCGGGCGGGGCAGGTTCAGGTCCTCAAACAGCACCTTGCCCAGCTGCTTTGGCGAATTGATGTTGAATGTCACACCGGCTTTCTCGTGGATCTCGCGCGCCTTATCGCCGCATTGGCGCTCCAGGTCAACGGAGAGCGTCCCCAGCATCCCGCGATCAATCTTTACTCCCGCCTGCTCCATGCGCGCCAACACCGGGACCAGCGGCAGGTCGATTTCTTCATAGAGCGGCAGTTGCCCAGCGCTCTCCACTTCTTTACGCAGCGTGGGCGTAATGCGTCCGGTCACATCCGCCGCCTCCGCAACAGAAGCCGAAAGCTTCAAATTAAAACTGCGTACTGCAATCTCCGCCAGCGAGTGCTTGGCATATGTAGGGTTGATCAGGTATGAGTACAGCATTGGCTCATCGCCCACACCTGCCAGTTCCACTCCGTGCGGTTCCAGTTGACGCAGAGCAGCTTTGTAATCGTGAATCGTCTTGGTGATCTTGGGATCGCTCAGCAGCCGCTTTAATTCATGCGAGACTTCGTCGCCGTTAAGCACCGCGCACAATGCTTTGCCTGGCTCGGTTGAGATGGCCAGCTTGAGCGGCGCTCCGCTCGGCTCTGGCGCAGGGGACGCATCAAAAAGCAGATCGCCGGATGTTGGCGCGGCTTCTTCCTCCGGCTCATCTTCTTCTTCAGGCTCGCTTATGTCAGTAAACTCAAAAGCTATTGCCAGAGGCGCTTTAGACTTTCTTAGCTCTTTAATCTGCTCAACCGTCTTCAACTCGCGATAATCAGTCTCTTTGACCTCAACCTCAGGCACCAGCTCTTTCAGCAGCGTGGTGAATTCCAGTTCGCTAAAGAGGCCGCGTAGCGCATCAGTGTCAGGCTGGCCAGCCACCATCTTTTCGAGATCAAGCTCAATCTCCACATTCTGGTCGATTGTGACCAGTTGCTTGCTCCACAGGATCGTGTCTTTGTTGTTGAGCAATGATTCGCGATAGGTCTTGCGTTCCACCTCGGAAGCGTGCTCCAGTGCACTCTCCAGATCGCCAAAGCGCTTGATGATCTCGACCGATCCCTTATCGCCAATGCCGGGAGCGCCGGGAATATTGTCGATGGAATCGCCGCGCAGCGCCATCACGTCAATCACCTGCTCAGGGCGCACACCCAGAATCTCTTCCACCTTG
>DASRDW010000214.1:0-4825 GCA_035652415.1 Candidatus Angelobacter sp. | reverse complement strand
GGGCTGATCACGATGTCCACCGGCTCATCGAAAGCAAAGCGGCCTTCCTGCTGGTCGCGGCGGTCGCGCCCGGATTGCAGCGGCGCGCGCTGAAACTGCACGCGCTCACCCAGTGACTGCACCGGAGGATTCTCATTGATGGCGGCAAAGGCCACGCGCAGAATGTTCCCGCGCGAACGCTGGTTCTCATCCAGCACTACACCTTCGGTCTGGGGGAAGCGTTTCTGAAATTCTTCAAAGGCTGCGCTGGAGGCACCGCGAAAACGATAGATGGCCTGATCAGGATCGCCCACGGCAAAGATGTTTTGCTCCGGCCCGGCCAGCAGCTCTGACAGAATGATGTTGCTGGAGTTGCAGTCCTGAAATTCATCGATCAGAATGAAGCGCGCTTTCTGCCGCTCGCGCTCCAACAGGCCAGCATCCGATTGCAGCAAGTGCACCGCATTGCGGATCATCATCCCGAAGGTCCCCACGTTCTCGCGCTCGAGGAGGCGCATGGAGTTGGTGTAAACCCGCGCAATCTCCTGCCAGCGCTCAATGATCTCCGTATCGCCCATCTCTGCCACGTCTTTTGACCGGCAGTTGCGTGGCACGTCACAGCCGCAGCGCAATGAATCAACATATTCCTGAAAACGCTCTGGTCCCACCAGCTCTTCATGGCAGCGATCGAAGAAGTTTTTCAGGTCTTCGAGAAACTGTCCCAGGTCGGCAGGCCGTATGAAGCGCTTCAAACCAAGCTGGTCAATCCGTTGGCGTAGAAATACAAAGACGTCTTCCGGGAGCAGCAGCTTGAAATTTTGCCGGCTGCGTTGCAGCAAACCGTAGCAGTAAGAATGAAAATTTCCGGAAAAGATCGGCGCTTTGCGACGCAACCGCTTCTCCACACGCTGCTTTAATTCCGCTGCGGCATTTTCAGTAAATGTAACGGCCAGAATTTCTTCCGGCTTGGCGTGACCATGTTCAATCAGCCAGGCAATACGCTCCACCAGCACCGTGGTCTTGCCTGTACCGGCGCCGGCCAGCACCAGCATGGGGCCGTGCACATGCTCAATTGCCTGCTTCTGCTTCGAATTAGGAGTAAAGCTCGTCACCTTGGAAGTACGTTCCCTCTATTATGCGAACCGAAGGCGAAGTGAGCAATGCCTAAATTAACTTAAGCTGAGGAAAACAGGGTTTTATTGAAGAGTTTTATTTCACGATCCTTGCCATCCAAAGACCAAACCGATCAGCGCGCTTCGTCGGGCGATTGTCCTGGCTTCTGACTGTACTCCCGCCACGGTACGGCGATCTGGCAACGAATGATCATGATCCATGCGGCAGTGTGTCAGATCCTTTGCAGGTCTGCCACAGTTCGTTCATTTTGCAGGTTGCCGGTATTCAGCGTGGTAGCCGGCTCAAACAGCAGAGATGTGTTTCCTCTTTTGCGTAAGGCATGTGCTCTACGCCATGAGGAACAATGATGAACTCGCCCGGCTTGATGGCTTCGTCGCGCTCTTTGCCGTCAAGATCGCGCAGCTTGATGTGCAGCTCACCTTTAACGACCATGAACATCTCGTCTTCCGCATCATGGTGGTGCCACATAAACTCGCCCTGGATTTTGACCAGCTTGATCTGAAAGTTGTTCAGCTCGCCTACGATTTTTGGGCTGTAATGGTCATTGAATGCGGCAAATTTCCGGGCCAGATTTACGACTTCCATTGTGCGTCACCTCTTAGTTCGCACGATCGACAAGTGTTGCGCTGCGAACTTCGTTTTCGCAGGTAAAGGCGATGAGTTTGCTATCGTCGCCCATGCAAAGCCTTTGCCCCGGCATATCTTGCCTGCTTGCCCAGCTCTTCTTCAATGCGAATAAGCTGGTTATATTTCGCTGTACGGTCAGAGCGTGAAAGCGATCCTGTTTTAATCTGCCCGCAATTCGTAGCCACGGCCAGATCAGCAATGGTGGTGTCTTCAGTTTCACCTGAGCGGTGCGACATGACCGCGGTGTATCCGGCTTTGTGCGCCGTCTCTACTGTTGCCAACGTTTCCGTAAGACTGCCAATCTGGTTGACCTTGATCAGGATTGAGTTGGCGATTCCCTGCTTAATGCCCTCGCGCAGCCGCGCGACGTTGGTAACAAAATTATCGTCGCCTACCAACTGGCATTTGCGGCCCAGCAATTCGGTAATCATCTTCCAGCCTTCGACGTCGTCTTCCGCCATGGGATCTTCAATCGACCAGATGGGATATTTCGCCGCCAACTGAGCCAGGTATTTGGCGTGTTCATCTTTCGAGCGCTTCTTGCCTTCGCCTTCATAATCGTAAACGCCGTTTTTGTAGAACTCGCTTGAGGCCAGGTCCAGCATCAGACAGATATCTTCACCCGGCTTGTAGCCGGCTTTTTCAATCGCGCGCATGAGGAAATCCAGAGCTTCGTCTGCCGATTTCAGGTTCGGAGCAAAGCCACCTTCATCGCCCACGTTGGTGTTTTGCCCGGAATCGTGCAGCGATTTCTTTAACGTCTGAAAGACCTCCGCGCCCATACGCACGGCATCAGCCAGCGTTGGCGCGCCAACCGGCGCAATCATGAATTCCTGAAAATCAATCGGATTATCGGCATGAACACCGCCATTGATCACATTCATCATCGGTGTCGGTAGCAGGCTGGCGGAAACGCCGCCGACATAGCGATAAAGAGGTAAACCTCTGGACGCCGCTGCAGCACGCGCAACTGCCAGTGAGACGGCTAGAATCGCGTTGGCACCCAGGCGGCTCTTGTTGGGCGTGCCATCGAGCGCGATCATGGCCTCATCCACCGCCGTCTGCAAAGCTCCGTCCATGCCGCAGACTGCATCGGCGATCTCTCCGTTAATCGCGGCTACCGCTTTCTTCACGCCCTTGCCCAGGTAGCGCTTCTTGTCGCCATCGCGCAGTTCCACGGCTTCATGCGTTCCGGTTGATGCGCCTGAAGGGACAGCGGCGCGCCTCCGCGATCCATCTGCCAACCAAACTTCTCCTTCAACAGTGGGATTGCCGCGGCTATCAAGAATCTCGCGGCCCCATACCTTGACGATCTTCGTCATATCACTCCTATACAAATCCCGGATGAGCGTTGTGCCTTGCAACGTGCTGCCAATTGTATGTTTGCTGAATTTTTCTGATGGGCCATCAGGACATTCTTCCGTCCCGCACTCGCAATTTCAGCATAGCGTATGCGTATACTTTTTAACAACCACGCATGATCTGGCCTTAGGCTCTGGGATCAAAGGAGGAGTGACTCACATCCTGTATTGAAATCCCTGTACTAAAGAAGCGGATTTATAATCGCAAGATGAAAGCCAGGATCATCAATTACGGAGGCCAGTTCACTCCACTTGGCTCGACATCCACAAGGAGAGCCGGACTTGCATGACAACGGGCAGCTCTGTGCTTAATTCTGTTTTCACCTGGTTTGAGAACATCTCACGTGCCAAAGAGCCGGCGCTCCGGATGTTTTGTTTCCCCTATGCAGGCGGAAGTGCGGATCTGTATCGCAATTGGCGACGTTGGATTCCAGAACAAATTGACGTCTGCCTAGTGCATTTGCCTGGACGCGGCAAAAATATAAGTCAGCCAGCATTCACGCGCCTCATCCCACTGGTAAAAGAGCTTGCCGATCGCATGGATCACGAAACCGAAATTCCTTATGTTCTTTATGGGCACAGCATGGGAGCGCTTATTAGTTTTGAACTCAGCCGCGAACTTTTCCGCAGGCATGGCAACGGACCGAAGCATCTGTTCGTGTCCGGGCGTGTTGCTCCTCAATGGCCGCGCGACGAGGTAACATTCAATCTCCCCCATGACAAGTTTCTTGACGAACTAAAAAAGCTGAACGGCACTCCCAAGGAAGTCCTGGATAATGCAGAGCTCATGGAATTGTTCTCCAGCCTTCTTAGAGCAGATTTTGAGGCCATTCAAACCTATGAATATCAGCCGAGGAAACCCCTGCCCTGCCGCATTACGGTTTATGGCGGGCTTGAAGACGAGCATGTTCCTTCAGAAAGTTGCCATGCCTGGGGCAAGCAAACTTCTGCTGGTTACAGAGTAAGAATGTTCAAGGGCGATCATTTCTTTATTCGCAACCCAGTGCCGGAATTCATTACTGCTTTCCAGCGTGATCTCCTAAGCACCGTTCCGGCACTGGATGCAGGGAATTCAAAACAATGGCCTTGAAGGTAACATCGCCGATACTTACTGCCGACGCAGTTCATATCTGGCAAATTAGCCTGGCCATTGATTCTGCCCTGGTGCAAACCTGCCGAAATCTTCTCTCAGAAGATGAGATTGCACGAGCTGACCGTTTTTATTTTGAACGGGACAGGACACACTTTACTGCCGCGCGTGCCGCAATGCGAACTATTCTGGCTCAATATTTGAGCGTTGCGCCGGAAGAAGTGGCATTTTCTTATGGTGAAAAGGGTAAGCCGGAGCTGGCGTCCGCTTTGAGCGAATCCGGAATAAAGTTCAACCTATCGCATTCGCATGGACGTGCGCTGCTTGGCGTGACACTGTATTCTCATATAGGCGCGGATATTGAGTTCATCAACCATGAATTTACCAACGATGAGATAGCAACACGGTTTTTTTCGGCATGTGAGGTAAGCACACTGCGTGCCTTGGCTCCGGAGGACCGGTCCACAGCTTTTTTTAGCTGCTGGACACGCAAGGAAGCCTATATCAAGGCTGTTGGTGAGGGCCTCTCAATCCCGCTGGATAGTTTTGACGTGGCGTTTGGACCCGGCGTTCCGGCCGCCCTGCTGCGGACACATGCCTCTCCCAATGGGCAATCGCAATGGGCGATGTATGA
>DASRDW010000213.1:0-8680 GCA_035652415.1 Candidatus Angelobacter sp. | reverse complement strand
CATAAATGCCAGCGGATCGCGTGCTTCTTCCGCCACTTTGCCTGCCGTTACGTGCCCTGGAGCGTGTTCCGGCATAACGCATTCAATCAGTGAAGGTCCATGGCCTGCGCGAGCGCGGCGCACGGCTTCCTGCGCAACGCGAAACACTGCTACAACATCGTTTCCGTCCACGGCAATGCGCGGAAAATGAGCCGCTCCTTTAGTGGAGGGATGACTCGTGTGATGTTCCTCAATGTCTGTTATTTCTGCGAGGCAAACCAGAGGCAGCTTGCTTTGGGCCGCAAGAGCAAGAGATTCATAGTGAGCAGCTCGGTCCGCTGAGAACTCTCCAGAGAAAACCAGAACTACGTTGGATGTTTCTTTTATTTCACTTGCGAGGGCCATGCCTTGGGCCAAGGTGCTCTGAGATGAAGAATCCATCCCATTCTGGTTCGCCGTGCTATCGGACGACTGCTGATTGATTGGGATGATCTGCTCAAAAATAGATTTGAGCGGAGTACCTCTAATAAAGCTGGCAAGAAGGCCGTTGTGCCTTACAGCAATGGAATCTCCAGCGAGCGCGTGTGCAATTGCGCCGACCAGCACGGCCTCGCGTCCGGCAGTGATGTTATCTTTCTGTTGCGCAGACAAAATTTCTCCTGCTCTCTGGTTGAGCATCTGCGTCTTTAACATGGTTGCGTAGAGGCTTTGGAGTTTGTGTGAATCAAGAACAGCAGCAACCACTGTCTTGGCTTTTGAGCCTTTGGAAGCTGCGCCAGAAGGCTTGCTTTTTGTGCGTTTGGCTTTGCGGCGTTTAGGCGCGACTTTAAGTTGCTTTTTCTTTTTGCTCGGCATGAGATCCCAAGAAGGTAACGCCATTCTAGCTCAAGCTGTAAACTAGCGCATATTAGCTGACAATTTTTTGCACTCGCGTCATGCGGATGCAGCCTCATCTTCTTCAACATGATCCGATCGGCAAATCAGATTCCATTTCTTCCTCCTGGTTTTCAACAGTTCGGTGAAAAAGAATGTGGAAAAGAGTTGAGTTGTGCTTGCAAGCGCACGTAAGCCGCATGTTTTGTCGCTTTGCACTGGATCATGTGCGGATGTTAAGAGCAGATGAAATTTTTCACCACGACTACCTGATCACAAAAATTATTTTTAGTTTCGAGGAAAGTGATTGCGTCAGCAGGTCCGGAGCGATATCATATCGCCCCGCAAAGCAAAATCATGTCTGCGAAATTCATTTCGCGGGTCTCATGGCAGCAGAAGCTTGAACGCCAGCAGGAGCCGAAGATCGTGGATATTCCTGTGTGCATGCAGGTCTGCTTTGGCAAGACCGTATGGCAATTCCCAAACCGCTCGACGTAGATGCGCTGATCCGCCGCGGGCCCATTTGAATGCCGCTGAAGTTGCAATAGCGAAACTGCAGCGGTTTGTGGCAGGATAGCTTGATGATAATGGAAGCCTTCCTTGAGCGAGTTCCTGATGCGGACATCAGCATATTACAGTGCTCGATCTGCAAGGAGCAGTTTCATACATCACCTGTCGGCCCCCGAAAACCAGTAAAAAATTTTCCAGACCACGTCAGAACGGCCCACCCGCAAGCTGTGATCGGATACAAAGCTCTTTATAAAGTCACTTCGGAATAACCTGGCAGTCTCGTTTTTAGGACTCATCGCTCGGAGTTCGAAAGACTTGACTGCATTGCTGCAATTCCCAACATACAATTGAGCCATGAAGGTCCGGATTGACAAGCTCCTGGTTGAGCGCGGCCTTGTGCCATCGCGCGAGCGCGCGCAAGCCATGGTGCTCTTGGGACGCGTTTTGGTCAACGAGCAAAAAGTTGAAAAGGCCGGTGCTGGTGTGGAGCCGGATGCGCAGATTCGGTTGC
Source organism: Candidatus Angelobacter sp. (assembly GCA_035652415.1). GTDB lineage: Bacteria > Acidobacteriota > Terriglobia > Terriglobales > Acidobacteriaceae > Angelobacter. The sequence goes on along the minus strand of DASRDW010000213.1, from coordinate 6,807 downwards.
TAGGTAGGGATTTGAAGTATGTTGGACGGGGTGGACTGAAACTAGAAGCCGCGCTCCAAAGTTGGAATATCAATCTGGCTGGCCGGATCTGCGTGGATGTTGGCGCCTCTACGGGAGGCTTTACTGACTGCATGCTGCAACATGGCGCTGCTGAGGTGATCGCCGTGGATACCGGATATGGGCAAATCGCGGCACGTCTGCGCTCTGATCCACGGGTGAAGCTGCTGGAGAAGACCAATGCCCGGTATCTAACGGCGGAAAAGCTTGCTGAAGCTGGAGCGTCCGGCCTAGTTACCTTCATTGCCGTCGATGTATCTTTCATCTCTGTTACACTCGTGCTCCCAGCGGTGCTGGATTCAGCATTTTTGCAGTCGAAAGCGAGTGCTCAGCGTGAAATGGTAGTGTTAATCAAGCCACAATTTGAGGTCGGAAGGGAATTAGTGGGTAAAGGCGGCATCGTGAAAGATCAACAGGCGCAACAGGGCGCGGTGCTCAAGGTCCGGCAAAAAGTGGAAGCTTTAGGCGGCAAGAACATAGAATTAATGGAGTCCCCCATTCTTGGCATGGAAGGAAACAGAGAATTTCTCTTGTACGCAGAATTCTGATGAAGAAAGCTTCCATCATTTCCAAGCAGGGCAAGCCAGAACTGGGCAAGGTTGCCCAACAGGTCACGTCATGGCTGCATGAGCACGGTTATACCGTGACCGCCGACGCCGCAACACGCGAATTCTGTTCTGGCCTTGAATCTGCGGAGCGCGATGGCTTAGTAAGGGCGCGTCCGGATTTTGTGGTTGTGCTCGGCGGCGATGGTACATTGCTTTCAACGGCTCGCTGCGTGGCCCACGCCGGGATACCGATTCTCGGCATCAATCTGGGTTCGCTTGGCTTTTTGACTGAGGTGAAGCAGGATGAGATTGAGCACGCGCTGGCTGAGGTGGATGCCGGGCGCGGCGAACTCAGCTTGCGGCCCATGCTGCATTGCCAGCTCCAGCGCGATGGTCAATGCGTGGCAGCTTATGATGCACTGAACGAAGTTGTGTTGAACCAGAGCGCGGTGGCACGCATCACAGATTTTGAGCTGCGCGTAAATGGAATGTTTGTTGCAACCTATAAAGCTGATGGCCTTATCATTGCCACGCCCACCGGATCAACGGCGTATTCGCTTGCTGCCGGCGGCCCAATTCTTTCTCCAGATGTTCCTGGCTTTGTCATTACTCCAGTCGCTTCACATGCTCTAACGAACCGTCCTCTGGTGGTGCAGGATACGGCTGTGATTGAAGCCCGTATCCTGGTAACAAGAGAGCAGGCTTTTCTAACTGTTGACGGCCAGGAAGGAATGCCGCTGATCGAGAAAGACGTGGTGTGCTGCAGAAAGTCAGATCATCAGGTGAAATTGTTCAAGCTTGCTGGCCGATCATTTTTTGATGTGTTGCGGACGAAGCTGAAGTGGGGAGAACGGTAACAGGATGTTAAGTCCAGAAAGAGTTTTACGCTGGATGCTGGCTGCACTGTGCGGTTTTGCGTTTGCTGGCGCGGCAGCGGCGCAATCCAAGCCTTCAGCCGATCTCATTATTACCAACGCAAAAATTTGGACCGTAGATAAGTCCCGGCCCACCGCGGAAGCGCTGGCTGTGCTGGGTGAACGAATTGTCGCCGTGGGCAGTGCAGCAGAAGTGGATGCATGGCATGGCCCGCAGACCAAAGTGCTGGACGCGCAAGGCAAGCTTTTGCTCCCCGGTTTTAATGATGCGCATGTGCATTTTGTGGATGGCGGAGACCAGTTGCAGTCTGTACAGCTTAAAGATGCAGCTTCACCTGAGGAGTTTGCGCGCCGTATCGGCGAGCGCGCCAAGAACACTCCCAAGGGTGAGTGGATCACGGGCGGAGACTGGGATGAGCAGAGATGGACGCCTGCAACACTTCCTACAAAAGAGCTGATTGATCCGGTTACGCCAGAGACGCCCGTTTGGGTGAACCGTTATGACGGACATGAGTCGCTGGCAAATTCAGTCGTGCTGAAGCTTGCCGGCATTACAGCCAAAACCCAAGATCCTCCGGGAGGGCTGATCGTACGTGATGCGCAAGGTAATCCAACGGGTGTTTTGAAAGACTCAGCGCAAGACCTGGTTGTGAAAATCATGCCGCCTATGACGGCGGCGCACCGGATGCGTGCCATTCATCAGGCCATAGACCACGCAGCTTCTGTGGGCATTACCAGCGTACAGGACATGAACCCGGCGTACGACGACGTGAAAGCCTATTCTGAACTTGAGGACAAAGGCGGGCTCACAGTGCGTATGTATGTTGCGCCTTTGGAAACTGGCTGGCGCGATCAGGCAAAGATTGGCATTCGCCATGGATTTGGCACGCCATTGCTGCGGATGGGCGCGGTGAAAGGATATGCCGATGGCTCGCTGGGATCAGAGACGGCATATTTCTTTGATCCGTACACTGATGCTCCTAATACGCACGGCCTGCTCAGCGATGAGATGCATCCTGTCTCCGGAATGCAACAACGTCTTCGTGGCGCAGACGCCGCCGGACTGCAGATTTGCATTCATGCCATTGGTGACCGGGCCATCTCAATGATTCTCGATATCTATACGCAGATCGAGAAAACCAACGGCAAACGTGATCGGCGCTGGCGCATTGAGCATTCACAGCATATGGCGGCAAAGGATTTCGCACGCTATGCCCGTCTTGGAGTGATCGCCTCAGTGCAGCCGTACCATGCGATTGATGACGGACGGTGGGCTGAAAGCCGCATTGGCCCTGACCGCATCAAACGCACTTACGCTTTCCGCACTTTTCTTGATAATGGCGTGCGCCTGGCTTTTGGCACAGATTGGCCAGTAGCACCGCTCAGTCCCATGTGGACGATTTATGCGGCTGTCACTCGTGCCACGCTGGATGGCAAGAATCCTGATGGCTGGATTCCCGAACAAAAACTCACCGTAGCAGAGTCGATTGAGGCGTACACCATGGGCTCAGCTTATGCGGAGTTTCAGGAAAAAGATAAAGGATCGATCACGCCGGGCAAGCTAGCTGATTTCGTGGTGCTTTCAGATGACATTTTCAAGATCCCGCCCGCAGCGATTAAGAATGTGAAGATCGAAGCAACATTTTTGGGTGGGAAGTTGGTCTATGGCGGGCTGGAATGAAGAGAAACCGGTAATCTCATAATCTGGTGAATGGGAAATCCTAAGAACCGAGGAATTTTCGATGAGAATGAAAGACCTGCAAATCGCTACAGTAGCGCTCTTGCTGATTCTTTCCTTAGCTGCTTCGGGCCAATCGCAACAGTCAGCGCAGCAAGCAGCGACCCCATCTCCTACGCCGGCAGCCCAGGCAGCAACCCCACATGCCAAGCCTAGTGATGTCGACAGCCTGGACCATATTCTTGCCGCAGTCTATGATTCCATCTCCGGACCTGCGGGTCCGCGCGATTGGGACCGCTTTCGCTCATTGTTTTATCCAGGCGCGCACCTCATTCCGACTCTCATTGATCAGAAGAGCGGAAAACCTGTCGTTCGGGGGTTCCTCACTCCCGATGAGTACATCCAGCGCGCGCAGGCGTATTTTGATAAGGAAGGCTTCTTCGAGGTGTCTGTCTCCAACCGCGTCGAGCAGTGGGACCACATCGCGCACATATGGAGCACTTACGAATCGCGTCACGCCAAGGGCGAGAAGCCGTTTGCTCGTGGCATCAACAGCTTCCAGTTCATCAATGATGGGACGCGCTGGTGGGTGGTGAATATCTACTGGGAAGGCGAGACCCCCGAGCACCAGCTTCCCGAAAAGTATCTGAAATAAGGTTTTGAGCGCGGGCTTTAGAGAGCGGGCCGGGAATTACCCAAGTTACCAGATTTGTGAGTCACGGCGGATCAGGGATATTTTGAACTTATCTCGCTTGAAGAGGGCTGGTTCAAAAAATTAAGAAGCCCCGAGTTTTGTGGTTGACCCATTCACCTCGCCCAGCGGTTCGCTATAGACCCTTGCCGACCAGCTTTCCCTGTCCTAGTTCCTTGCGAAACTCAACAAAGTGCGATCATTAATCAGCTTAGCTGAAGCTTGGGCTCCGGGCTCGCCGCCAACCGGGTAAATCGGTCAACACCTCGGGGCTTCTATCTTTGCCTTTAAACTTTTCAGGTTCTCCTCAACCAGCAGTTCGCTATAGACCCTTGCCGACCTTCAATGCAGCTTGCGGTTTCAGCTTGTTCCGTCTGTCGCCGTTTCCAGCAGCAGAGGTTTTGACCTGACCGTGCGCCGTGATCTTGCTTGGGTCCCGGTACTCGCCGCCAACCGGGAAAACTTTTGAAATGTCAAAGAACGAGTGTGAATTTACTCTCTCTAGAATTTAAGTCAAACAGTTTCTCGCGTTTTGTATCTTGCATGAAATCAATGGTTTGGAAATTCGTCCACAAGGCGGGTACCAAAATCAGTGCACGGCATAAATAAAACTCAATATCCATGCGGGGAAGCTGCGTTTTTTACGATTTTTCCCAATGTGAAAATTTGAGGAGAAATCAATGAAAATGCGGGTACTTTAGCTATTAGCTTTTGGCCTTTAGCTCTTAGTTTTGTAAATTTTGGGTTCAGAAATAATTCCTGTTCCAGGATTTTAGAAATAGTTCTTCAAAGAAACTTTGGAGCTTTTCTTTATGAGGTGCTTGCATTAGGAGGGTGTTTGCCTAAGGCCAAGGTGCTTTCAGCCGCGATGAGCAAGCTAAAGGCTTAAAGACTAAAAGCCGATGGCTACTTTCATGCCGCCCCGGTTTTGCCGGTCCAATCGCCCAACAACTCAACTTCGCCGCCAGGATTGTCCATTTCTTTGGCAGGATGGAAGATGATACTGCCATCGCGACGAAAATAGGGGCAGACCAGGCTCCAGGTCTCAAAGCCACTGCCGGAGACTGTAACCATAATGGCTTCAGCGGGAGATGCCGCTAATGCGCCCCAGCCTGCGCCCTGGAGTTCAACCGGTGCGCCGGGCGCGTCGTCTGGATAAACGTCATTGACCGTGATGATGGCGCTGGCCATTTTTTGCTGCGCGATCTCCATCATCTCCTCGTAGATCTCGTTACGCTCTTCATCGGTTTCAAATTCAATATCGAAGATCAGATTTTCGTCAGGCGTGATGACAATGGCTGTCGGATTCAAGAACCCGTCATTTTGTAAAGACTGCTGCGCCTCATGAAGAAATTCGTAGGCCAGGGCCTTGAGGTCGGTTACAGGCATGCGGCCTCGGGCTGCAGCATATTGCGCAAGGTTTCACGGCGACGGATAAGACGGACACGCTTGCCATCCACCAGAACTTCAGCCGCGCGTGGACGCGAATTGTAGTTCGATGCAAGAGACATGCCGTAAGCGCCGGCATCGAGGATGCAGAGATTTTCTCCGGGAATGACGATAGGCAGCCAGGCGTCATGCGCCAGAAAATCGCCGCTTTCGCAAACAGGGCCGGCCACGTCAGATTGCGTTTTCTTTGCGCTTCGCTCGGTAAGCGTTGCGGGTGTAATCTCATGCCGCGCTTGGTACAGCGAGGGGCGGATCAGGTCATTCATCGCGGCGTCAACGATGGTGAATTGCTTGTTTCCGTTGCGCTTGAGATACAGCACACGCGTGACCAGCGCTCCGGCGGGCGCAATGATGGAGCGGCCAGGCTCCAATAACAGATGAGGCCGGTTTTTCAGGCGTTCCAGCGGTGACAATATGGCCTCGGCATAGCGATGCGCAAGATCAGAAAAATCAACTGGCGCAGCGCTGTTGTATGAGATGCCAAGTCCGCCGCCGGCATCGATGAACCGTATATTGTGGCGGTCGGCAGCAAGCTGTTGCGCCAAGTCTACTGTGCGCTCCATTGCCATGTGAAAAGGAGCAACGTCACCAATTTGTGATCCAATGTGCAGGCCAATGCCGGAAACACGCAGATACTTGTGCGACGCGGCACGGCGATAAAGCTCACGTGCCGTGTTGATAGGTACGCCAAATTTGTGCTCGCGCAAACCGGTGGAGATGTATGGATGTGTCTCAGCAGGAACATCAGGATTTACGCGCAACGCAATGTTGGCTGTCTTGCGTAGTTTGTAGGCACATTCCGCCAACAACTCAAGCTCGCCTTCACTTTCCACATTGAACTGCAGAATGCCCAAGCGGAGTGCCAGTTCCAGTTCAGCGGCAGTTTTGCCTACGCCGGAAAACACAACTTTTGTGATGGCTTTCTTCTTCGCACGGCGAACGCGTTCCAGTTCACCACTAGAAACAATATCAAAGCCCGCGCCCATGCCCGCCAGCAAGCGGAGAATGCTTAGATTGGAATTTGCTTTGACCGAATAACAAAGCGTGTGCCGCACATGATGGAACGCGCTCTCCAGAATGCGGTAACGTTCGCGAATGGCTGAGGCCGAGTAAACATACAAAGGCGTACCGAATTTCTTTGCCAGCTTGTTGATAGGCAAGCCGTCACAATGGAGTTCGTTGTTTTTGTATGTGAAGCCAGGAGGGCGAGTAAACATGAAGAGGGGATTGTAACAGGGTTTTCCGCAGTCCCGAGCGAAGCGAGGGATCTCTACTGCAACGATACTCTTAACAATTATGACTGTGAAAGTTGCTCGTAAGAGTAGGGCCCCTCACTTCGCTCGGGGTTACAGAAAAAAACCGCCCGACGCATGTAAGCATCGGGCGGCCCACTCGCAGTCAGGCGGACAGAATTAGTTTCTGGCCGGTCCCTGGCTGGTTTTGGTGGAATTGGATTCAACTCGGGCCGAGCCAGATTTGTCTGCGACGGAGGCAGAGTTCTGAGCAGCA
>DASRDW010000212.1:0-6064 GCA_035652415.1 Candidatus Angelobacter sp. | reverse complement strand
GCTCATCTTGCCGATGATCACCGTTCCCCAGGAAGCGCCGCTCAGGTACATCACCAGAAAATAAAGGGCCATGGTGGTGCCGCGCAGAGCAGGAGCAACAATATCCTGGATTGCGGCATAGACCAGCCCGTAATACATGTTGAGCAGGCCATAGGCGAGAGTGAGCAGAGGCACCGCGAGAGCGATAGCGCCATAACCCTGGCGAATACCGAAATAAGAAAGCGGAACAGCCAGCAGCGCAGCCGCGGCTGCAATTCTCATGCGTCCGGAGCCGCTGCCGCCTACAAGGCGATCGCCAAACACGCCGGCTACCCACCCGCCAAGCACGCCTCCTACTGAATACAGGATGCCCATAGTGAGACCGGCCTGGGCCACATTCATGTGGTAAGTGCGGCCAAACAACGCAGGGAAAAACAGGGCAATCACATAAAGGTTAAAGTTGACCAGCGCGCCCGAGATTGCGATGATCCAGAATGTAGGGATACGCAGCACCGCGCCAACTGAAGCCACGTTTGCACCGCGCGGCACATGACTTTCTGAAGCGCCCCGTTCGGGTTCTTTGAGCAGGAGCAGCAACGGAACCAGCAGCAGCGCCGGCACGGCGGCCACAATCATGGCGGCACGCCAGCCAAGTCTCTGGGCGATTGCTCCGCTAAAAAAATAGCTGAGTGCTCCGCCTACAGGAACTCCCAGCATAAAGAGCGCCAGCGGCTTGGCCCGGCGCTCAGGCGGAAAAAGATCGCCAATCCAACTTGTGGCCGTGGGCGCGGCGGTGGCTTCACCAACACCAACTCCCAGCCTCGTAAACACTAAAAACGGATAGTTATAGACCCAGCGCGTGCAGGCAGTAAGAATCGCCCATATAGTTATGCCCAGAGCAAGAAGCTTCTTGCGGCTTACGCGGTCTGCCAGCAGGCCGAGCGGCAATCCGACGACGCCATAAAGAATGGTGAACGCGGTGTTGAGCCACCCGAGCTGCGTATCAGTAAGAGCGAACTCTTTACGTATCGGCTCAACCACCGCCGCTGCAACGTGGCGATCGTAAAAATTCAGCACGTTGACGGCGATCAAAACAGCCAGCGGCCACCATGCAGCCTTGCCCGTGCCAGCCGGCGCTGTCTGAGTTTCCTGCTGCTCCTGTACAGCCATGGGCGGCAATAGTAACAGATTGCCGCAGGCCGCGTACCGCTACGCCGAGCACAAAGGTTGAGCTTCAGCGCGAATGATCGCCGTGAATCGGGCTTTATTCGGGGTGATTATTTCCTCTCAATGGTGCCGCGCAGGACCACCATGGCGGATGGAGATTCCGGCTTCATCGTATCTTCCGCTGTAATCAGGATGTCAAACTCTTTAAGCGGCGTAGTCCCTTTCAGGCTGCCTTCCAAGTCACTGTTCACGCGCAGCGTGCCCAACAGTTCCGGTGACTGGCCGCGTCCCTGCACCCAGACCAGATAATCCTGCTTGGCGGGCGTGAGCGACTGCGGCGTGGCCATGTGTTTTACCTCAACTTCAACACTGGTATTTCCGTTGCGATCAGTATTGGTGGTGACTTTGCCTTCAGCGGCTGGAGCTGTCCCAGTGTTGGTCAGGCGGTCTTCACGTCCCCAGGCCATAATGGTAAACAGAAAGCTGAACAGCAGAAACAGAGCAATATTTCGGTGGCGCATGTGTGTTTTCCCTCGTCGAACCCTTTGCTTGTTTAGGATGAGACATGAAGCAGATGCGTTGCGAAAAATCGCGGAGCTCTGTTTTCAACTGGCAGGAGAGAAGCTGGATTGAGCTAAAGAAGTGCGGGTATCAGTTCTGCTTGCGCGCGCCTTCCAGCCGTGCACGCGCGCTTTGCGCAGGCGCAAACGAAGGGTCCTGATCGCACGCCTTAACCATAAAAGCCAGCGCTTCTTCAGAACGGCCCAGCCCTGCTGCGCAAAGACCAAGGTTGTAACTGGTGGCGGCAGAGGGCCCAAGCGTCTGCTCTGAAATCGTGAACATCTCCATGGCCTCAGCAAAGAAGCGCAGCTCAAGCAGGATCACGCCGCAGTAAAACGCCAATTCATTGTCACTACGGCTGACGGGAAAGCGATTCGCCATCACATTGAAAACCGCGTCGCGCAGGTCAATACGCTCCGCTACGACACTGCGCAGTTGAGGAGCAATCACAGGAAAGAGCCGCATCAGCGCGGTCGGGTCCCAGCGCGTGAGACGGAGAATGGCCAGCGCCTGGGCCGCGGAAACCTCATGCAGATGGGCGTCAAGCCAGCCCATGAGCGTGAAGAGATCGTCCGGCCCAAAGCCATCCACGGCCTCGCGGTAGGCTTTGCGGGTTGCGGGAAAATCATTTTGTCCAGAGCGTTCAAGAAATGCGCAAATATTCAGGCTGCTGATATGCTTTTGCGGAAGCAAGGCTTCGCCGCTCTTGCAGGCATAGTACCTGGAGATCGCGTCAAAATTTACGACCTGGGAAAAACAATGGCTTCCAGCATGGAACTCTACTGTCGGCGGTCCTTGCAAAAACTCCAGGTCTTCTATATGGGTAAAGCCCTTGTCCGCCGCCAGCACCAGCATCCTTCCATCGCTCAGGCTGCTGAGCCGCTGGAGCAGCGCGAGGGCCGCAGTTGGAAAGTAAATCGTCGCGGCCGTCAAACGGCTGCGATACTCCTCAAGAATTGCGTTCCATGATTTCTCTGCGTAGCGGTCCGGCAGCACAGCAGCAGTGTTGAAAGAGAGTTGCAGCCCGCTTAATGAGGCACCTTCATCAGCCGCAGAAGTAGTTATCATTGATTCAAAAATTTGCCCGTTACCGATAATGAAGGCATCTTGCGGCAGGCTGTCAAAAACGTAATTCGCAATCACGACAAGAGGCCCGCGGCCCCAATCTGCCGGCAGGGCGACCTCCGCGCCGATCTGTAGCTGCTTGAACTCGAGAATCCCGTCTTCTATGAACTCCTTCAGACCAGGGTTGGCCCGCCACTCGGCAATAAGGGCGTCAGAACAATCGGCCATGCAGTAACGCACCGTTTTTGTCGAAACCTCTCTGGCACGCAACAGGGTCGTGAGCTTGCGTAATAAAAGATAGGAGAACTTGCCTGTTCCGGCCCCCAACTCCACAACACGGAGTGGATGCTCCGGCGAAAGGACCTTTTCTTCTCGCCGCGCAGGGCCCATACAGTCCTCTAGAAAACCTGCCATGATGCTGGCATAAATCTCAGCGATCAATAGGTTATTCGTGATGTAGCTGGGGACCATGTCCTCGGTCCAGGCCTTGAGACCACGCTGGGCATAGTAATCCTGCTGGAGCCGCCAGATCACGGAATTTGACAGAGGTACATTGGTTTCCATGATCCGCTGCGGCCGGTGTGCAGCGGGATCCGGAACGGCAATCGGATTCGGGGAGGCTCGGTCCTGATCTGCCATTTCTAAATAGTAGCGCAAGTAAAAAGGGCTTCAGAGTTTGCGACCCTGAAGCCCCTGGAGAGGGTACGAAACTTGCAATGTTAAGAGCGCGGCGGGAAGACTCCCTGCAACGCAATACAGAAGTTGAGTGTGAGGAAAGGCATCATGTTGTTGTGTGGCAGGCCGCCGCCGGCAACATTGAGAGCTAACGGGTGCATGGACACGTTGCCAGTGCCGCTGGGGGTGTAAAGTGACGGGCCACCCTTGATGCCGGACGACCAAGCATTGTTGACTGGGGTCTGCGCCGCAGTCCCGCCACCGCCAGCCAAAGCGGGGTGGGAGTGCACGGGCATCTCCGTCTGCAAAAGAGTCACGTTCTGCTCTCCGCTTTGCTCGCCCAGGAAGCGATCACTCAAGCCCTGGCCCTGGCCCTGCTGCATGGGCGTGTTGCCCTGCATGTTGGGCAGCGCGAAAGTGCTCTTACCATCGCCGCCGTAGGTGGTGCCAAGAAGAGAGAACAGAGCGGTGTTCTGGCTGATCGGGAGTAACTGGCCATCGCAGAACGCCCAGCCTTTGGGAGCGAAATTGAACGGGAAAATCCTGATTTCAGCTACAAATGGATCTGACATGGCTGTTCCTCTCCTTTATGTCTGCGAGGGGAATATCCCCTGCAGCGCAATGATGAAATTGAGCACCAGGTAAGGCGACATGTTCTGGTGCGGCTGGCTGCCGCCGGTGTTGCCGATACCCGCAGGGTTCATGCCGCTATTCGGGTTGCTGGCAGCGTACTGGGCGGCCACAAACCCCCACAAATTGCCGCCAGCGCTGGCCGAGCCGGCCGGGTTGGTCGAGTTGCCGTTTGGAACGTGCGTATGCTGAGGCAGCTCACTGATGTTGAGCGTGTGAGCGGTTTCGCCGCCTTGTTGTCCCAGCGTAAAGCCGTCGCCCATGTGATTGGGAATGCGTCCCCGCAGGTCAGGTAGCGCGAAGTTGGTTTGCCCGTTGCCGCCGTAGGTGGTGCCCAGCAGCGAAAACAGGGCCTGGTTCTGGTTGATGGGCAGCAACTGGCCGTTGCAGAGTGCCCAACCCTTGGGAGCAAAATTGAAGCTCACAACCTTGATCTCAGATAGAAATGGCTCAGACATTGTCTCTCCTTGATAGTTTTCCAGGACTGGATTGTCCCCTTGCCGCGCGACTACAAGTTCCTACTACCCCACCGGTTTATGTTGGGGAAGGAAAGACTCCGAACAAAGAAATGATGAAATTAATGCAAAGAAACGGGACCATATTGTCATGCGGCTGCGAACCGCCTGCGTTCCCGACAGCATTGGCAGCCATGGCAGTGGCGGGCGTAACGTTGGCGTAAGGAGCGGCGGCCGTTTGCGCCCAGAGTGCGCCCGTGGGAGCGGAATTTCCGCCGTTGGTGTTAAGACAGAGCGGCGGATGGCTGTGTACGGGAATCTGGCTGGTAGTCAGCGTAACCGACTCTGATCCGGCGGCTTCCCCAATGATATAGCTCCCTCCACCACCATTACCCATGTGGAGGGGAACCCGGCTGGCGAGGTTGGGCAGGTTGAAAGTTTCCTGGCCGTCGCCGCCGTAAGTTGTCCCGATCAACTGGAACAACGTTTCATTTTCTGAAATAGGAAGTGTCTGGCCCTGGCAGAACGCCCAGCCTGCAGGCGCAAAGTTGCCAGCAAACATCCTGATTTCACCTACATATGGTGGCATGCTGGTTGTCTCCTCTGTTCAAAGTGGTACAACTACTGCACGGTTAAGTTTACCTGTGTGGTCGCCTGCACGGTGGCTGTGGCCGCCGAAACAGTGATTGAGAAAGTTCCGCCTGGCGTGGTCGGACGACCTCCTCCTCCGCAGCCAACCAGCGCCATAAGCGTTACCAAGCCTGCGAATGCGAAGGCCAGACGCAATCTTGGTTTTCTGTTCTTTTTGTTCTTGCGGCCGCCAAAGACCATCACTACGAACCCAAGCGCAGGGAACGTCAGCACGGCATACAGACGCGAATTCGGGCCGCTGAAATTCTGGCTCGTAAACACGTTGCTGGCCCCGTTTAAGGTGGTAACGGTCATTGTTACCTGTGAGGCCGGTTGAGTTGTTGAAGCCGGATTGAACGTGCATATCGCGCCCACCGGCAAGCCATTGCAGCCAAGATTAACCGGGCCCAGGGTTGGATCGTCATCCTCAAGGTCAAAAACAAACTGCGCGGTGCCGCCAGCGACTACGGAAGCGCTTGTGAAGTGAGGCGTAATCACAATGGGCGGTCCAAGGCTTACCGGATCAGAAGCTTTGTTGTTGGTTGGGTTCACATCGCCGCCGCCGGAGACCGTGGCGGTGTTGGTGAAGTTGTTGGTGATGTCTTGCGGGATATTCACGGTCATCGTAATAACCGGATAGCTGCTGCCGGAAGCCAGCGCATCTGCACGCGTGCAGGTGAGCGTGGCCAGTGTGCAAGTCCAGCCGGTGCCGCTGATGTCCGTCGGCACAAGGTTATGCGGATTGCCAATCACCGGCAAGGTATCCACCACAGTGACCGTGCCGGCCGTCGGTCCAAAGCCTACGTTGCTCACGGTGATCAGGTACTGTGCACCCGTCTGTCCGCGGTGGAATTGCCCAACGTGGGTCTTGGCAATCGTTAGATCTGGAGCCTCAACGTCAA
>DASRDW010000211.1:0-9304 GCA_035652415.1 Candidatus Angelobacter sp. | reverse complement strand
GTAGTCTTGGTCTCTGCAGCGCTGGTGGCGCTCAACTCTATGCAGGTCAACCGCCTTGGCGAATTTGAATACTGGTTCGCCATGATCAAGGTAGCGGCCATTCTGGCCTTCATCATTGTTGGCGTTGCATTGGTCTTCGGCGTTGGATCACGACACGCAATTGGCCTTACTAACCTGACGCAGCACGGCGGTTTTCTGCCTTCAGGATGGAAAGGCGTCTGGCTTTCTCTCACCATCACCGTCACCAGCTATATGGGCGTGGAAATTATTGCTGTCACAGCCGGGGAAGCCGAGCGTCCGGAAGTCACGATTCCGCGCGCCATGCGGAACATTGTTTACCGGCTCATTTTTTTTTACGTGCTGGCCATCGCCATCATGGTAACCATGGTTCCCTGGGACCAGGCCAGCGGTTCGTCCACGCTCTCCGGCAGTCCCTTTGTGACTGCGTTCTCTGCGGCGCACGTTCCTTTTGCTGCTGCGATCATGAATTTCGTAGTGCTCACAGCCGCACTTTCCAGCGTGAACACCAATCTCTATCTCTCTACGCGAATGCTCTACTCTCTGGGCCGTGGAGGCTATGGCCCTGCATGGATGGGCAAGGTAAGCAGCAACGGCGTGCCGCATCCCGCGCTGGCGGCTTCTACTGCGGGAATCATCATTGCTATCGTGCTTGCGCTCAAAGCTCCTAAAAACGCATTCCTCATTCTTTATGGCGTTGCTGTGGCGGGAATGCTTTTTGTCTGGCTGGTGATTCTCAATACTCATCTGCGCTTTCGCAAAACGCTCAGCCGTGAGCGGATAGCAAATTTGCCGATGCGGTTGCGCGCACATCCGTTCTTCACGGTCCTTGGAATTTTGTTGCTCCTCGCCATCGCCGCCACAACCTTTTTTGTTGATGGGATGCAATGGTCAGTACCGGAATTTCTGGTTTTCCTGGCGATCATCTCGCTTTTATACCTGCGCACCCGCTTGGCTAATAGGAGTACGAGATGATGGAAACCGCTGCAGAACTCTGCTCTTCGCTCCGCCAAAAATTCAAAGGCGATCTGCTGCGCCCTGACGATCTCGGCTATGAAGATGCGCGCGGCATTTGGAATGGCATGTTTGATCGCAAGCCGGCGCTCATTGCGCGCTGTGCCGATGTGAGCGATGTGCAAAGCGCAGTCCGTACGGCTGCTGATGCAGAGATTCTTACCGCCATTCGTTGCGGCGGGCACAGCCTTGCCGGTTTCAGCTCGTGCGATGGCGGAATGGTGATCGACCTCTCGCGAATGCGACAGGTTACAATTGATCCCGAAAAGTGCCGAGCGAAATTTGCCGGCGGCTGTTTGCTGGGATCGGTTGATACGGCAACACAAAAGGCAGGGCTGGTCTTCCCTTCCGGCGTTGTCTCGCACACCGGCGCTGGCGGCCTTGTTCTGGGCGGTGGAACAGGGTGGCTCACCCGGCGCTTTGGACTATCATGCGACAACGTGGAAGGATTCACGCTTGTGACCGCGGATGGTTCGGTCATCTGCGCCAATGAAGGAGAGAATACAGATTTATTTTGGGCGTTGCGCGGAGGCGGCGGCAACTTTGGCGTGGTAACTGAATTTGAAGTAAAGCTTCATCCTCTTACGTCCGTTGTGCTCGCTCAAGGATTATGTGCTGAGAATAATATTCGGCGGCTCCTCGAGTTCTGGCGCGACTTCATGTCCGAAGCTCCGCTCGATTTGAAGTGGAACATCGATTTGCGGCTGGCTCCTCAGGCAGAAAACGTACCTGCAGAGCTCCGCGGACACCCGGGGGCCGGCAATTCCCTGGTCTGGACCGGCGATCCAGAAGCGGGACAGCCTTATTTGCAGAAAGCGCTCTCTCTATGCCATAAGAACTCTGTAAGCTGTAAGGCTGTTTCCTTCCTGAACTTGCAAACCATGGCGGATTCCGACTTTCCTCATGGCCGGCGTTATTACACCAAATCGGGCTATTTTGCTTCGCTGGACGACAGCACAATCGATCATCTGGTTGAAGCAGTCAGCACAATTCCCTCTCTGGAGACGCAAATCGAATTTGCCTATCTGGGCGGCGCGGCTGCGCACGTTGGGGCGGACGAAACCGCATTCGGCGACCGCAGCGCCCCTTTCATTATGAACCTGCTGGCCAATTGGCAAGAAGCATCTGCTGATGTGGGCAACATTGCCTGGGTTCGCGGGCTTTTCAAAAAACTCCAGCCGGCAATGAAACCCGGTATCTATGTAAATTTTATGAGCGGCGATGAGCAGGATCGCGTATCTGAGGCGTATCACGAGCGATGGGAGCGCATGGTGGCAGTGAAGACGCATTACGATCCAAACAATTTCTTCCGATTGAATCAAAATGTGAAGCCGCGAAAATCGACAGAGAAAATTTCTGATCAACCCTCAGACAAAAAGTATTAAAGCTTAAACCTGAGGAAATAATTCACGTCCACCATCTGAATTTGATTCTGAAATCTCTTTCTACTCTGAAGTTATCTGCACCCTCGCCTGGTGCGCATGAGTCCAATCAAGGTGAGCCATAAATATTTTGAGAGGAGATTTAAGAGCATGAAACCGAGAATTGATTATTTGCAAGCCGCGCCAACCGTCATTAACGCAATGCTGGGACTGGAAAAATATCTTCGCACTACCAAGCTCGAGGAATCCCTGGTTCTCCTGATCTGTTTGCGTGCTTCACAGATCAACGGATGTGCCTATTGCCTTGACATGCATTGGAAAGACTTGAAAGCCGTCGGCGAGAGCGATCAGCGGCTCTATGGGCTTGATGCGTGGGAGGAATCTCCTTATTACTCTGAGCGCGAACGCGCAGCCTTGGCATGGACCGAGGCAATAACAAACGTCCGCGATGGGCATGTGCCGGATGAAGTGTATGAAAAAGTTCGACAGCAGTTTGCGGAAAAGGATCTGGCTGATCTCACTCTGGCGATCGCTGCCATCAATAGCTGGAACCGTTTGAACATTGCAGCCAGAACTGTTCCCGGAACATACCAACCAGCCAAAACACACGAACTCAAAAAAGGCGCATAATCGCAGCTTCGCTGACTCAACCTGCGGTTCTCAGGGAGAGAACGAGATAAGATTCATCAGCAAGACTTTCGAAATGCTTTACAACTTCTTGTGAAAAGCCAAAGCCTGGCTTCCCAGGCTTTGGCTCAAAGCAGGGTTAGTTACCGTTATTGCGGCATGGATTCTCAGGTAGAATCCGCCGGTAGTTGCCAAAAATAATGATTGAGCTGCCAGTGGGTTGTGCCGGAGTGGCCGGCTCAGCAAAGGGCGCACCGGTAATAGGACCGAACTCGGTAGTTGAACTACCACCGAAGTTGTTTGTGGTTCCAGGAATGTTTGGGCCGCCGAGCTGCCATTGGCAATTGCCACGATCACGCATGGTACTGAAAAGAGGATAGAAGGCCGCACCTGCAGGTGGATTGGTGCAGCCTTGTCCGCCATTAAAAACGTCACAGGCTGGGTTGCTTTCAAATTCGATATCCGGTAGGTTCGCCTCGAACGCCACACGGTTGTAATTGTTAAGTTTGTCGTTTCCTATGCCTTGCCTGCGGAACTGCGGGCTGGTAAAGCGAATCGGAGTAGGTTTCAGGCTGGCATCAACATTTGCCGGACCGGTGCCGGCCCAGCGGCGTTGATAGGATGCCCCGTCAAAATCGAAATCGCCGCCGATGCAGCCACCGATGGGCTGCAAGCCGAAAAGTCCCGCGAAATCGCTGCTGAAGCATTCGGTATCGTCATCGTCAAGACCGCTGGGATCATCGACGCTCGCCTGAATGCAGTTTCCGCCTTCCTGGTCCACGGCGTTGCAAAGCTCAAAATGGCCAATCTCATCGGAGAATGCGATGTTGTAAGTGTGCGCCGTCCAGGTGGTGCGAGTGTGCTCATTGGACGTGGAATACATAGGATGAAAAGCATACGGAGTAGAAGAACACATTTTGGGATTCGCTGGATCAGTATCGGGATCAAAATTGACCTGCGCAAAACCATTGGCAATGCTGGCAGTCATTGAGCCGGTTGTGCCGGCAGTCTGGTCTTGAATGATTACCTGCAAACCCTCCGGAGTATCGTGCAGATCAACGACAACGTTATCTCCCGGATTCATTTGAAAAGTAGTTCCCGGAAACACACTGAACTTATCGTTAATGTCACCGTTCAGCGGGTCCGCAGCTGTCTGAGCCACACCGTTGGTAGTGAGAAAAGCAAAGTTTGATGGTTCTAACCCTACTTTTGCCTGACAATCCAGATTGTTAACTACGCCGGTGGTGTCTTGGATGTTAAAGCTGAAAATAACCATGGCCACACACCACTTTGCAGGATCAGAGCAGGTATTGACGCCTCCAGGCGCATAAAATTGAAGTTCCAGAAAAACCGAACCTGGATGATGGCCGATATAGTCTGGAGCATTGGGATCGGTATTATCAAAGATGTTTGCATCCGTGTTCGGCACGAAGGCGTGAGTGAAATTTGGAGACGACTGCGTATCGCACAGGACCATGCCAAACCAGGAAGCGTCATGCAGTTGAAAATTGAAGGTGCCGCCGCTGCCGTCTTGCTGAGGAGGAACAAGAGGATCCACAGGCAGAGTAAAGTGATAAACCGCATTGTTTCCTGATCCCGGCTTATTGGAATAGAAAAGCAACGCAGGCTCATCATGGCCGGAATAGTGCCCACTGAATTGGTGATCGTGACGCAATTCAGCGCAAAAACCTGCATTGTTCTGATCACACTTGAATAATGAAGCTTTCATTTGATTGTTGATTTGCGCCTGAGAAACAACAGCCCATAGAAATATTGGCGCTAAAAACGACATGGCTTTTGCGAATTTGGTCATTAATTAAAACTCCTGACTTCAAATCTTTACTGGGCCAAAATAGTCCAGTTCTTGCGGAGATGAGGGGGTGGCGGGAAAAGACCAATTGGTTACAAATTGAGCCCCTGCAGTTACTACTTGCGCTCGAATTGTACTTTGAACAATCTGGCTGAATGATGAAGTAATATAAAAGTAAATATAGATTTGTAATAGCTAGCCAGAGATAGGTTGGGTTACCGACGTAACTATATTTTTATAAGATTAATAGACGCTTAGATTATATGGGTTGGTTTTAGGCTAGTAACGCTAGTTGTGAGTCGAACAAAAAAGCTCTTGCTTAGGCCAAAGCGCAAAGACGGTTCCAGCGTAGATTGCTTTCACCTGTTTTGCTTGCAACAGTTAACGGCGCTGGTCTCACTCCCATTCAATCGTTCCTGGGGGTTTTGAGGTTACATCATAGACAACGCGATTGATGCCGCGCACTTCATTCACGATCCGGCTGGAAATGGTCTTAAGGACTTCATAGGGCAGCGGCACCCAGTCAGCGGTCATGCCGTCTTCAGAGTGCACGGCGCGGATGGCGCAGGTATAAGCGTAGGTGCGCTGGTCCCCCATGACGCCTACTGACATCACAGGCAGCAGCACGGCAAATGATTGCCAGATTTGCGTGTACAAACCAGCACGGCGGATTTCATTCACTACGATGTCGTCAGCATCCTGAAGCAAAGCAATGCGTTCCGGAGTGACTTCGCCAAGGATGCGTACCGCCAAACCGGGGCCGGGAAAAGGTTGGCGCTGCAAAATTTCTTCCGGCATACCAAGCTCGCGGCCAATGCGGCGAACTTCATCCTTAAACAAATCTTTTAAGGGCTCAATGAGCTTGAGCTTCATCTTTTCCGGCAGGCCGCCCACGTTATGGTGGGTCTTAATGGTCTGTGACGGACCGCGCACGCTGCGCGACTCAATCACGTCAGGATAGAGAGTTCCCTGTACCAGCCAGTCAACTTTGCCCATCTGCTGTTCAAGGTGGTGGGCTTCCTGGTCGAAAACCTCAATGAATTCATTACCGATAATCTTGCGTTTCTTTTCCGGATCAGTGACGCCGGCAAGTTTGCTGAGAAAGCGCTGGCTGGCATCGGCGGCAATGACGTTCAGGCCCAGCTTTTCGCGCAGGTTCTGCTGGACTTTTTGAAATTCGTTTTTGCGCAGCACGCCGTTGTTTACAAAAACCGAGATCAGGCGGCGACCAATGGCGCGATCCACCAGCGTAGCAGCCACGGCTGAGTCCACGCCGCCGGAGAGAGCGCATATGGCTCTTCCCTGCTCGCCCACGGTCTCACGCACCTGGCGGATGGTTTCATTGATGAAGTGTTGCGGCGTCCAGGAAGGACTGGCGCCGCAAATGTCATAAACAAAGTTGCGCAGCAGATCGACCCCGCGCTTGGTATGGTGCACTTCAGGATGAAACTGCACGGCCCAGATTCGGCGCGACTCGTCTTCAATCGCCGCCAGGGCGTTGCTGCTCCGCGCAACCGTATTGAATCCAGACGGGAGTTTTTCAGCCTCGTCGCCGTGAGACATCCAGACGTTGAGCGATTGCGGCAGCGCGCGAAACAGGCGCGAGTCGCCATGGCTTACGCTGATCTCCGCGTGCCCGTATTCACGCTTGGGGCCGGGACGCACCTTGCCGCCCAAATTGTGGACGATGTAGTGCAATCCGTAACAAATCCCGAGCACAGGCAAGCCGAGCGCAAGGACCCGCTGATCGGCGGGCGGAGCGTCAGAATCGTAAACGGACGAAGGCCCGCCGCTCAGAATAATACCTGCAGGCCGGTAGCCTTTGATCTCATCCAACGCGGCGTTACAGGGGAGAACGACGGAAAAGACTTTCAGTTCACGGATGCGGCGCGCAATAAGCTGCGTGTATTGCGAGCCGAAGTCGAGGATGACAATGGATTGGTCTTCCACGAGCAATTTTCTCTGATTCGCGGCTCGGTGTAAAGCGTTAGTTCGCCGGATTGCCAGTTGTCGCAGCCGGCGGGGGGGATTGCTCCAGTTGCAATATGACGTCATTTTCCAGCGCAGCGCTCAGAGCAACATAGGAGGCCATTCGCCAAACGTAGAGGATGTCTGAGATCGCGAAATAAGCCAGGGCCACCGCGATCACTAGTATGGCGTAGCTCTGGGGCGCTGTGGCCTGCATTTCAGAGGTCAGTCCAACGATAGCGACCACGATACCCAGCAGGACTAGCCGGAGAAACAGAAAGACGAAACCTGTACCGGCGAAGTCAGAGTGCTGTGCACGAACCACCTGCCGGCCGCGCCGGAAGGCAGCGCCAAAGCGCTGACCTTGCTCCCCGAAAATGGCGGCCACGGAGAGATACCAATTCAGCACCAGCCAAATCAGCAGGACCAGCGCGGTCGCTGGAACACCAACGTTATAAAAAACCACCGGATTCGAGTGAGAGCTGCTGGCCAAGTGGATTGCCAACGTCACTGAGCCGATCACCAGCAGATATGCAATCCAGACGATAAAAGCACGGACAAACTGCAACTTAAGCATCGGGCCGAAGTCCAAGGGGGCTGCGGCGCGGAGCCTGCGGGCGGTGATCCGACGGGCCGCGGCGACAAAGAATATCCAGACGATGGCGATGATCAGCGGAACGACGATGACGGCAACGATCGCCTTTACCCCAAGCAGCAGCCAGGTGAAGAACAGAGTGGTGCCGATCATGCGTGGATCTCTGGTCTGCAGGGCGCGGCTGAGCGAATCAATATGCACGGGATCAAGAAGGATGGCCCCGGCCAGAAATAGGATCAGCACCGCCGTTGCGGCAAAAGACCAGCGCCAGAGAATCTCAAGCAGCCATACTGCGGGATCGCGACGAATGGTTCGGAGACCTTGTGCTATGGGATTGGGAGGTTGGGTCATTTTTAAAAGCAATTAGTTTCTGGCAGTCAGCACCTGGCCAAATCAGCTATTTCACCACCACATTCACAAGTTTTCCGGCGATCACGATCACCTTAACAATCTCTTTGCCGGCAATCGCCGCCTGAACTTTTTCATCGGCGAACACGCGTTCGCGTACGGTGGCCTCCGGACTATCTGCGGGCAAAACAACATGGCTGCGAAGCTTGCCGTTGATCTGCACGGCGTAGGTGATCTCATCTTCCTTGGCCAATGCAGCATCATAAGCAGGCCAGGGATGTCGAAGAAGGTTCTCTTTTTCCCCAATCGCCGCCCAAAGTTCAGCGGCGAGATACGGCGAAAACGGAGCAAGCAACAAAATCAAGTTACGTTGCACATCGCCAATCAAGCTCAGTGGGAATTTACCCGATGAGATTTCGTCCTCAGCGCCGTAAAGAAGGTTCGTGAACTCCATGATCGCGGCAATTGAAGTATTGAAGTGCCAACGCCCCTGGAAGTCCTCCGTTACGCGTTTGATCGTCTGATGAAGCTTACGCTGGATCTGGCGTGCTTTGGGCGTAAGTTCACTTGAACCAGAGCCTATTCCGTTATGCACTGATCCCTGTGTTGAAGCCGCGTTCCGCATCACGAAGCGGTAAGTGCGGCTAAGGAAACGATGCACGCCTTCCACACCGGCTTCTTGCCACTCGAGTTCACGATCCGGCGAGGTGGCAAAGAGCGCATATACGCGGGTAGCGTCCGCTCCGAATTGGGCCACCATATCGTCGGGCGAAACCACGTTGCCTTTGCTCTTGGACATCTTCGCGCCGTCTTTGATCACCATGCCCTGGGTGAAGAGACGCGTGGCCGGCTCATCGTTGTGGACGATGCCAAGATCGCGCATGAATTTGGTCCAGAAGCGCGAATAGATAAGGTGCAAGATGGCATGTTCGACGCCGCCAATGTATTGGTCGATTGGAAACCAGTAATCGACGGTCGCAGTATCAAGCGCGCGATCTTTGAGCTGCGCATTGGTGTAGCGATAGAAATACCAGGACGAATCGACAAAGGTGTCCATGGTGTCGGTCTCCCGCCGCGCCGGGCCGCCGCACTTCGGACACGTCGTATTCAGGAACTCAGGCACATTCGCCAGCGGCGAACCACCGGACAAGGTGATCTCAACGTTGTGGGGCAGAACCACCGGCAAGTCTTTTTCCGGAACCGGAACAATTCCGTCCTTCTCGCAGTACAGCATGGGGATCGGCGTGCCCCAATAGCGCTGGCGCGATATGCCCCAGTCCTTCAGACGGAAATTGACGGTCGCCTTGCCGAAACCGTGCTGCTCGGCGTATTCAGCCATCCTGACGAGGGCTTGCTGGCAACTTAATCCGGTGAACGTCCCGGAGTTAACGAGAATGCCGTTCTCAGTTTCCGTGAACGGACCTTTCTGGATGTCCACTTCGGCGGCGCCGTCGCGCGGCGCAATGACCTGCCGGATCTGCAGACCATATTTCCTGGCGAACTCGTAATCTCGTTCATCATGCGCTGGGACCGACATGATCG
>DASRDW010000210.1:0-5735 GCA_035652415.1 Candidatus Angelobacter sp. | reverse complement strand
CACTGGCGCAAGCCACTTTCGAGCCGGGGAGCAGCACCCTCAAAATTCAATCCATTTACAAATTCAACCCATAACCAATTCAACAGGGCGAGGAGTTCATGGCAGCGAAATATGTTTTCGTGACCGGCGGTGTTGTGTCTTCACTAGGCAAGGGACTGGCAGCGGCCTCTATCGGCTGCCTGCTGGAGAGCCGCGGCCTGAAGGTCAACCTGATGAAGTTTGACCCGTATCTCAACGTCGATCCGGGCACCATGTCACCTTTCCAGCACGGCGAGGTCTTTGTGACCGACGACGGCGCTGAGACCGACCTTGACCTGGGCCACTATGAGCGCTTCACGCACGCACGCCTCTCGCGCGACAACAACTGGACTACTGGCCGCATTTACGAGCAGATCATCACCAAAGAGCGGCGCGGCGATTATCTGGGCAAGACCGTGCAGGTGATTCCGCACGTGACTAATGAGATCAAGGCTGCGATGAAGAAGGTAGCGCAGGACGTAGACGTGGCTCTGGTCGAGATCGGCGGCACGGTTGGCGATATTGAATCGCTGCCGTTCCTGGAAGCCATCCGCCAGATGCGCCAGGAGTTGGGCCGCGACAACACGCTCTTTATCCATGTAACGCTGGTGCCCTGGATTGGCGCTGCCGGCGAGTTGAAGACCAAGCCCACACAGCACTCGGTGAAAGAGCTGCTGAGCATTGGAATCCAGCCGGACATCCTGCTCTGCCGCACTGATCGCTTTCTCTCTCGTGAACTCAAATCAAAGATCGCGCTCTTCTGCAACGTGGAAGACGAAGCCGTGATCACCGCAAAAGATGTTGCATCGATCTATGAAGTGCCGCTGGTGTTTGCGCGTGAAGGCGTGGACACGCTGGCGCTGCGTTACCTGCGTATCGATTCGAAGCAGCCCGAGTTGGCCCGCTGGGAAGACCTGATGCAGCGCATCTACAACCCGAAAGACGAAGTCCACATTGGCATTGTGGGCAAGTATGTGGAGTATGAAGACTCTTACAAGTCGTTGAAGGAAGCGCTGGTGCATGGCGCGGTGGCCCATAACCTGAAGCTCAATTTGACCTGGGTGGAAGCCGAGGGGCTGGAGAGCAAGGACGGCAATCGCGACTACGAGATGCAGCTTGAAGGTTTTGACGGCATCCTGGTGCCGGGCGGCTTTGGCAAGCGCGGGATTGAAGGCATGTTGAACGGCATCCGCTATGCCCGTGAGAAAAAAGTTCCGTACTTCGGCATCTGCCTGGGCATGCAGACGGCGTGCATTGAGTTCGCGCGCAACGTCTGCGGGCTAGATGAGGCCAATTCCAGCGAATTCGATCAGGCCACGCCGCACCGCATCATCTATAAGCTGCGCGAGTTGACCGGCATCGACGAACTGGGCGGCACCATGCGCCTGGGCGCGTGGACCTGCGAGCTGGAGCCTAACAGTCAGGCCGCCAAAGCTTACTGCGCAATGGAAATCAGCGAACGCCATCGCCACCGCTACGAATTCAACCGCGAATATGAAGCTGTGCTCACCGGCGGCGGCATGCGCATCACCGGCGCCACGCCTGATGGGACTTACGTGGAGATTGTGGAAATCCCCGATCATCCTTACTTCCTTGGCTGCCAGTTCCATCCGGAATTCAAGTCCAAGCCGCTGGAGCCGCATCCGCTCTTCAGCAGCTTTATTAAAGCCAGCTATGAAAATAAGCAGAAGCGCCGCGAGGCACGCACCACAGAAGATGTGGAGATGTTCCTGAGGCCGGAGCGGATTGTGCGGCGCTGAATTGTATTGACGTTCATCCAGAACTCCTGTTAGGATCTCGTTGGCTAAGCGTCTCCGTGCGTTTCAGCTTTTGGGGTTCATCGCGGCTGCGATAACTTGTGATTACTTCACTTCTTATCCTCCATTTGTACTCCCACACGAAAACGAATAGCGATTTCGTTTCATTCCTCCGCGAATGACAACAAGGAGCCATCATGGCAAAAAGCAAAAAATCGTTTACATTGAAAGTTGAGTCGTTTCGCAAACTACCCGACCCTATTGATCCAGATGAACGCGAGCGTTATTACGCATTCTGCGACACAAAGAACCTGCCGCCGGATTTTCCAATGGAGACAAATCCGCGCGAGCAAAACCTGAATACTAAAGTTGCAAAAAAAATCAAGGGCGGCTTTTTTGATCAGGGAAGCCAGTTATTCCATCTGCTAAATCGCGGCCTATTGATCAGCGCAGATTCCGTGGATTTCAATAACCACAGCAGTATGCTAACCATTGAAATGACTGATCAGTGGCGTCATGGGCTGGTAGACGGCGGCCACACCTATAGGATCGTAACCTCCAAGGAAAATCAGGAACAGCTGTCAGTTCCCCAATACATCACACTCGAGATCATGACCGGGGTCGAGGATGATTTCGAACTTATTGCGGGTGCCAGGAACACTTCAGTCCAAGTAAAAGAAAAGAGCCTGGCTGAGCTAGAGGGTAAGCTCGATATCATTCATGATTTGGTTGCTGGAGAGCCTTTTGAAGGCGACGTTGCTTATGTTGAGAACGAAGACAAGCCGATTGATGTCGAAAATATTATTTCTCTGTTAACAATGTTTCACACCAAGATCCACGGGGAAGCTCAGCCGTGGTACACGTATTCAGTTAAGGTACGGACACTGCAAACCTATCTTCAAAATGAAAAGAGCTATGCCCACCTCTCTGGTATTTCGTCGAAAATATTCGAGCTGCATGATCATGTAAAACGCACTTTCCCTGACTTCTACAAGTCCGTCAGCGGTGGAAATTTCGGCAGGTTGGGCGCGTTGAAGGAGATCGGGTACAAAAATGGTAAGCTGGCTTATCCGTTGTATTTCTCGCCCAAACAAAACGGCGAGTTCGAGAAAGTCGCGCACGACATTCCTGGAGGGTTTGTTTATCCTATCCTGGGCGCCATGAGGGTTCTTGCTGAGCCTGATTCGAAGGGAAAGTACAAGTGGTTAGTCAACCCTATCAGCTTCTACAATTCTGTGGCATCCAAGCTCGTAGAATTGACGATGGAGGCGAGCGGCGATTTTGGTCGCAATGCCATGGCCGTCGGAAAGAGTCCACGTCACTGGGAAGGCTTGTACAACTACGTCGCGGCCACTTACTTTAAGACTAAGGCGTCGGCATAGAAAGGAACGCGTGCTGGCCGATGCTGGTCAGCACGCATTTTTCATGAGCATCTTCAATATAGGAAATCTGCAGATTCGAAGCTCTTCGCTCTTCCTCATCGCCGGCCCTTGCGTAATTGAGAGCGAGGCACATGCGCTCAAGATGGCAGAGGCCATCAGCGTTGTGACGCGCAAGCTGAAAGTTCCCTACATCTTCAAGGCTTCATATGACAAGGCCAACCGCACGTCGCTCGAGAGTTTTCGCGGGCCCGGCCTGGAAGAAGGGCTGCGGATCCTGGAAAAGATCAAGAAAGAGACTGGCGTTTCTGTGCTCACCGACGTGCATGAAGCCAAAGATGTGCCTGCCGTAGCGGAAGCGGTGGACGTGGTGCAGATCCCGGCTTTTCTCTGCCGACAGACTGACCTGCTGGTGGCCGCAGCCAAACATGCTGAAGCCATCAACATCAAGAAAGGCCAGTTTGTCTCGCCGTGGGACATGAAACACGCCGTCGAGAAGGTACGCGAGTCGGGCAATAACAACATTTTTCTCACCGAGCGCGGCAGTTCGTTCGGCTACAACAATCTTGTTGTCGATATGCGCTCACTGGCCATCATGCGGAAATTTGCTCCCGTGGTGTTTGACGCAACGCACTCCGTGCAACTTCCCTCTTCAGGCGCAGGCGGAAAAGCGGTTTCCGGGGGCCAACCGGAGTTTATTCCCCTGCTCTCGCGCGCGGCCGTGGCGGCTGGCGTGGATGGCGTGTTCATGGAAGTGCATGACAATCCCGCAGAAGCGAAGTCTGATGGCGCGAATGCGCTGCCATTGAAAGACCTGGAGCCGGTACTGGCGGAGTTGCTGGCGATCAGAGGAGCGCTGCAACCGCAACGCCAATAGCCACGATCAATTTACTCTGAAGTAAAGTAGTTTTCGGATTAGTGTTCCCTTCGTTGAGACTCCGTCCTTTACGAGGGACCATCCTGAGCCGAGCACGTCACGCTTTCCACCAGACCAAACTTAAAATGCGAGGCGAAGGATCGGCTCCGCTGCTCTTACGGTTTACTATCATCAAAGCAATCTTTCTAGTCCTGTGATGGAGCAGAGCCGATCCCTCGGCTGCGCGGGAAACCATATCGAGATAGGGGCTGTTCGCGTGGCTTGCCTCGGGATGGTCTGTCGCAAGGGAGAAATGGTCGTAAGCCGCAAAAGCGCGGCAATCGATACAGCAACTCAGAAACAGCTAAAAACAAAAACTCCCGGCGCATTGTGGTGCGCCAGGAGTTGAGTGTTTCAGGGTATCGCAGCTAAAAATTATCTCGGCTGGCCGGAATCCGGCTTTACTGCCGCCGTGTTGTTATCTCCTGTTGCAGATTTGTCAGCGCTCGGCGCATCTTTGGTAGTGTCGGCAGGCGCAGCGGTGTTAGCGGGCACAGCACTCTGATCTGCCAGGAACTTCAACAGGTTCTGCAAATCGATGTCCGCCAAGTTCAGGTTCGGCATTCTTACTTCCTTGTACTTCTTGAACAAAGCCGTTGCGAGCGGATCTTTCGCGGCCAATAGCTTGTCCGGCGTGGTGATAAAGCGCTCCAGCCAGGCATGATCGCGCACGTTGGTTATGCCCTGCAAATCGGGGCCAATCTTGTCTCCATGTCCAATGGTGTGGCACGCAGCGCACTGCGAAGCAAAAATGTACCGCCCTTTATCGCTTTGGGTGTGCAGGTTGATTTGCGGCGCTTTGCTGTAATCAACATTGGCTTCTACTGGCTTGGCGTTTGCCCATCCATTTAGCCAGTTGCCGATCATGTTGGCCAGAAACTTGGGATTATCAGTAGCGGCATTGCGCATCCACTGCCCGCCCGGCTCGTTGCCAATCAGAACGCTGGGCGTATGCCCATCAGGATTGTTCGGGTCGGGATCGTTGTTCCACAGGCCGAGCTTTTTGCCTACCAGTTCGATGTCAGATTTCTTGCCTGTAAGAAAAGTCCATCCCGGGCCAATGTGATATTTCTGCATGTAAGCCTTGAGC
Source organism: Candidatus Angelobacter sp. (assembly GCA_035652415.1). Classification (GTDB taxonomy): domain Bacteria; phylum Acidobacteriota; class Terriglobia; order Terriglobales; family Acidobacteriaceae; genus Angelobacter. The sequence goes on along the minus strand of DASRDW010000210.1, from coordinate 575 downwards.
ACCTTGGGGGTGTCGTTGGCTGGATCAATAGTGATGGAGTAGAAGAAAATATCTTTGCCTACGCGGTCGCCTAAAACTTTCTGAACCTGTGCCAGGCGCGCGGTTTCCAGCGGACAGGCATATCCGCAGGTGGTATAGATCATATCGATGACCACGCTCTTGCCCTTGAGTACGTCATCATAGAAATGGACTTTCTTTCCATCCTGCGTGGTGAGCACTACGTTAGGAAAATAATTGGCGCCATAGCGGCTCTGCGCTGCTGCCGGTGAAAAATTTGCAGTAAGAAAAAGAATAGCGGTAAGAAAAGTAGCGGCTCCCGTTGTGAAGCCCGCCCGAAGCTTCCGTCGCATGATCAATACTCCTTATGGCCCATACAGCTTAATCCGGAAAATTCAAAAAATCAGGAACGGCGGCCCGCATCTTGCGCTGCGGACCGCCGGCCTGGTTCTTGCTAAACCCCGTCTGCTTAGAAAGCAGTTGGAGCGATGTCTTGCGGCGCCTCAAATGTGACACCTTGTGGCGTCGGGATCGGCGTCGGCAGCGGCCGCAGGAACGGCGCGCCTCCGTCATCGATT
>DASRDW010000209.1:0-12711 GCA_035652415.1 Candidatus Angelobacter sp. | reverse complement strand
CGGCTTCGGAGAATACGGCGACGATCATGTGCGCTTTTCCCTGATTGAAAATGAGGAAAGGACACGCCAGGCCCTGCGCGGCATCAAGCACATGTTCAAGGCCGATGGACTGGTGCAGAAATAACTTGTAAATTCATCATTTCAGAACATCCGCGCCCACCTTGGAGCACTGGCCATCATGCTCGGGAGTATCTCCTGAAACGCCGATGGCGCCCACGATCTTGCCATCCATGACCAGCGGATAACCGCCATTCACCGGCACCGCGCCTCTGACGCTCAAAAGCCGCAGGCTGGCGCCGCCAGTGGCCAGTGCATCATCAAACGCTTTGGTAGGACGCTTAAAAAGAGTGGCGGAGCGCGCTTTATCAATGGCTACTTCGCCGCTGCCCAACTGTGTGTTGTCCATCTTCTCGTAGTACACCAGGTTGCCGCCGGTATCAACCACAGCCACTGCCATATCCCAGTTGTTCTTGCGCGCCTCCGCCAGCGCCGCGGCTGCAGCTTTCTTTGCATTTTCAACGGTAACCGACGCGCCATATGGGTTAGGCAGCTTCTGCCCCCCGGCATTGAGGACGAACACAGCAAACAGTAAGGCAATGATGGATTTGGTGCATTGCATTGAATTCTGGCTCCTTTGGAATTTTCATGATCGCGTTGCAATACCCGCTGCTATTTTGCCGATGCTGCCTGAACCCAGCATCCGCAATGGGCGGCGGGTGAAATCTACCAGAAACACTGCCGATGGAAAAGTACTTTTCTCAGCAGCTCCGAAATCCCGCTAAGGCACCCTGTTTATGGTGGAAGGCATCGCACCCATAACCCTCGCTATTTTAATGGCGCGGAATCATCTTCATTCACCTATCTATATCTAGAGGTACTAATGGCAAAGATAGATTCGACTCAAAAGATACGTTATGCAGTCGTCGGGTTAGGGCACATTGCCCAGGTAGCCATCTTGCCGGCATTCCAAAATGCGGAAAATTCGGAACTGGCGGCCCTGGTCAGCGACGACGAAATAAAGCGCAAGGAACTCGGCCGCCGGTATGGCGTTAACCAAACCTATTCATACGCGGAATATGAACAGTGCCTGTCCAGCGGAGTTGACGCGGTTTACATCACCCTTCCCAACCATCTGCACAAAGAGTATTCGGTGCGCGCCGCCCGCGCGGGCGTCCATGTGCTCTGTGAAAAACCCATGGCGGTGACCGTGGAGGAATGCGAAGCCATGATTCAAGCTGCCAATGAATCTCATGTGAAGCTGATGATTGCCTATCGGCTTCACTTTGAAGAGGGGAACCTGACGGCAGTCGAACTGGCCAGACAAGGCAAGCTGGGAGATTTACGCTTCTTCACCTCGGAATTTGCGCAACAACTGGCAGAAAATAATATTCGCGTTTCTCATAGCCCGGCAGAGGGCGGCGGGACCGTCTATGACATGGGCGTGTACTGCATCAATGCCGCGCGTTACCTGTTCGGCGAAGAGCCCCTGGAAGTGGTTGCCGCCAGCAGCCGTAAACCGGAGGAACGCTTCAGCAAGTCCGATCAGATGACCAGCGTTATCATGCGTTTTCCAGAAGAACGGCAGGCCGTTTTCACGTGCAGCTTTGGAGCAGCGCCGATATCGCGTTACACCCTGATCGGCACCGAAGGTGCGGTAACGCTCGACCCTGCTTACGAGTATGCCGAGCCGATCGGGATGCAGCTCGCGATCAAAGGAAAAAAGACTGAAAAGGAGTTCCCCAAGCGCGACCAGTTTGCCCCTGAACTCATTTATTTTTCTGATTGTATTCTGAACGATAAAGAACCGGAACCTTCGGGCGAAGAAGGCCTGGCAGATGTAAAAATCGTGCAAGCCATCTATCAATCGGCAGAAGCCCTAAAGCCGGTGCGGCTTGAGATTCCAGCTCGCAAACAGCGGCCCAGCCTCGCCCAGGAGATCCACAAACCAGCGGTCCAGCAGCCAAAACCCGTTCACGCCAAGTCTCCCACGGGCGAGGCGGCATGAGCATTGGTTTGAATTAGAGTTGTCCGGAAGCGGTGCTTCTTTTGCAAAAAAATCTCAGCCTTCCATCTTGGGTTCCCAAGGTGGAAGGCTGAGCAGTGGGTGGAGAAAACTTTAGTTGCCCGTGCACTGAAAACGGATATTATCGGCAGCTGCTCCGGGCGCCATGAACGTCATACGCTATTGCTGCACGTTGCGCAGTATCATTCGGAACAAAAGGAATATCAAGTTTTTAGTTACCAATAGAACACACTTTAGTAACTATGGGATTCCTGAAACAGGAACATTCCCGGAATGAGCTGTGAGATATTTACCTTAGCTTCGCCAATCGGAAATATGGCTTTATAAAAGCTGTGAAGAGAAGCTTCCGGATTACAGTCTTGGTTCCATTTTGAATCTTTGGATTGAAAATCGCACTCTTCGCAGAGCTTGAACGCGAAAGAATACAGTTAAGAGCGGAAACAGTGAAGAGCTTAGACAGTGCTCATCACACATTGGTTACGCGCTCTTTAGAAACATGGCGGAGGGGTAAAACTGTCGTATACTGTTGGAACAGCCCCCGAGATTTGTCATATCGAAGTCATCCGTCGATCACAAGATCGAGAGGTATCAATGCTGGCAGCCACCGACTCGCAAAAAATCTCTGACAACTGGAAACGAGCATGTTCCATTTACCCGGTCTACACCGAGTTGTCGAAACGCTTCGACCTTGGCATTCAACCATGCAACGACCTGGAATTCGGGGAGGCACAACACAGTGCAGAAGCGCTGGTTCGCGCTGAACAGTGGTTTCGAGAAGCAGACCAGCGGATTGAAGTGCACCACCTGCGGAAACTTCTCACTCAGCTCACTCTCGACGAAAATGTTTTGCACTCTATGTTGGCACGGCACCTGGGCAAAGAGCCTAAGACCGAATCAGACCGGGACAAAATCGATTTCCTTCTTGTTCAGTACCTTGCCCAATGTCTGCCGGCAAATGTCCCGGCGCACGAACTCAGTCTCGAGCAGGCGGCACAGGTGCTAAAGCCAATCCTCGGGCAGGCCAGCGAACCCACGAAGATGCCTGCCCTTGAGCAGTGTATTGACAGCCTGAAGATGTGCCACAGCCTTGGTGATTTGCTGGACAACATGATCCTGGAACGGGGGCGGGCGCTGAAAGTTGCAGGCCGCGAGAAGCCTTTCGATCCTTCATCGTGGGTGGCTTTCACCCGCTTCAGTTTCCTGGCGCGGCTCGGCGCTATTCGTCTTCTCCATGAGGACATCGACGCATTACAACAGGATTTGAAGACGCTGGAGAGCGCCGGGGTTAAGACGATTGATTGCCGTTCGGCCGATCTTTCTGCAAAAGAGTCCTTCAAATCAATTCGCAAGATGATCGAGAAGTGGCAGCAATCTTTTCCTGGAAAATATTCACAAAATTACTGGTTTACCGATGTGGTCCGCGTGCGCGCGGCCGTGAAGCAAGAACTGGAGCGTCTGGCGAACAAGCACACCGGAGCGGAGAGCGAGCCCGAACATGCCGGGGAAGCTGCAGTAACTGCCGGGCAGGCTCAACCTGGGGCTGAAGTGGCAGGATACATTCAACTGATCTCTGAGCGGGTTAAATCTCTTAAAGTGGTCAGTGCGGCAAACGCAATTAAACTGGATAATTTACGGCTTATGCTTTCTTCCGAAGAGGTGAACGCCTTTCGGGGAACTTCAGGAGATTTGAATACGCTATTGCAACGCGTGGTGGCGGTTAGAGCGCTTCTTTTGGCTGCCTGCGAGAAGCCTGATGCGATTCATCTCAATGGAGCAAAAGATCTGGCGCAGTCAGAAGCGGCGGGGCTGCAACAAGAGATCGCCGCCGCCAAGGAAAAAGGCAGCACCGATGCAATGGTAATTCTGACTGCCTCTGCTCGCTCACTGCAGAAAGCCATAGAAAAAGCAGCTAAGGCAGCAAATTGAGACCTTGGAACGGCGAAAAGGATTATATTAGTGAGCGCAGGGTCCCATGTCTTTCTGCCGTCCCATACCGCAATACGTAGTAATAATGACGGGATTGCTAGCGTGTGGAACAACAAACGCCCAGACACGGCCCGCTGAACAACAGACAGTAGCCAACCAGAGTCCTACGGCCTCAGCTCAAATCTCAGGGTCTCAAAAGTCCGCAAAACACGGAGCGCGCAAGATTTACGTTTCGCCCTCTTATTTATCGGGGCGATCTGCCCGGCGGCCGCGGCCGGTGGTGACTGATCCTCCGTCGCCTTACAAAATAGCTCCTTCTCCTCCTCGCATCAGCTACTCCGAGGGGAAGCTCACAGTAGTGGCCAACAACTCCGCACTCTCCGACGTGTTGGACGCGATTCAACATGCTACCGGAGCAAAGATCGAGGGAGTTACACCCACCAATGCTGACCGGGTTTTTGGACAGTTTGGACCCGCTTCGGCTCGTGAAGTATGTGGCACACTGCTCACCGGTTCTGCTTATGACTTCATTATCATGGAAGCCCCGGAAAATCCTGGATCAGTGCAGCGAATTATTCTGACGTCTCGCTCCATAGAAGCGACTGGTTCTCCGGAGTCACAGGTTGCCGCAGCTCCTTCCGGCCAACCTTCCGCCGACGATGGCGACAGCCAGGATACGGCTGATGCCAATGACACAATGGATGCTAACGCAAACGGCCAGCCTGCGACCGAACAAGCATCGCAATTCCAGGAAGAGCCTCAAGGCGTGCCGGCAACACAGGCCGAGCAACAATCAGGGCAAGGCCAATCGGCAACGCCCGCTACACATCCGCAACATTGGGGGGTGCATTATTCGCCTGCGCAGCAAAATTCACCGGCGCAGCAAACGCCGCAGCCAGCTCCTGCAGAACCGCAATAACAATATTTTCTTTTGTGAGTGGAAGCACGGATCCCCTGCTAACCTATTTTCCCTATGAAAAAACCCTAATGTCCAGACCCTTCCTGGGTCTGTATTTTTCCGCGAAACATACGGTATACGAACACAAAGTAAGCTATGGCCAGCGCCATGCCGAAGCTCCACCAGATCAAACCAATGGAAAGCGAGTGCTCGCCGGTGGCGGCATTGAATACCGTTATGTTCAGGGAAGGATCGGTGGTAGAGATCAGCAGGTTCGGATAAACCGCTGCCGCTGCGCCCACCAACATGAAGACCAGGTAGCTGCTGGAGGAAAGAAACGCAGCTTTATCGGCTCCTTTTTTGCGGAAGACCAACATTGCAGCCAGACTGGCGGCCACGCCCAGCGGTATGAGAAAAAATATAGGAAACTTTTTGTAATTGTTCAGCAGTTCGGGGTGAATGAAAAGTGTGGCAACCAGGCTCGCCAGGGTCACTAGCACCAGCACCGGCCACAACCGTGCCGCTACATCCCGGGCGCGCAGATTAAGATCTGCTTCTGTTTTCAAGGCAACATAATGAGCGCCATGAACGGTCAGCGCCACCAGAGCCACTACGCCAGCAATGACCGTGTACCAATCCAGGATGCCGGGCTGTGGACCGACGCGCCAGTTCGTCCAAAGCGGAAGAAAGAAGTAACCGTCTTTTTGCAGTGGAACTCCACGAAGCACGTTGCCCAGGGCAGCGCCGAAGAAAATAGTGAGCAAGAGACTGGAAATACCGAAGCAGCCGTCGAAGAAGCCTCGCCATACTGGCGAATCCAGGTGCATGCGCAATTCGATTCCAATGCCGCGAAAGATCAGCAGCCACAGTACGATCATGAGCGGAAGATAGAAGCCGCTGAATCCTGAGGCGTAGAGCAGAGGAAACGCAAAGTATAGAGTTCCACCGCCGGCGAGAAGCCAAACTTCATTCCCATCCCACACCGGGCCAATGGTTCGAATCACGATCTGGCGTTCCTGCTCGGTTTTTGTAATCAGCAGATGAAGCACGCCCGCGCCGAGGTCAAAGCCGTCAAGAACGACATAGCCGGTAATCATGATTGCGACCAGCAGAAACCACGTCAGTAGCATTGATCTCTCCTTACACCGAGATGGGTAATCCTGTATTTACACTGCTGCCTGCGCTGGCCGCCGGACCTTGCGCGATCTCCCGGTGAACCAGAAAGAGAAAAAGTATCGCCAACAAGCTATAGATTCCCATGAACCCCAACAAGGTAAACAACCCGTTCCCCGCATGGACATACTTTGAGTATCCCTCGGCGGTGCGCATGAGACCATAGACAAGCCAGGGTTGCCGTCCAACTTCCGCCGTCATCCAGCCGGCGATATTGGCAATGTAAGGAAAGGGGAGGCTGAGCATCAGCACCCAAAGCATCCAGCGCGTCTGAAACAGCTTGTCGCGCCAAAGCAGAAATGCGGCAACTACCATGATGGCAACGAAAATTGTCCCCAGTCCGGCCATGATGTGATAGCTGTAATACAGCAGAGGGATGTTCGTTGGCCACTCGTCTTTGGGAAACTCATTCAGCCCCTTCACCTCGGCCGTGGTGGTGCCGTAGATCAGGAAGCTAAGAACCTTGTTGACCATGAACGGATTATCAATCGTCTCGTGTTCCTCATCGGGCTGGCCCATGATAACGATGGGCGCTCCTCTTTCGGTCTTAAACAGGCCTTCCATGGCCGCTGTCGTCACTGGCTGATGTCTCGCCATGTACTTTCCATGCAAGTCGCCAGTGGGAAAAATCTGCAGGATACAGAAGATAAGTCCAGCGATCACGCCGACCCGCAAAAAGATATGCGCATGCTCGGTGAATTTGCCGTCGAGCAGATAATAGGCGCCTACGGCCGACATGACAAAGGCCCCGGTAATCACCGCGCCGCTCATATTGTGCGCATACTGCAGCAGCGCCCAGGGATTGAACAACAACCCCCAAAAACTGCTGACCTGATAAGAGCCGTCGGCCATGCGCTCGTAGGCGACGGGGTGCTGCATCCAGGCGTCAGTGACGATGATGAAGAAACCTGAGAGCCACGATCCCAGGAACACCAGCACGCCGGACCACCAGTGGCCCCAGGCACTGAGGCGCTTCTCGCCATAAAGAAACAAGCCCAGAAACGCGGATTCCAGGAAAAAAGAGAACACGCCTTCCATCACCAGCGGCTGTCCTATCACGCCTCCGGTGACACGGGAGAAATGAGACCAGTTAGTGCCAAACTGGAACTCCATGGGAATTCCGGTTACCACACCCATGATGAAATTGATGCCGAAGATTTTTGCCCAGAAGCGCGCCGCATGATTATAGGCTTCGTTTCCAGTACGGAGCGCCATGCTCTTCAGCACCATAATCAAAGGCGCCAGACCCATGGTCAGTTGTGGAAACAAATAGTGGAATGTAACGGTGAAGGCAAAGTGGAGACGGTGGACGATAAGAGCATGGTCCAAAACTGCACCTCTTTCAAACTACAGCGCATGAGGGTACCAATCAGTTTAAGGGACAGTCTCCCCTTTCCACAACCGGTGTTCGATGCGGTCCTTTCCGTTTCGCTTGGCGGAATACATCGTTGCGTCAGCTACGGCCAACGTCTTTTCAGCCGAGGATGGAGGAGTGGCAAAAGTAACCACGCCAAAACTGCACGTAATCGGCCAGTGCTTTTCCTGCGCCAGTTCCAGTAAAGTTCCATAAAGTTTGGCGGCGACAGCTTGTGCCGCCTCCGAATCAGTTTCAGGCAACAGGATTGCGAATTCATCCCCGCCTAAACGCGCGATCAAGTCGGTTGCGCGCAATCCACTCTTGATCGCCTGGCCCAACTCCCGCAGCAGACGGTCGCCTTCATTGTGACCGAAGCGATCATTGACCTCTTTGAAATTGTCTATATCCATGTAGATGACGGTCGCGGGGCGCTGGACACGCCGAATTCGCCTGATCTCGGTTCCCAGCAACTCGATCATGGCCCGATGGTTCAACAACCCGGTCACAAAATCTACGCGCGAATTTTCGCGCTCGCGCTGATACAGGATTTTTACCTCCGTCAGGACAAATACGCAGGCAACGAACAAGCCGGTTTCCATCACGGTGTTAATCAGGAAAATCGGCATGGCTGTGCGATGGCCAACATAACTCAACACTGCGACGGTGGTTGCGCTAGCTATGGCTATGCCCAGTCCGGCTGCGCTCGACACGAACCAGGTCATAAATGAGATTGGCACCAGATAAAAGGGCAGCAGTCTTATGTCAGGCCGGCCTTGACGATCGGCAAATATGGTAAGAAGAAATAATAAAGTTCCGAGTGCGACAAGAATTGCCCGCGATTGGCCCTGCAGGTAAGCTGTGATATTAAATGGCCATTGCTGACGAGCATTCATTGATCTAATTCATTGGTTTAAATAGCAAGCGAAGAATAAGGTGCGCATCCAAATTTCGCCTCCTGGAAACAGAAACTAGGCGGCGCTTTCATCCTGCTTTTCTGAGCGGCTAGCCGGCCGGAATTCAACCAGTGTCGTGCTGCCATCCTCATCTAAGACTTCCAGAATTTCCTCGGCACAAGATTTGTCACGCTTGACCAGAATTCGAGCAGGCGCTTGCATGGTGTGAGTCAGGTCGTTATCAGGCTCTCCGCCCACCTCAATATACACGCGCGTTTCCCGGGTCACACGGTCAATGCTGATCCCCTGAAACTTTCCTTTTTCAACTTCAACGCGAGTGTCAGTCCCGTCTTTGACGGTGATCCGGATCGGGCAGCCCTCATGCAGCCGGCTAAAATCGTCGAAAAATGGCATCCAATCTTTCTTGTCGATCTCCACTACTTCTTCTTGCCTGGGATACTGGGACTTCAGCTTATTTGTTTCTTCCATGACAGTAGTTCCTGATTATTACGTGTAATGAATGTTGGAACCAACTTAACTTCAGGCAGTTGCCCCCTCCCTTCCTGAATGCTGATCTCAGCTCTGGAAACCGCGGTGATGTCACTCGTTGGCACATAGCGCCCGGAGCAAAAGCCAACAACGAAGTGTCGTCAGAAATGCTCTCCAGTCTTGTAAGCTCAGGATAAATTGTTTACAATAAATGGTACTAAATATGTACTATTTTCATCCAGGTGTTACACGAGCAGCTACGCGAGGCCCTTTCGGAGGCGAACCGTAAGCAATGATCAGACTTGGCAAACTTACCGACTATGGATTGGTCCTGATGACCTACATTGCACGGCAAAAAGATCGTCCTCTGCATGCGGCGCGAGACTTGGCTTTAGAGTCGCGGCTTCCGCTGCCGACCGTGAGCAAGGTTTTGAAGCTGCTGGTGCAGAGCGGGCTCCTCGTTTCCCATCGCGGCATCAAAGGTGGATATAGCCTGGCAAAAGAGCCGCAGGATATCTCGATCGCTGAGATGGTGGCTGCGCTTGAAGGTCCTATAGCGTTGACCGAGTGCAGTACCGATATTTCAGGGCTCTGTGAGCTGGAACGCTGCTGCCCTATCAAGGCCAACCAGCGGATCATCAGCCAGGTCGTGCGAGGAGCATTGGAGCACGTAATGCTGTCTGATCTGGTTCAACCGATGCAACTTAAAGCGGTTAAGGACGCCCGCGGCAATCTGATACCTACTATAGGTTTTGTTTCAGGGAGAGTGCAATGAGCACGAACGTAAATACAATTCGCGATTTAGCGGAGCGCGAGTACAAGTGGGGCTTTGTCACCGATATTGAGGAAGAGCGCGCCCCCAAGGGACTCAACGAAGATATCATTCGTTTGATTTCGGCCAAGAAAAAAGAGCCGGAGTTCATGCTCGAGTGGAGGCTCAAGGCTTATCGCCATTGGGAGTCGCTGGAAAAGAGCGCGGCGGAGCCGAAATGGGCCAACATTAAATACGCCCCAATTAACTATCAGGACATCGTGTACTATTCGGCGCCCAAGCAGAAGCCCAATCTGCAGAGCCTGGATGAACTGGATCCTGAAATCCTGCGTACCTATGAGAAGCTGGGCATTCCACTGCAGGAACAGAAGCTGCTCGCAGGCGTCGCCGTGGACGCAGTCTTTGACAGCGTCTCGGTGGCTACGACTTTCAAAAAGAAGCTGGCGGATATCGGGGTTATTTTCTGTTCATTTTCTGAGGCAGTGCAGAATCATCCTGACCTGGTGAAGAAATACCTGGGGACGGTAGTACCTTATACCGATAACTTTTTTGCCACGCTGAATGCGGCCGTGTTCACTGACGGATCGTTCGTTTATGTGCCCAAGGGTGTGCGCTGCCCGCTGGAGCTTTCCACCTACTTCCGCATCAACGCAGCGGAAACCGGCCAGTTTGAGCGTACCCTGATCGTTGCCGACGAGGGCGCGTACGTAAGCTATCTGGAAGGCTGCACGGCGCCTATCCGCGATGAAAATCAATTGCACGCTGCTGTGGTCGAATTGGTCGCGCTCGACAATGCCCAGATCAAGTATTCGACCGTCCAGAACTGGTATCCGGGCGACAAACAAGGCAAGGGCGGAATCTATAATTTCGTCACCAAGCGCGGCAAGTGCGCTGGCGTGAATTCGAAGATTTCATGGACCCAGGTTGAAACTGGATCAGCGATTACCTGGAAGTACCCGAGCTGCATTCTGCAAGGCGACAACTCGATCGGGGAATTCTATTCGGTGGCCCTGACCAACAACTATCAGCAGGCGGATACGGGCACCAAGATGATCCATATTGGGAAGAACACGCGGAGCACAGTTGTTTCCAAAGGCATCTCTGCAGGCCACGGCCAGAATACTTACCGCGGACAGGTGAAGATCCTGAAGGGCGCAACCGGCGCCCGCAACTACACGCAATGCGACTCGCTGCTGATCGGTGATCAATGCGGCGCTCACACCTTTCCATATATAGAGGTTAGAAACTCGACGGCGCGCATGGAACACGAGGCTTCGACGTCGAAGATCGGCGAAGACCAGCTCTTCTATCTCCGCCAGCGCGGATTGAAGGCAGAAGACGCGGTCTCCATGATCGTCAATGGCTTCTGCAAGCGAGTATTCCGCGAACTGCCGATGGAATTCGCAGTAGAGGCGCAGAAACTGTTGAGCGTCAGCCTTGAAGGCAGCGTTGGATAACTGCAACCTATTTGAAAAGCGAGCGAAAAGACTGATGAATTTACTGGAAATCAAGAACCTGCATGTCAACGTGGATAACCACGAGATTCTCAAGGGCATTAATATGAAAGTGAATGCCGGCGAGGTGCACTCCATCATGGGACCGAACGGTTCCGGCAAGAGCACGCTGGCCCAGGTACTTGCGCGCCGAGAGAGCTATAACGTCACCGCGGGCGAGGTGCTCTTTAACGGCAAAGACCTGCTTGCCATGAAACCAGAGGAAGCCGCGTGCGAAGGCATCTTCATGGCATTTCAATATCCGGTGGAGATTCCCGGCATCAGCAACGCATATTTTCTGCGTTCTGCGCTCAATGCCATCCGTAAATACCATGGATTGGACGAGCTGGATGCCATGGATTTTCTGCCCATGTTCCGGGAAAAGCTCAAGCTGCTGGAGATGGATGAGAAGCTGATGAACCGCTCGGTGAACGAGGCCTTCTCAGGCGGAGAGAAAAAACGCAACGAGATTCTGCAGATGGCAATGCTCCAGCCAAAACTCGCCGTGCTTGATGAAACCGATTCGGGCCTGGATATTGACGCGCTCAGAATCGTAGCCGGCGGGGTCAATGCGATGCGTAGTCCGGAGCGGGCGATCATTGTGGTGACACACTATCAGCGGCTCTTGGACTACATTGTTCCCGACTTCGTGCACGTGCTGATCAATGGCCGTATTGTTCGTTCCGGCGGTCCTGAGCTGGCCCTGGAGCTGGAAGATAAAGGTTACGCATCGACAGAAGCTGAAGCGCAACAGGCAGTCTAAGAGCCAGCGATGACAAAGACGATTACGCCAACTCGAAATGTCGAAGCTTACCTGGAAAGCTTCACGGAATTTCAGAAGATTGCCGCCGGACGCGATGTGCCCTGGCTGCGAGATTTGCGCGAAGAAGCTTTTGCCCGATTCTGCGAAGTGGGCTTCCCGACCACGCATGATGAAGACTGGCGCTTTACCAATGTCTCTGCCATTGCACGAACTCGCTTCCAGCTTGCAAGCACAATTCCTGATGAAGGCTCACAAGGTGAGTTAGAGGCGCTTCGCATTCCAGAGATGCGTTGCCAGCTGGTGTTTGTCAATGGATGCTTCAGGCCTGAGTTATCGCTGATGGGCAAGCTGCCTGCCGGAGTCAAAGTTGGCAGCCTGGCGGAAGAGATCAGGAGTAATCCTCAGGCAATTGAACCGCACCTTGGCCGCTATCTTGATATTCGCCGCGACCCCTTCTCTGCCCTGAACACGGCTTTCGCCGAAGATGGAGCATTTGTACATATCCGCAAAGGCGTCGTTGTGGAAGAGCCGATTTATTTTCTGTTTGTCTCCACCGGCGGGCACGAAGCGCTGATGAGCCATCCGCGCAACCTGGTGATCGCGGAAGGCGCGAGTGAAGCCATCATCGTCGAAGATTACGTCTCACTCGACGGCAGCACCGCATTTTGCAACACGGCAACCGAGCTGGTTGCGGGCGAAAGCGCGGTCGTTTCCCACTTCATGATCGAGCGCGAGAACCGGCAATCGTTCAATATTTCAACGCTGCGCATCCAGCAAGGCAGAAGCGCGAACATCGCATCGCACTCGGTTCTTCTGGGTGGAGGCCTGGTGCGCAATAACGTGCACCCGGTGCTGGCGGGCGAAGGAAGCGAGTGCCTGATCAATGGTCTTTTTGTCGGCAGCGGCCGCCAGCATCTCGACAAT
>DASRDW010000208.1:0-3991 GCA_035652415.1 Candidatus Angelobacter sp. | reverse complement strand
GGGCTGATCTATACGGCGATTGGAGTGGCGCATACGCTCTACGCTCCACCGCGGAAATGGGCGCCGCGAATCGTGATCCTTGGGCTTTCCATTGGTTTTGCGCTGGCAACTGCCTGGTGGTCATTCACGCTGGTTCTGTTGGCCTTTGCCTACATGATCTATCTGGCCCCCGGCTGCCGTAAAAAGGTGCTTCTTGTCCTGGGGAGCGCTTCGGTTTTGGGTTGCGTGGTGCTGCTGGCAATCGCCTTGATGACCGGTGGTCCAGGCCTGAGTGTGCACACACTATTCTCCCAGAAGCCTACCCTGGATGTGCTGCGTAATCTGGTATTTCCGCTGTCTGCGCGGACTGATGGCTATGTGCTGGTGTTTCTGTTCATTGCGGCGCTTACCGCTTATGGGAGCTGGCCCAGGACACGCTATTTTGGCAATACTGCTCCACTCATTTCAGCGTGGGCCTGTGTGCTCCTTTTCTCTCTGGCACCAGCCATTCGCATTTGGGATGCAGCCTTGGGGCTTACCTTTGTGTTCATATTTATAGGGGGTTTAGCGGCCGACCTGCTGGAAACTCGATACCGGAGCGAGTTAGCAATGATTTTGATTGCAGCTTTTGCGGTCAGGGTCGTTCTAACAGTGCTGGCTCTAAGGGGCTGGGTACAAAACTTAATGTAACCCGCCAGCATAAGGGATTATCATAAGAACCGTAGCAGGCCGGTGGTGGCATGATGTCACGATCAATCGTAGTTTTAAGCTTTGTTTTTGCGTTCGCCTTGCAATCCGCGCAAGCCCAGACGTTTAGCCGGGGCATACCAGCCTCAGTAACTTCGCCCACACCTGATGGCCAGACCCACGGTGTGCCGGCGAGCGTGGTATCACCAACACCGCGTCCGTTTGGAGTCAATCCGCCACTGAGGCCGCCATTTGTTCGTGTTCGCGGCCCATTACGCCGCTTTGGCAACCCGCACAGGCAGCGCCCGATATTTGTGCCGGTTCCGCTTTTCTATAGCTATTACACCGATCCTGGCTATCCTTCAGTAGCGGACCCCACCGTGCCCGATGCTCCTATTGTTGATCCAGCGCAGACACAGCCACAGCAACAACAGCAAGCCTCTGACAGCAGCGATGATGAATTGCGCGCTGCTTATTTGCAGGGTGCGCATGATGCTCTGGCCCAAAAAGACGACAGCCGCTACGGCCAGCATTATCTAGATTCACGAGAGCGCGACAGACAGCAAATGGCCGATGCCAGCACAAGCCAGCCTAAAGAGACAGCGCCGCCGCAGGAAGACAAATCACCGGCTACAGTCTTTATCTTTAAAGATGGCCACCAGCTTGAGACAAAGAACTACGCGATTATGGGTGAGACGCTGTTTGATTTCTCCGGCAAGACACTGAAGAAGATCCAGATGGGAGACATTGATACGGCGGCTACGGTGAAGGCCAATGATGATCGCGGTGTGATTGTAAAGCTGCAGTAACTTTGGTAAATGAGCAAATAGTAATCCGGATAACTTTTCTACCTGTTTCCTGCTTACAATTTGGCGCACTATTTACATTGCGTTGCAATTTATGCAGGAGCAGCGTTCAAAATAGAAAATCCCATCTTCGCAAGATTTCATCTAAGCTCTAAAGTGAGTAAGTTCCGACGGACTCTCTCGCCGTAGTCGCGACGAACATTCCTGCTCTGATACTGTCCTGTGGTTCGTACCTGCGGCTCTCTTCTAATCCGTTCATCCGTGCCCTTACCTCTGAAAGGAGAAGCAATGCAAAAACGCAAACTGGGAAAGAGCAATCTGGAAGTCTCAGCCATTGGGTTGGGCTGCATGGGGCTGAGCTTTGGGCTTGGGCCTGCCGTGGATAAGCAGACCGGCATCACGGTGATTCGAGCTGCTGTTGAACGCGGCGTGACATTTTTCGATACAGCAGAAGTTTATGGGCCATTCACGAATGAAGAGCTTGTAGGCGAAGCGCTGGCGCCATTCCGAAACCAAGTGGTGATCGCGACAAAGTTCGGTTTTAAGATTGAGAACGGCAAGCAGGCTGGCCTGGACAGCCGGCCGGAGCACATCAAGGAAGTCGCCAATGCTTCACTAAAGCGGTTGAAGACTGACCGCATCGATCTTTTCTATCAACATCGTGTGGATCCGAATGTTCCGATTGAAGATGTTGCGGGAGCAGTAAAGGAGTTGATCGGGGAGGGCAAGGTAAAACATTTTGGGCTTTCAGAAGCGGGCGCAAAGACAATTCGGCGCGCACACGCAGTGCAGCCCGTGACGGCGCTGCAGAGCGAATATTCACTGTGGTGGAGAGAGCCGGAGCAGGAATTGATCCCCACGCTTGAAGAACTCGGAATCGGTTTTGTTCCATTCAGCCCGCTGGGTAAGGGATATCTCACGGGAGCGATCAAAGAGGACACGCAGTTCGATAAGGGCGATTTCCGGAACGTGGTGCCACGTTTCAATCCTGAGAACCGAAAAGCAAATCAGGCGCTGGTGGATGTTATCGGCAAGTTTGCCCAGCAGAAGAACGCGACACCGGCGCAGATCGCTCTGGCATGGCTGCTGGCGCAGAAGCCGTGGATGGTGCCGATTCCGGGTACGACAAAAGTCAATCGCCTGGAAGAAAACATTGGCGCAGTAAACGTAAAGCTCTCGCCGGAGGACCTGCGCGCACTGGAGAACGCGGCAGCAAAGATCCCAGTGCAGGGTACGCGCTATCCAGAGGAGTTGCAGAAATTGGTAGGACGCTAAAACTAGCGGGGGAGTGAACGATGGAAATCAAGAGAGCCGGATCACAACCTTCCGGCAAAGGACCTTCAGACTGGTTTACCGGCACAGTGCGCATCGATCCGCTTTTTCAGGCGCCTGATCCGGCGATGGTACAGGGCGCGAGCGTGACCTTTGAACCCGGAGCGCGGACGGCGTGGCACACGCATCCACTGGGACAAACTCTGATAGTGACTGCGGGTTGCGGCTGGGCACAGCACTGGGGCGGACCGGTGGAAGAGATAAGGCCGGGCGACGTGGTCTGGTTCTCTCCCGGCGAAAAGCACTGGCACGGCGCTACACCGACGACGGCAATGACGCACATCGCCATTCAGGAAAAGCTGGACGGAAAAGTTGTGGACTGGATGGAGAAGGTAAGCGACGTGCAGTACCGGAAGTGATTCCCAAATCCTCAGCAAAGATTGAAAGCTGATCTCAATTTGCACGCTTAAGCCCACGTGAAAAAAGCAGCTCTGTATGGTATAATTTTCTGTATTCCTGTGGCATATAACTTCTTGTAAATGCAAGCATTTAGCGGACATTTCGGCAGGGCCACGGGGTCTGCCGGAATCGCTTGCAGTGTGCCTGAAAATCGCCCGTCAAAACGAGAGATAAAACATGGCAGATGAACAGAATCCTCAGTTACCGCTGACACCTCCACCGGGTGGCGATGGCGGCGGTCCAGGCGCAGCCAACGTGCAGCCCATCAACATTGAAGAGGAGATGCGGCGGTCGTATCTCGACTACTCAATGTCCGTCATTATTGGGCGCGCGCTGCCGGATGTGCGCGATGGATTGAAGCCAGTGCACCGGCGCGTTCTGTACACCATGCAGGAGATGGGCCTGCAATACAACAAGAAATACACCAAGTGCGCCAAGGTGGTGGGACAAGCCATGGGTCTCTACCATCCGCATGGCGATTCCGCGATCTATGACACGTTGGTGCGCATGGCGCAGGATTTTTCTTTGCGCTATCCGCTGATTGATGGCCAGGGAAATTTTGGTTCGGTAGATAACGATCCGCCAGCGGCCATGCGTTATACCGAGTGCCGCTTGCAGCGTATTTCCGGCGCGCTGATGGAGGACATCGATAAGGAAACGGTTGATTTCACGCCGAACTACGATGAATCGACCGTAGAGCCTACGGTGCTGCCAACGCGGATTCCGAATCTGCTGGTGAATGGATCGAACGGAATTGCCGTAGGCATGGCGACCAACATTCCGCCGCA
>DASRDW010000207.1:0-7928 GCA_035652415.1 Candidatus Angelobacter sp. | reverse complement strand
CCTCTGTATTTCGTAACTCTCTCGGGGATCCCGATCCACATCACCGAGCTCAAATGGCCTTTTCACTCGTCCACATCCGGCTCTGACTGGTTTGTGCTTCACGGCCGCGCTGACCTGCTGGGCAGTGACGGTCTTCACGTTGAGGTTGCCGTGGGCATGACCCAGACCATGAAAGACGCGCTCGGCTCGCTGGAGCCGGAGCAGGCGGAAGGGCTGGTGATCAACTCCATTCGCAAGACCATCGATAACGGCCAGCTTGCGTTCGTGAAGTCGGGCAAGTTGCAGCCGGTACACGTGACCAGCCGCTTCTATAGCTTCGTTGCCAAGCAGATTCAATTTCCCACACAGCCTGACCAGGCCGTGCTGGATCTGCTGAAGAGCCGGGTCTTCTGGATCGGAGCCAAGTCCAACAAAGGCGCTCCTGTAAACATTGCCCATCCTTACGATTGCCAGTACGTAAACCTCTCCCGCGAGAAAATGCTGGAGCTGGCCAGGCAACTTGCGGCGCAGGGGCTGATTAACCTGGAAAGCGAGTTCGCCGTTGCGACGGATGCTTTGCTAAAAGAAAAGCCTGCGTTTGTTGCGGCCATGAATAAGGGCGTTGAAGCGGGAATCGCGGCGAACAAGATCAGCGCTTGAAACTTACCACGGATGACGCGGATGGCGCGAAGCTTCCGAGTGATCTTTAAAAAGATTTTTCCGCGATTTTGATTTCTTCGGGGGGAGCCCTTAAAACTCATAGAGCATGCGGGTCGATCGATTCGTCAGCCACCTTCCTTGATCGCGGTCTTATTCATCCAGATGCGCCATGAGATCGGCCCGGCTACTTCATTTGTGATCGGGTGGCCCGCCAACTTGAGCACCAGCTTTATCTGTCCGTGGTGGTAACCCTCGTGCCAGAGCATATGCTGGAGCAAAAGGATCGGGTGGTCATAGTGAACGCTCATTTCCTGGCCCGACTCCACTTTACTTTTTACCGCATCGCGCACGGCCTTGGCACTTTGGTTTAGCAGCTGCGTTAAACGATCAGGGTTGCGCTCCGCCGACCACTCTTTCTCAGGAAGTTCTGTGGAGAATTCGCGCGCGTCTTCAAAAACGAATATCAAACGTACGTAATGAATGTGTCCAAACAATTCAGCAATGGATGGGCTGCCCTGCATTGCCCTCACGTCCAGTGCTTTGTCCGGGATGGCGTGCAGCAGGTTGATCAGGATGGTGTTGTTGCGGTCCCATGAATCCAACAGAACCTCAAGCAGGTTTTTGTCCGATATGTGAGACATATTCTTCGAATCGTACAAGAATCTGCCTTCTTAGAGCACAGTCACGTGGAAGTAGTTAGTTCAGTCCGGCCCTCCGATATGACTGCAAGGATCTCATTCGCTCCTCCACCCCTTCAGCGTACAGAACGCGCGGCGGGGCCAGTGTGCTTCAGGAGTTTAGAAAAGGCTGCACTTCGGGATGTTACACAAATCACTTCCCAAACAATCCATTCATCTCCGCATACGGAACTGCGCCGTCGGTCAGTGCGTTGTAGGTACCTGAGGCGCGGGCTTCGTCGGCGATGCGGCGGAGCAGGCCCATGGCTGCGCGGTGCGGACCGGAGCCGTAGCTCACGCGCTTGACGCCCAGTTTGGCCAGTTCTGGAAGAGAGGGCACGCCGGGACCAGCAAGGATGTTGATGGGCGCGCCGTCGAGATGGCTGATGAGAGTGCGGATGTGGTCTGGGTTGCGCAGGCCGGGAACAAAGATGCAATCGCCACCGGCTTTGAGGTATGCGGCGGCGCGTTCAAGAGTATTGCGCAGAGCGATTTCTGGCTCGACGCCGGATTGCCAATAAGCATCGACGCGGGCATTGATGACGAGATGAATGTTTAGACGAGTGGCGGAGCGGCGCGCGGCCTGAATGCGCTCTATCTGCTCTGGTAGAGGAAAGAGCGGGCCACGGTCGGCATGGCCGGGCAGAGCATCTTCAAGATTCACGCCTACAGCGCCGGCGACAATAACTTGCTCAATGGAATTTTCAAGCTGCTTTGAATCTGCGGCAAAGCCGGATTCGATATCAGCAGTTACCGGGAGGCTCACGGCTTGGGCGATGCGTTTGATGACGGCAAGCATGTCTGGCCAGGGAACATGTTGGCCATCGGCATAGCCAAGCGCGTTGGCGCAGGCTGCGCTGCTGGTGGCGATGGCGGGGAGTCCACAGTGCGCGATCATGGCGGCGCTGGCCGCGTCCCAGGCATTGATAAGAACCAGCGGCGTGATGGCGTGATGCAACTCAAGAAGAGTGTTGGCTTTTTGTGCTTGCGTCATATTAGGTGCCTATACAAATGATAGATGATAGCGAGCGGAAAAGAGGAAAATGGATATGAGTGGGTCGTGGTGAATTTTCAATAATGGTCAATCAGGTTTCGGGGAACACAAAGTCCCTCCGTCCTGTTTGCGTTGATAACTACGCGCACTTGCTAACGGTCATCGGGATGACTGGCTAAATTAATGAAGGTGATTTTCGTTAGGCCTACTGGCCAAAAATTTCGGCTACGAATCGGTTTTTGGATTTTTCTTGGTTTTCAAAACGTGGTTTACCGCGCGCAGAACTTCTTGCGCGCTGGAAGTTGTCGGGAGCAGGGCATCGGCAGGCGCAGTATTCTTGACGCTGAGCAGGTAGATCATAACGATCTTGGTATTAGAGTTACGGTAGGTTAGCTGTCGCGCCATTTGATTGCGCTCTTGTTCAGGCAAATTGCAGCCCAAAACAGCGGCATCAAAAATATCTTCTTCAATCGCTTTGTACGCGGCTTGAGGGCTTGCGGCCATGGTTGTCTGATGACCTGCCGCATGGAAGACATTGTTGCGCTCTTCCAGAAGCTCACGAATGTAACCTACAAGCAGAACCTTGGCCATAATCCCCCGTTCAGATGTTGCACCATGGCTCATGGCATAAGCGGCGATAACGGCCAATGCAAGAAGACGAGGGTATCGTCACGCTACTCGCCTTGCAGGATTCTGGACGGAGAGGGTCGGAGGTGAAAAAATCTTCCCTCGAGTGCCCATCCGCGCCACCGTACATTGTCACTCGATGCCGATTTGTTCAACAACCGCAAGCGGCACGGCGGAATCACCTGAAAGGGGGCTATCAGGCTTGGCCGGAATCGGCCAGGGTAACCCTGACCGCGCCAACTCACGCAATTAGTACTGCGAAGGATATAATACTACAGGTCGCCGTAACCCACAGACTTTGCATACAATAAGCACGCTATCTTTTCCGTTTTGAAATTTCCCGTGGAGTGAAGATGAAAACCGTATCGCTTGAACAGGAGCTGAATCCCTGGGAGGCACAGGCAGCTCGCTTTGATTTTGCCGCACAAAAACTCAATCTCGATGAAGGCTTGTGGAAGATCCTGCGCTATCCACAGAGAGAAATTATCGTACACATTCCCGTTTCCATGGATAACGGGACGCTTGAGGTCTTTACCGGCTTTCGCGTGCAACATTCCATCGCCCGCGGCCCCGCAAAGGGCGGCGTGCGCTACTCACCGGATGTCACGCTGGACGAAGTGCGTGCTTTGGCCAGTTGGATGACTTGGAAATGCGCTGTGGTTAACATTCCTTTTGGCGGCGCTAAAGGCGGGATCATTGTAGATCCCAAGAAGCTCAGCCAGTCTGAACTGGAAAAGATGACGCGCCGCTACACCGCTGAGCTCATTGAGTTTCTTGGCCCGGAAAAAGATGTGCCTGCTCCGGACATGAACACCAACGAGCAAACTATGGCCTGGATGATGGATACGTATTCCATGCATCTGCGTCAAACGGTGACCGCCGTAGTAACAGGAAAACCGATAAATATTGGCGGCTCCAGAGGACGGCGCGAAGCCACCGGCCGTGGCGTAATGATCAACTGCGACGAGGCTCTCAGAAAATTTGGATTGGCTCGTGAAGATACGCGCGTAATAGTTCAGGGCTTTGGCAATGTCGGCTCAAACGCAGCCAAGCTTATGTCAGATGCAGGTTACAAAATTATCGGCATCGCTGAATACGATGGCGGTCTCTACAACACGCATGGCATCAACATTGACAACCTGCTGGAGTATCGCGACCGCAACAAAACCATCAATGGCTTCACTGAAGCTGAAGCGGCTGATTCCGGAGAACTGCTGCAGACCGCTTGCGACATCCTGATCCCTGCGGCTACAGAAAACGTGATTACCAGCCAGAACGCTGCGGGCATTAAAGCCAAGATCATCTGTGAAGGCGCAAACGGTCCCACCACTGCCGCAGCCGACGAAATTCTTGCCGATAAGAAAGTCTTTGTCATCCCAGACATTCTGGCCAACGCCGGAGGCGTAACTGCTTCCTATTTTGAATGGGTGCAGGACCGCCAGGGGTATTTCTGGAAAGAGTCCGCCGTCAATGAACAGTTGGAGTTCATCCTGCGCGAAGCTTTTGAAGCTGTGGTTGGCTTCTCAGAAGCGCACAGTGTGAACAACCGAATTGCGGCTTATATGCTTGCTATCAGCCGCGTAGCTCATACCATTAAAGTACGGGGGATCTACGCGTAGCCGCTGAGAGCCTAGGCGACAGAATGTTTTGGATCAACACACCGCCTGCGAAAAGCAGGCGGTTTACTTTGCGGTTAAAAGCCGCGGTAGGCTGGCTTCGACTGTGATCATCTTGGAGGCGTGCGGAGACTAAGATCACTGACCGGGTTTATAAGTTCAGCTAAGGATTAAACAATCAGCTCAACCAAAGGCAAACATCATTTCTGAAACTTACATTATGCAAAAAGGCTAGCTCCAGTCTGCCGAATGGGTTGTATAATTTCGCGCCTATGAGCAGTGTGACCGTTTACGTAGTACAGGCAGGCCTTTCTTTTCTGATGTTGTATCTTCTGGCGATCTGGTTCATTGTCCCCTATTTGGCGAAGCAGCCCATCCGCAAAGCCATGCTTGTACTGCTCTCGCCTCATATTGCACATCATGTAGGCTTGGCTGTGCTGGTTCCCGGCGTAGTTGGTGTGGGATTTCCGAGAAATTTTGCCACGATCATCGCCATCGGCGAACCCACAATGCTCTTTCTCCTGATCTTGTGCATGGGAGCGCTCCGCAGTAACTCTCGGCGCTCATCTGTCCTGCTCTGGATATTTACCGTTGCCGGCTTCGCCTACAACTTTATCTCCGCTTATGTGGCGTTAACTTTAGGAGCCGCGCTTGTCGACAAGCTTGATGCGCATTGGTATGTCTCAGTGTTTTATGTGCCTCTTCTGGCTGCGTCGCATATTCTGATATTGATCAACCTGCTGAAGAGAGGTAATGAGTTAAAGCTCGCCTCTGCGTAACTGGATTGCAGTATTTTTTCTATCCACGGCTTTACTCTTTGTAGATAACTTTTATATGTAGTTGGAATATTTCTACGCTCTCGTACCGAGAAACGGGTGTAAATCTGCGACTATGGCAGCAAGTGGACAACTATTAAACGAGAAATAGTTCTAGTTACTAACTAGTGACTTGCTGGGTGATCTACTCTCATTTATAACGTTTCTCACCACACCCCCAAGGAAATTTCTCTGATTTCCTGCGCAACAGAATTGTGCCGATGGTTGAAGTCTGTAATGCGTTGTGCCGCTGCGTCTATTTTGCTGGATCACAAACCTGCCACTTATTTGATTTGGAGAAGAGTCATGAAATTAGCCCGGTCCGCAGTTATGTTCGCAATCATTTTTGCAGCAAGCTCTTTGCTCTGCGCCCAATCAGCTCCCAATCTAGAAAACGGGGTCAAGTCGTTTGGCAGCTATGATGGCTCCAGCATTGACACGGTCAATCTGCAGAACGGCAATGTGATGGTCCACATCCCGCTGTTTTCTTACCCGGAGCGCGGGAAAATGGCGGTCAGCTTTTCCGCCCAGCTGAATTCAAAGAACTGGCAGGTTGGAGAGTACGTCGATTCCACCCAAGCCATTCATTATCGATGGATGCTTGCCGGAAAGCCCGGCCTCGCGCTCGCGCCGAGTTATGACGTGCAAGTGCATCGCGTGCGCACCATGACGACAGATTTCCAAAATACCCAAACGGAAAACGATTACGACTACTCCGTTTCCACGCCGGACGGTTCGATTCACTGGCTCTCCGCCCTGGCCCCGAACGGAAACATGATGACGGTGGATGGGACGAACTTTCAGTTTCATTTGACGCGTGGCGTCCAGTTCGATCACTCAGACGACAGCGGGGTGCTGACCGACAGCAATGGCCTGACCTATTATTTCCCAAGCTTCTTGATGTCGGCTGGCAAGACATCCCCAGCTTCCGGCGTATCTGCCAATATCTATGCCCATGTTTTGGGGTGGCGAAATACGAAACTGCCTGACGGGGCGAACGAGCAGGTCACTTATCAGGATCTCGGCACTCCCTCCAAGATCGTTGATCCGAATGGCAACACAATGGTCTTTACGGTGGGTACGGATGGATCAACTATTTCAGGACCCAGTTTCGACGTTACCGGCCGGCCTATTCCTTTCGGAGTAGGAAATACACCCGCCGCGGCTGCCCCAGATTTCAGCGGCTGCGCCACAAGCAGCACCACCACTTCAGCCTACCTATTCGATTATCCAGGCCCATTGGGCCAATCGAGCACCGTGAAGGCCTGCTTCACTGGCGTCAATCTGGCTCCTACGTTCAGCCAGCCTAATGTGGAACCCCCGAAAAATGACACTTTCTTGAAGAGTTATCCTGCGGGGAGCGTGCAGCCGTCACTCAGCACTTTGATCATGCCTGACGGTACGACCTGGACCTTTACCTATGATTCCTATGGAAATATCACCAGCATAGGCCTGCCCACAGGCGGCAGCATTGTTTATGGGTGGACCGAGGTTTCACTTCCTACGTGCATGGATGACACCAAGGTGAGCCGCGCCGTAGCAACGCGTACGGTTAATGATCTGGTAAACCCGCCGCAGATATGGCAGTACACCTGGAATCCGGCACAGCCGGACGGAAGCATCACAAATTACGTTCTTGATCCCAACGGGAACGAGACTGCCCATGTGTTCAATCCGGTGGTACCCAGCCTGCCTTGCGATTTCCGCGAGACTGAAACCAGGACTTACTCCGAGCACCATGATTCGGGAACCCTTCTGAAGACCATTGACACGCACTACATTGGCTATTATTCGCTGAATACCGAAGCATCATTCCTGGGTGTGGTCTTGCCCGATGTAATTACAACAACGCTGCCAGGCAACAAAGTGAGCAAGATTACCCGCCAGTACGATTCAGGGAACGTGGCGGGCGCCATTCAGAGCTATGGAGGCGTCACTGATGAAAAAGTGTATGACTATGGAACCAACGGGCCCGGCCCGCTGCTTAGAGAAACGGCCACCACCTATCAGTGGCAGAGCAATTCCGCCTATTTTGACGCTGGGCATATCAATCTTCCCGCGTCGGTCGTCGTAAAAGACGGCTCCGGCTGCAAGATGTCAGAGACGGATTACGCCTATGACGAACCTGCATACCAGAACGTCAGCTATGAAGGCACGGTGGGGGCGCTGCCCGCGGGGACGCATGAGGCGGTCACTGCGCCAAATGGCAACCTGACTACCGTCACCAGGCTCCTGTTTGATCACAGCACTTGTAATCCTGCGGCGCAAACATCCGTAAGCAGCCACACGCGCTGGTATGACACCGGCGAGGTGTACCAGAAAACTGATCCGCTGGGGCGCACCACGACCATCAACTACGATCTGGCGTACGTTGGCACTCTGGCCACCAGCACCTGCTCGCCTTCCACCAACGGCGTTGCTCATTGCGTGAGCGCGACCTACGATACCCTGACCGGCTTGGTTACAAGCTTTACCAATGAGAACGCCACGACGCAGGCCAGCGGCAACACGCCCGGCGACTCGGCCCATACCTTCAGCTATAGCTATGACTCTTCATGGC